>NZ_JAVKPP010000069.1:0-769 GCF_040980965.1 Kocuria sp. CPCC 205231 | reverse complement strand
GTCTGGATAATAGTTGGTGTATAACAGTTGACTGACGCATGCACAACAGCTGTTGTGCATGCGCATATCAGCTGTTATGCAAGCGCACAACAGCTGTTGTGCGACCGAGAGAGTGTAAATTAAACTGTGTCAAGCTACAATAAAAGTAGTTTAACACAGTTTTTATATTATGGACAACTTAGAAATTGATTACAAGAAAGCAGCTCAGCAGTTGCGTAGTGGTGAAGCCTTATTTGGCAAGGACGGAGCATTAGCTCCATTGTTAGAGCGTATTCTCAACTCAGCTCTCGAAGGTGAGATGGACGCTCATTTAAGTGAAGAGGAACGCTCTTCCGGCAACCGTCGTAATGGTAAGATGAGTAAGAAGGTTCAAACAAAATATGGTGAGGTCACTATAGAGACTCCTCGTGACCGAGACGGAACTTTCCAACCTGAGACCGTAAAGAAGCGTGAGACTATTCTTGCCAATGGCATGGCAGACCAGATTATTGAGATGTACGCCATGGGCACCAGCACACGTGACATCAGCAGCTACTTTGAGCGTGAGTTCAACACAACTCTATCAGCCGATACTATCAGCTCTATAACAGACCGTGTATTACCCGAAATCACCGCCTGGAAGTCTCGCATGCTCGATCCTGTATATGCCATTTGCTGGCTTGATGCTATCCATTATAAGGTAAAGGATGAGAATGGCAGAGCTGTCACACGAGCCATTTACAACATTCTTGGTATCAACAAGGAAGGTCAAAAAGAACTGTTAGGTATG
>NZ_JAVKPP010000068.1:0-791 GCF_040980965.1 Kocuria sp. CPCC 205231 | reverse complement strand
TCCTCGCGGTTCGTCACCGCGGTGATGATTCCCTCGCGCACCACCGGTGATCTGCTGGCCGGGATGTGGCACCTGGTGGTCGAGCAGATCCAGGGCGTGCCGCGGCGGTGGGTCTGGGACAACGGGTCCGGCATCGGTCGCGGGGGCCGCCCGGCCGAGGGGGTGGTCGCGTTCATGGGCACGATGGCGGCAGCCCTGGTGCAGCTCAAGCCCTACGACCCGGAGTCCAAGGGCATCGTGGAGAGGGCCAACGGCTATCTCGAGACCTCGTTCCTGCCCGGACGCAGTTTCGCTTCCCCGGCCGACTTCAACGCCCAACTGCGCCAGTGGCTGGTGGGTGCCAACACCCGGCGGGTGCGGGCCATCGCCGCCCGGCCGGCGGAGCTGATCGCCGCTGATCGGGCCGCGATGCTCCCTGTGCCGCCGGTCGCCCCGGCGATCGGGCACCGCTGGTGGGTGCGGCTGGGTCGGGACTACTACGTGCGGGTCGCCGGCAATGACTACTCCGTGGACCCGACCGTGATCGGGGCCATGGTCGAGGTCACCGCTGACCTGGATCGGGTGCTCGTGCGTCACCAGGGCCGGGTCGTGGCCGAGCACGCGCGCTGCTGGGCGTCAGCGACCACGGTCACCGACCCGGCGCACGTGGCTACCGCTGCGGTGCTGCGCCGGGCCTACCAACAACACCCCCACCCGGTTGCCGAGCCGGATCCGCTGGTGCGGGATCTGGCCGACTACGACCGCGCGTTCGGGATCGAGGTCGCCTGATGGCCACCACACCGGCCGAGACG
>NZ_JAVKPP010000067.1:0-791 GCF_040980965.1 Kocuria sp. CPCC 205231 | reverse complement strand
TCCTCGCGGTTCGTCACCGCGGTGATGATTCCCTCGCGCACCACCGGTGATCTGCTGGCCGGGATGTGGCATCTGGTGGTCGAGCAGATCCAGGGCGTGCCGCGGCGGTGGGTCTGGGACAACGAGTCCGGCATCGGTCGCGGGGGCCGCCCGGCCGAGGGGGTGGCCGCGTTCATGGGCACGATGGCGGCGACCCTGGTGCAGCTCAAGCCCTACGACCCGGAGTCCAAGGGCATCGTGGAGCGGGCCAACGGCTATCTCGAGACCTCGTTCCTGCCCGGACGCAGTTTCGCTTCCCCGGCCGACTTCAACGCCCAACTGCGCCATTGGCTGGTGGGTGCCAACACCCGCCGGGTGCGGGCCATCGCCGCCCGGCCGGCGGAGCTGATCGCCGCTGATCGGGCCGCGATGCTCCCCGTGCCGCCGGTCGCCCCGGCGCTCGGGCACCGCACCTGGGTGCGGCTGGGCCGGGACTACTACGTGCGGGTCGCCGGCAACGACTACTCCGTGGACCCGACCGTGATCGGGGCCATGGTCGAGGTCACCGCCGACCTGGATCGGGTGCTCGTGCGCTGCCAGGGCCGGGTCGTGGCCGAGCACGCGCGCTGCTGGGCGTCAGCGACCACGGTCACCGATCCGGCGCACGTGGCCACCGCCGCGGTGCTGCGCCGGGCCTACCAACAACACCCCCACCCGGGCGCCGAGCCGGATCCGCTGGTACGGGATCTGGCCGACTACGACCGCGCGTTCGGGATCGAGGTCGCCTGATGGCCACCACACCGGCCGAGACG
>NZ_JAVKPP010000066.1:0-804 GCF_040980965.1 Kocuria sp. CPCC 205231 | reverse complement strand
TGGCTAGAGCATCTGCCTTGCACGCAGAGGGTCAACGGTTCGAATCCGTTATTCTCCACTCTCTCTGAAAAGAGAAACGATCTTTGACATGATGTACAAAAAGTAAAATTAAAAGTAAGAGCTAAAAGTATATATCAAACCGTACGTGTTCGAATATGCAATATTGACAGCCGGAAGCAATTCCCAAGTCAATACCAGTATGAGAATAAAACGTTTGAAAGAAAGTAAGCAAGGGCGCATGGCGGATGCCTTGGCTCTCGGAGGCGATGAAGGACGTGATAAGCTGCGATAAGCTTCGGGTAGGTGCAAATAACCTTTGATCCGGAGATTTCCGAATGGGACAACCCGATTGGTTGAAGACCAATCATCCAACTAAGTTGGAGGCTAACGCAGGGAACTGAAACATCTTAGTACCTGCAGGAAAAGAAAATAAATAATGATTCCCCTAGTAGTGGCGAGCGAACGGGGACTAGCCCAAACCACCTATGTTACGGCATATGTGGGGTTGTAGGACCACGTTGTGGCAAGAAAACTGGTGAGTAGAATGTTCTGGAAAGTTCAACCATAGAGCATGATAGTTGCGTATACGAAGCCGGTCGAAGCCTAGTGGTATCCTGAGTAGCGCGGAGCACGAGGAATTCTGCGTGAATCAGCCGGGACCATCCGGTAAGGCTAAATACTCCCGAGAGACCGATAGTGAACCAGTACTGTGAAGGAAAGGTGAAAAGCACTTCGAACAGAAGAGTGAAATAGTTCCTGAAACCATGCGCCTACAAGCGGTCGGAGCTCTTATGAGTGACGGCG
>NZ_JAVKPP010000065.1:0-839 GCF_040980965.1 Kocuria sp. CPCC 205231 | reverse complement strand
TGGCGCTTCTGCTCCTAGGGTTTCTTTCCTGCTCGTCGGCATCGGGAACGATAACCTTGTTGTTCACGAGTTTGAAAGGGGTTTCTATTCTTCCGAAGAAGTCCTGCTCTATCTTGCCTTCTGCATTGCCCGCTTTCATCATGTTCTTTACGATTCTGTCTTCCAGCGAGTGATAGGTGATGACGCTGAGTCTGCCTCCCGGTTTCAGGAGTTCCGTGGCTGAGCGGAGCATCTCTTTCAGGGCGTCCATCTCGTGGTTCACTTCTATGCGCAGCGCCTGGAAGAGCTTTGCCATGTCTTTCTTCTCGCGTTCCCGCTTGAAGAGGGGCTCTACGGCTGCCATGAAGTCTTTGGTGGTGAGGATGGGCTTCTCGGCTCTTGCCTTGACGAGTGCCGAGGCGATGCGGCGCGAGTTCTTCAGCTCACCGTATAGGTAGAAGATGTCGGCAAGGGCACCTTCGTCATATTCGTTTACGATGTCGGCAGCAGTCTTCCCCGCACGTTTGTTCATGCGCATGTCGAGTGGGGAGTCGAAACGGAAGGAGAAACCGCGGGTCTCGTCATCGAAGTGATGGCTCGATACGCCCAGGTCGGCTAACAGTCCGTCGAGTCCGTCTACCCCGTAGTAACGCATCCAGTTTTTCAGGAATCTGAAGTTGGAGCATACGAAGGTGAAGTTCTCGTTTGCCACCACGTTGCGTTCTGCATCGGCATCCTGGTCGAAGCTGTACAGGTGCGCTCCCTCCGTCAGGCGCGACAGAATCTCTTTAGAGTGTCCGCCACCACCGAAGGTTACGTCTACATAGATGCCTCCTGGCTGTATGTTCAACCCGTCAACG
>NZ_JAVKPP010000064.1:0-845 GCF_040980965.1 Kocuria sp. CPCC 205231 | reverse complement strand
CGGCATTGCTGGAAAACCCTGAAAAACTGGCGTTGCCTCAGCATGACACCGTTCCATACTGGCAGGGTTCCGGCACTGATTACACGCTGGCGAGCACTGGTATCATCGACGTTAAAACCGCGTCCGGCGAAACCGTTAAACTCCCGGCGGAAGGTGTTGGCACTGGCAAGAAAAACGCCGCTATCATCGGTTGTGTGTTTGACCGTGATGCGGTTGGTGTGTCCAATCTCGACCGCCGCACTACTACCGCTTATAATGCTAAAGCGGAATTCTATAATAACTGGTACAAGATGGACGCCGGATATTATAATGACCTGAATGAAAACTTTGTTGTTTTCTTCATCGGCGAAACACTGGCTTAATTTCTGGTGGTGTGTAATCAAAGGCTGGCCTAACGGCTGGCCTTTTTTATCTGAGGTGATTTATGTTATTAACGCTATTCACCGTAACCGATGCGGATAATGTAATCGGTAAAACTATGCAGGAAATTACCCGAATGGATATTTTCCTTAAACGTGACGTTGATATTTCCTCCCCTGTTTTAATTCTTATTCCTGATTTACCGACCGGATTTGATAATATTAATTACGCTGAAATCCCCGCGCTCAAGCGTTATTATTTCATCGATTCTATTACCAGTCTCGGCGGTGAATTGTGGGAATTGCGTTTGCGTTGCGATGTGCTGGAAACCTATAAACCGGATATTCTTTCCAGCGTGGCGCGATTTACCCGCAAAATTAAAACGGGTGACTGTATTGATATTAATGTCGATACCTGCGTTTATAAGACCATCACGAAACATGATTGTGACCGCGAATTAACCGCTGGTCGTTCCATGATTCTGA
>NZ_JAVKPP010000063.1:0-867 GCF_040980965.1 Kocuria sp. CPCC 205231 | reverse complement strand
GGGGTAATATTTGTAAAAATCCTATCTTTGCATAAAACTAACTCAGAAATCTTATGGACAACAACGGCTACCGTCTCCTTCTTCCTGAAGGGACATTGGATTATTTCATCATCTCGGACGTAAAGGAAAGCGCATCGGAAATAGTGATTTATTTAGAAGAAAAGAATGAAGTTCCTAAAGAATACGCAGGAATGAAAGTTGAGAGCAAGGGTTTTTACGAACCTGTTGTGGTTCAGGATTTCCCCATACGCGGCAAGAAGCTTTTTCTGAACGTGCGCCGGCGCAGGTGGGTTGTCAAGGATGAGAACCGTTACGTGAGCCGTGACTGGAAACTGGTTGCCGGTGGTAGCCGTATGACGCATGAATTTGCGTCTTTTTTAAAAGAATTATATTGATAAGCTGCCGGTGGGCTGCAGGCTGTTGGGAACGCTGTTCGGGGTCGACGGGGAACTGCTCGAGCGGCAATACCGGAATCACCTGAGCGGTTATCTCTGTTGGGAGCAGCTTCCTCATGCCGAAGAATGGCTTCTTTTCGAGAAGAACATCGGTGCTTATGTGGGACTGGATGAAGTCTGCCTTTCCCGCGGAGAATTATATACCGTGTTGATAAACAAGGAGAGAAAAGGCCGTTCGGGCAGTCTTATCGCCGTTGTGAAAGGAACAGATGTAAAGACCGTGACCTCCGTACTGCTCCGTCTTTCCCGCCGCAGACGCTTTCAGGTCAGGGAGATAACTATGGATATGGCTCCGAACATGGAGCAGATCGCCCGCCTCTGTTTTCCCGCCGCACGCCGCGTCACAGACCGTTTCCATGTGCAGAAACTCGCTTATGAGGCGGTTCAGGATATGCGCGTTAAAGCACGTTGG
>NZ_JAVKPP010000062.1:0-878 GCF_040980965.1 Kocuria sp. CPCC 205231 | reverse complement strand
CTCATCACGAGGACCCTTTATCCCGAAGTTACAGGGTCAATTTGCCTAGTTCCTTAACCATGAATCTCTCAACGCCTTAGTATGTTCTACCCGACCACGTGTGTCCGTTTGCGGTACGGGTGCCGCATGGGTTAAGCTTAGCGGATTTTCTCGGGAGTATGTTTACCCACACTATTGGATTCTTCCGAAGAAGACTCCATACTGTCAAGTTCAGCTCGGATGGTGGATTTGCCTGCCATCCTCAACGCCTACACTCTTCAACGGGGACTTCCGTCGCCCCGCGGTGGTTTCACTGCTCCGTCTCCACGTCGCCCCATGCGGCAGTGACGGAATATTAACCGTCTCTGCCATCGCCATCGCCGTTCGGCTTAGACTTAGGACCCGACTGACCCCGGGCTGATTGGCATTGCCCGGGAAACCTTGGTCTTACAGCGGGAGGGAATCTGACCCTCCTTATCGTTACTTATTCCTACATTTGCTTTACTCACCGCTCCAGGATAACTTACGTACACCATTCGACGCTGTGAGTATGCTCCCCTACCGATACTTTTAAAATTGCTATCCCGCGCCTTCGGTGTCTGCCTTATACCCGATTATTATCCATGCCCGGACCCTCGACTAGTGAGCTGTTACGCACTCTTTGAATGAATGGCTGCTTCCAAGCCAACATCCTAGCTGTCATAGGGACCAGACTTCGTTAGACTAACTCAGGCAGAACTCCGGGACCTTAGACGGCGGTCTGGATTCTTCTCCTCTCGGGGACGGACCTTAGCACCCGCCCCCTTACTGCCGGACTGCAGACCGTGAGCATTCGGAGTTCGTCAGGACTCGATAGGCGGTGAAGCCCTCTTGTCCTATCGGTCGCTCTACCTCTCACG
>NZ_JAVKPP010000061.1:0-895 GCF_040980965.1 Kocuria sp. CPCC 205231 | reverse complement strand
CGGGATCTGGCCGACTACGACCGCGCGTTCGGGATCGAGGTCGCCTGATGGCCACCACACCGGCCGAGACGGCCAAGACCCTGGACTACCTCACGACCTCGTTGAAGGCCCCACGGATCCGTGAGGCCGCCGCCCGGATCGCCGACACTGCCCGTGCGGGGCACTGGTCCTACGAGGAGTACCTGGCCGCCGTGCTCGAGCGCGAGGTCGGCGCCCGCAATGCCTCCGGGGCCCGGCTGCGGATCACTGCCGCAGGGTTCCCCGCGATCAAGACCGCCGAGGACTTCGACTTCACTGCCCAGACGGCGATCACCCACACCGACTACGCCGCGATGGCCTCGGGCCGGTACCTGGCCGAGGCCGGCAACATCGTG
The DNA here is from genome assembly GCF_040980965.1 of Kocuria sp. CPCC 205231. Taxonomy (NCBI): domain Bacteria; kingdom Bacillati; phylum Actinomycetota; class Actinomycetes; order Micrococcales; family Micrococcaceae; genus Kocuria; species Kocuria sp. CPCC 205231. Next base: position 521 of record NZ_JAVKPP010000061.1, on the reverse strand, counting down.
CTGCTCGGGCCCCCGGGCACGGGCAAGACCCACCTGGCCACGGCCCTGGGCATCACCGCCTGCCAGCAGGGCCACCGGGTGCTCTACGCCACCGCCGTGGACTGGATCCACCGGCTCAAGGGCGCCCACGACACCGGGCGCCTGGACGCAGAGCTGCGCAAGCTGGGCCGGTACCGGCTGATCATCATCGACGAGGTCGGCTACCTGCCCTTCGAGCAAGAGGCCGCGAACCTGTTCTTCCAGCTCGTCTCGACCCGCTACGAGAAGGCCTCGCTGATCCTCACCAGCAACTTGCCTTTCGCCCGCTGGGGCGAGGTCTTCGGCGACGTCACCATCGCCGCGGCCATGATCGACCGCATCGTCCACCACGCCGAGGTCCACACCCTCAAAGGCGCCAGCTACCGGCTCAAGACCTTGGGCACCGACTCCCTGCCCAGCACCACCCACCAAGCCAACTAGCGACATCCACTGCTCACTTTTGGGCCGTCGCTACTGCTCACTTTTCGACCGTCGTTGACAGA
>NZ_JAVKPP010000060.1:0-900 GCF_040980965.1 Kocuria sp. CPCC 205231 | reverse complement strand
TCCGGTACGGCTACCTTGTTACGACTTAGCCCCAATTACCAGTTTTACCCTAGGACGCTCCTTGCGGTTACGTACTTCAGGTACCCCCGGCTTTCATGGCTTGACGGGCGGTGTGTACAAGGCCCGGGAACGTATTCACCGCGCCATGGCTGATGCGCGATTACTAGCGAATCCAGCTTCGTGGGGTCGGGTTGCAGACCCCAGTCCGAACTGAGACAGGCTTTAAGGATTTGATCCAATTTGCATTGGACCATCTCTCTGTACCTGCCATTGTAACACGTGTGTAGCCCCGGACGTAAGGGCCGTGCTGATTTGACGTCATCCCCACCTTCCTCACACCTTACGGTGGCAGTGTCCCCAGAGTGCCCAGCTTGACCTGATGGCAACTAAGGAGAGGGGTTGCGCTCGTTATGGCACTTAAGCCGACACCTCACGGCACGAGCTGACGACAACCATGCAGCACCTTCACAGATGCCTTGCGGCTTACGGCTTTCACCGTAATTCATCTGCAATTTAAGCCCGGGTAAGGTTCCTCGCGTATCATCGAATTAAACCACATGTTCCTCCGCTTGTGCGGGCCCCCGTCAATTCCTTTGAGTTTCACCGTTGCCGGCGTACTCCCCAGGTGGAATACTTAACGCTTTCGCTTGGCCGCTTGCAGTATATCGCAAACAGCGAGTATTCATCGTTTACCGTGTGGACTACCAGGGTATCTAATCCTGTTTGATACCCACACTTTCGAGCCTCAATGTCAGTTGCAGCTTAGCAGGCTGCCTTCGCAATCGGAGTTCTTCGTGATATCTAAGCATTTCACCGCTACACCACGAATTCCGCCTGCCTCAACTGCACTCAAGATATCCAGTATCAACTGCAATTTTACGGTTGAGCCGCAAACTTTCA
>NZ_JAVKPP010000006.1:0-276644 GCF_040980965.1 Kocuria sp. CPCC 205231 | reverse complement strand
TTCCCCTCCTCGGGGCCGGGAGCCGTGGCGGACCCCCCCGCGAGCCCCAGCCCCCCCGCCCCCTCCCCCCCCGGCCCCCCCTGACCCGGCCCCCCCCCCCCCCCCCCCCCCCGGGACCACCGGGGCGGGAGGGCGCCGCCGTCGCCACCGTCCCCCCACGTCCAAGGAGATCCACCCCGTGAGCACCGCCGCCGACCGTTTCGCCGCCGAGGGCTTCGGCCCCGAGAACCTGCCCTACGCCTCCTTCTCGCCCACCGGCGGGGACCCGCGCCTGGGGGTGCGCCTGGGGGACCGGGCGATCGACGTCGCCGCCCTGGCCGCCACGGTGGAGGGGCTCGACGACGCCGCGCGCACGGCGGTGTCGGCCCCGAACCTGGACGCGCTGCTCGCGGCCGGCCACGGGACCTGGACCGCGCTGCGGGCCTGGCTGGTGGAGGTCGTGACCGCCGACGGGCTCGCGGACACGGTGGAGCAGGCCTCCCACCCGGTGGACGGGATCACCCTGCACATGCCGTTCACGGTGGCCGACTACGTCGACTACTACGCCTCCGAGCACCACGCCTCCAACGTGGGGAAGATGTTCCGTCCGGACCAGGCCCCGCTGCTGCCCAACTGGAAGCACCTGCCCGTGGGCTACCACGGCCGCGCCGGCACCGTGATCCCCTCCGGCAAGGACTTCCCCCGGCCCAAGGGCCTGCGCCCCGAGCAGGACGGGCCGCCCAGCTTCGGCCCTTCCCGCCGCCTGGACATCGAGGCGGAGCTCGGCTTCGTCCTCGGCGGGGCGGCCCCGGCCGGGGAGGTCTCCCTCGAGCAGGCGGCCGCCGAGCACCTCTTCGGCGTGGTGCTGTTCAACGACTGGTCCGCCCGCGACATCCAGGCCTACGAGTACGTCCCCCTGGGCCCCTACCTGGGCAAGTCCTTCGCGTCCTCGATCTCGCTGTGGGTCGTGCCCTGGCAGGCCCTGTCCGCGGCCCGCGTGGCGCCCCCGGCGCGCGAGCACGAGCTCGCCCCCTACCTCGACGACGAGGGCAAGGAGCCGTGGGGGCTGGACATCACCCTGGGCGTGAGCGTGGACGGCCGGACCGTCTCGCACCCCCCGGCGTCCACCCTGTACTGGACCGCACCCCAGATGGTCGCGCACATGAGCGTCAACGGCGCGTCCCTGCGCCCGGGGGACTTCTTCGGCTCCGGCACCGTCTCCGGGCCGGAGAAGGACCAGCGCGGGTCCTTCCTGGAGCTCTCCTGGGGCGGCAAGGAGCCGTTCGCCCTGCCCGGGGGCACCGAGATGACGTTCCTGGCCGACGGCCAGAGCGTGACCCTCACCGGCACCGCGCCCGGCCCCGGCGGCTCCGTCATCGACCTCGGCGAGTGCACCGCCACGATCCTGCCCGCCACCTGAATACTGGTCCCGTCCCCCGCCGGTGACCACGATCACCCCCGCCGACCCCGCCGCGCCGCGACCGGCGGGGGAGGGCGTGGCCGCCCGAGCGCCCGCCGACAGCAGGAGTCCCCGCCATGAGCACCGGCACCCGTGAACCCGCGATCGCCCGGGCGATGCGGCCCGTCAACTCGGTCGTCGAGAAGTACATCCCGTCCGCGCTCAACTTCGCCATCCTGCTGAGCGTCGCCGTCGGGCTCATGGCCCTGCTGCTCACCGACGCCGGACCCGCCGACGTGCTGCGCGGCTGGGGCGAGGGGCTCGCCGGGCTGCTCGCGTTCATGACGCAGATGGCGCTGATCCTGCTGCTGGGCCACGCCCTCGCCAACACCCGTCCCGTGCGCCGGCTGCTCGGCGCCCTGGCGCAGGTGCCCCGGACGCCCCTCCAGGCGTACGTGTTCGTGTTCCTGGTGGCGGCGGTCGCCTCCCTCATCACGTGGGGGCTCGGCCTCGTCGTCGGCGCCCTGCTCGCCCGCGACGTCGCCGCCGCGGGGGACCGACGCGGCCTGGAGCTGAGCTTCCCGATGCTCGTGGCCTCCGGGTTCTCCGGGTTCGTGGTCTGGCACATGGGCTACTCCGGGTCCGGGCCGCTCACCGCGGCCACCCCCGGCTCCTTCATCGAGGAGCAGCTCGGACGCACCGTGCCCATCACCGAGACCACGTTCTCCGCCTGGAACCTCACCGCCGTCGTCGCCACCGTGGTCCTCGTCGCGCTGGCCCTGTGGCTCATCGCGCCCCGGGCCGTGGACCCCGCCCACCGGATGACCGCAGCCGCCCTCGCCGCCTCGGAGCAGACGGTCACCGAGGAGGAGGTCGTCACCCCCGCCGACCGGCTCGACGCCAGCCGCGTCCCCACCCTGGTCGTGGGACTGGCGCTCGCCGGCTACCTGGTGCTGCACTTCGCCGAGGGCGGGACGGTGACGCTCGACGTCGTGAACTGGATGTTCCTGGGCCTGATCTTCCTGCTCGCGCGCAACGCCTTCGAGGTCATGGCGCTGATCAAGAACGCCGCCGCGAACGTGGGCGACATCCTCCTGCAGTTCCCGCTCTACGCCGGGATCATGGGAATGATGGCGGCGACCGGCCTGATCCAGGTGCTCTCCGACTCGGTCGTGGCCGTCGCCACGCCCCAGACGCTGGGGCTGCTCGCCTTCCTCTCGGCGGGGCTCGTGAACTTCTTCGTCCCCTCCGGCGGCGGGCAGGTGGCCGTGCAGGCCCCGATCCTGCTGGACGCCGGCGCCCGCCTCGACGTGGACCCGGCCGTGGTGATCATGGCGATCTCCTACGGCGACCAGTGGACCAACATGATCCAGCCGTTCTGGGCGCTGCCGCTGCTGGCCATCGCCGGGCTCAAGATCCGCGACATCCTGGGCTACACCACCGTGGTGCTCGTGGTCTCGGGCCTGGTGTTCGGGGCGACCCTGCTGCTCGTCGGCGCGGGCTGAACGGGCCTCGGCCCGCGCCGCCGGCTCCGTGCCGCTGGATCCGTGCCGCGGCGGCCGGGGAGCGTGTGCTCAGGCGGTGCGCTCCGGGGCGCCGCGGCCGGTGCCGTGGCGCAGGAAGTCGGCGCTCGAGGGCACGCGCGGGTGGTACCGGCGGTCGAGGAGGGTGTTGGCCGCCCAGCTCAGCAGGTCCCGCTCGCGGACCGGCAGGTCCAGGCACTGGTGCAGGTACGCGCTGACCTCGAGCTCGTCGGCCGTCCCGCCCAGGTACAGGTAGCGGACCCAGAGCCGGCGGTGCCCGATCGACGCCCGCTCGAGCGCCTGGTGCAGTCCGACGGCCTGTTCCCGGCCCAGGGAGTCCTCCATCGTGGTTCCTTCCGTGCGGTGCGGGGTGCGGGGGTAGGGGGTGCGGAAGCAGGGTGCTCGAACTCCGGAGGAAGCGCGCACCCGCACCCACAGGCTCCACGGTAGGAAAGCGGCCGTGCCGGGACCACGGTATTAGCGGAGGTACACCATTGTGTCCGAGTGTGAGGGAACACCCGGTCGGCACCCAGGCGACGCCGAGCCGCCCGGCCGGGTCAGGAGCCGACGACCGCCCCGTAGAGCTCCTCGAAGCGGGCGCGCGCGGTGCGGTAGTGCTCCGCGCGTCCGGGCACCGGCCGGTGCTCCGGCCCGCAGGGCGGGGAGGCCCGCTCCACGTCCGGGGCGAGGCTCTCGAGGGCGAGCAGGGCGGTGCCGCGCAGGGTCGCCCGCTTGAACTCGGCCCGCGCCACCGGCTTGCCGAGGGCGTCGGCGAGCAGCTGCAGCAGCTCCGGCACGTCCTGCGACGCGCTGCCGGAGGCCACCACGCGGTCCACGCCGCCGGCGGCGTCCTCGAGCTGCTCGGCCACCCGGGCGTACGAGACCGCGACGCCCTCGAGCACCCCGCGGGCCAGGTCGGCCCCGGTGCTGGAGGCCGAGACGCCGGCGAACACCGCCCGGGCGCCGCCGGCCCAGCCCGTCGAGCGCTCGCCCGTGAAGAACGGCAGGACCACGGGGGTGGTTCCGGACACGTCCGCGGCGGCGACGTCCGCGAGCGTGGTGCTCTCCGGCAGGGTCACCGTGCGCTCGAGCCAGGCGAGCGCCCGGCCGACGTCGTTGAGGGCGCCGCCCAGCAGGCACCGTGCCCCGTCCACGCGGTAGCACCACAGCCCCGGCGGCACCCGCTCGGGGATCCGGTGCAGCAGCACGCGCGCGGCCCCCGAGGTGGCGGTGGAGACGACCATCGTCGAGGCGTCGGTGCCGCCCGTGCCGAGGTTCGCGCTCAGCCCGTCGGCCACCGGCGCGAACCACGCCGCGCCCTCGAGGACCGGCCAGCGCTCGGCCACGGACGCGGCGACGTCCGGGATCGGCTCGTGCGGGTCGGCGAGCGGGTTGAACTGCTCCGCGTCCAGCCCGCAGGCCAGGAGCAGGGGCTCGTCCCACCGGCCCGTGCGGCGGTCCAGCATCCCGGTCCACGCGGCCGTGGCGGTCCCGGCGCGCGCGGTGCCCAGCAGGCGCAGGTGCACGTACTCGCCCAGGGACATCCACCGCCGGGCCCGCTCCCACGCCTCCGGGTCCGTCTCCCGGAGCCACCGCAGCCGCGGGGCCAGGTACGAGGTGTGCAGGCGGGCGCCCGTGCGCTGCAGGGCGGCGGGCTCGTCGAGCTCGCCGCGCAGCCCGGCCAGCTGCTCGGCGCACCGGGAGTCGGCGTAGGTGAAGCACGTGGTGACCGCGGCGCCGTCGGTCCCGACGCCGACCAGTGAGGACGCGAAGGTGTCCAGGGCGACGCCCGCGACCCGGCCGGCCAGTGCGGGGTCGGCCAGGACGAGGTCGAGGACCGCCGCGAGCTCCTCCGTCACCTGGTCGGGGTCGATCACGGAGGTCCCGTCCGCCGCGGTGGTGAACTCGTGCTCGATCTTGTGCCGGTAGCCCCGCACGGGGGTCCCCGTGGCGTCGTGCAGACCGCCCCGGCTGCCCGTGGAGCCGACGTCCAGGGCCATCACCAGGGGATCGAGGGCCTCGCGCAGGTCCACGCTGAACGCGGCGCCGTCGTCCGGCCGTGGGGGCGTCGGGTGGTGGCTCATGGTCGGCTCCTCCTGGGGGCTGCGCGGCTGGCCCCAGTGTAGGAGGCGGCGCGGAGCGACGGTCACATCGTGAGACGCGAGTCCGCCCACCAGGACGTTGCGGTCGAAAAGCGTATTCTGGACGGCGGACCGCCGGCGGCCGGCCCGGGTGCCCCACGGCCCGTGCGCCGCCCGCCCCGCCACCGGACATCCCCGACCGAGGAGACCCAGCTCCGCCATGCCCCACCTCCGCTCCCGCACCTCGACCCACGGCCGCAACATGGCCGGCGCCCGCGCCCTGTGGCGCGCCACCGGCATGGGCGACGACGACTTCGGGAAGCCGATCGTCGCGATCGCGAACTCCTACACGCAGTTCGTGCCGGGCCACGTGCACCTCAAGGACATGGGCGACCTCGTGGCCTCCGCGATCCGGGAGGCGGGGGGCGTGGCCAAGGAGTTCAACACCATCGCGGTCGACGACGGCATCGCGATGGGCCACGACGGGATGCTCTACTCCCTGCCCTCCCGCGACATCATCGCGGACTCCGTGGAGTACATGGTCAACGCCCACCGGGCCGACGCCCTGGTCTGCATCTCCAACTGCGACAAGATCACGCCGGGCATGCTGCTGGCCGCGCTGCGGCTGAACATCCCGGTGGTCTTCGTCTCCGGCGGGCCCATGGAGTCCGGCGAGGCCGTCGAGGGCGTCGTGGAGCACCGTCTGGACCTCGTGGACGCGATGTCCATGGCCGTCGACGAGTCCGTCACCGACGAGCAGCTGGGCCAGATCGAGCGCAACGCCTGCCCCACCTGCGGGTCCTGCTCGGGCATGTTCACCGCCAACTCCATGAACTGCCTCACCGAGGCCCTCGGCCTGTCCCTGCCCGGCAACGGCACCACGCTGGCCACCCAGGTGGCCCGCAAGGAGCTCTTCCTCGAGGCCGGCCGCCGGGTGGTGGACCTGTGCTGCCGGTACTACGAGCAGGACGACGAGTCCGTGCTCCCGCGCAACATCGCCACCAAGGCCGCGTTCGAGAACGCCATGGCCCTGGACATCGCCATGGGCGGGTCCACCAACACGATCCTGCACATCCTCGCCGCGGCCCAGGAGGGCGAGGTCGACTTCACCCTCCCGGACATCGACGCCCTGTCCCGCCGGGTGCCCTGCCTGTGCAAGGTCGCGCCGAACTCCACCCGGTTCCACATCGAGCACGTGCACCGCGCCGGCGGGATCCCCGCGCTCCTCGGCGAGCTGCGCCGCGCGGGCCTGCTCAACGAGGACGTGCACGCGGTGCACGCCCCGGACCTGGCCACCTGGCTGGACGAGTGGGACGTCCGCAGCGGCCGGTCCTCGGAGCGCGCCCGGGCGCTCTTCCACGCCGCGCCCGGCGGCGTGCGCACCACGCAGGCGTTCTCCACGGCCAACACGTTCGAGTCCCTCGACCTCGACGGCGAGGACGGCTGCATCCGCTCGGTGGAGCACGCCTACACACGGGACGGCGGCCTGGCGATCCTCTACGGCAACATCGCCGAGGACGGGGCGGTCATCAAGACCGCCGGCATCGACGAGGAGCTGTTCCACTTCGTGGGGAGGGCCTTCGTGGTCGAGTCCCAGGACGAGGCCGTCTTCGAGATCCTGTCCAAGAACGTGGAGCCCGGCGACATCGTGGTCATCACCCACGAGGGCCCCAAGGGCGGTCCGGGCATGCAGGAGATGCTCTACCCGACCTCCTACCTCAAGGGCCTCGGCCTCGGCCGGGAGTGCGCGCTCATCACCGACGGCCGCTTCTCCGGCGGCACCTCCGGCCTCTCGATCGGGCACATCTCCCCGGAGGCCGCCGCCGGCGGCGCCGTGGGCCTCATCGAGACCGGCGACGAGATCGAGATCGACGTCGCCCGGCGCGTGCTGCGCGTGAACGTGGACGACGCGACGCTGGCCGCCCGGCGGCAGGCCAGGGGGCCGGCCCCGTGGTACCCCACGAAGCCGCGCGAGCGCCAGGTCTCCAAGGCCCTGCGCGCCTACGCCTCGATGGTCACCTCCGCGGACAAGGGCGCCGTGCGCGTGATCTGACCCCCTCCGGCCGCGATCCCGGGGCCCGCGGGGCACCGAGACGCGGGTCACTTCCACTAGAGTTCCGTCGGGGCGCGCAACCGCTGCGCCCGGTCTTTCACGCGGGCCCCGCAGACCCCACGCCGGGGACCCGCGTCCGTCACAGTTCGGAGCTGCAATGGAACTCGTCACCGATCTCGTGGGCACCCTCGGCGGCTGGGTGTGGAACGTGGTCTTCGCCATCCTCATCGGGGTGGGCCTCTACCTGACCGTCCGCACCGGCGTCGTGCAGCTGCGGCTGGTCCCGGAGATGTTCCGGGTGCTCAACGACAAGCCCGGTCTGGCCGAGGACGGCCAGAAGGGCATCTCCGCGTTCCGGGCCTTCACCGTCTCCGCCGCGTCCCGGGTGGGCACCGGCAACATCGCCGGCGTCGCGATCGCCATCAGCCTGGGCGGGCCGGGCGCCGTGTTCTGGATGTGGGTGATCGCCGGCATCGGCGCGGCCAGCGCGTTCACGGAGTCCCTGCTGGGCCAGCTCTACAAGATCAAGGCGCCCACCGGCTACGTGGGCGGGCCCGCCTACTACATGGAGCGCGGCCTCGGCGCCCGCTGGATGGGGCTGCTCTTCGCGGTCGTCATCACCTTTACCTACGGGTTCGTGTTCAACTCCGTGCAGTCCAACTCGATCGTGGACGCGCTCGGCGGCTCCCTGGGCGTGGACATCGCGGCGGCGGAGGCCCTGTGGTTCCGGATCCTGGTCGGCGCCGTGCTCGTGGGGCTGACCGCCGCGATCATCTTCGGCGGCATCCGCCGGATCTCCGCGGTCTCCGAGATCGTCGTCCCGATCATGGCGGTGCTCTACCTCCTGCTGGGCCTGCTCGTGGTCTTCCTGAACCTCGGCGAGGTCCCCGCCGTGCTCGGCCAGATCCTCGAGGGGGCCTTCGGCATCCGCGAGTTCGTCACCGGCGGGCTGATCGGCGTCATCATCCAGGGCATGAAGCGCGGCCTGTTCTCCAACGAGGCCGGCATGGGGTCGGCCCCCAACGCCGGCGCCACCGCGTCCGTGTCCCACCCGGCGAAGCAGGGCTTCCTGCAGGCGCTCGGCGTGTACTTCGACACCTGGCTGATCTGCTCGATCACCGCGTTCATCGTGCTCCTCTCCAACCCCGAGTTCGGCGGCCGGGAGGGCGCGTCCCTGACCCAGTCCGCGCTGGCCCTGCAGCTGGGCAACTGGGCGGTGCACTTCCTGACCGTGGCGATCTTCCTGTTCGCGTTCACCTCCGTGATCGGCAACTACTACTACGGCGAGTCCAACGTCCGCTTCCTCACGGGCTCGCCCGCGGCGATGACCGCCTACCGCGTGCTCGTGCTGGTGTTCGTCTTCGGCGGCGCCGTGCTGGCCCTGGACCTCGTCTGGTCCCTGGCCGACCTGTTCATGGCGGTCATGGCCACCATCAACCTGGTGGCCCTGGTGCTGCTCGCCGGCGTGGCCGTCCGGGTGCTCCGGAACTACGAGGCCCAGCGCAAGCAGGGCCTCGAGCCGATCTTCCACAGCGGCGACGTCCCGGGCCTGTCCGGGCTCGGCGCGTGGGACGGCACCGACGTGGTGACCACCCGCGGCTACTGGGACGAGCTGGCGCAGAAGCCCACGAGGACCCGCTGACGGGCACGGAGCAGCAGGCCGGGGCCGGGACCGCGTGGCGGCCCCCGCCCCGGCCCCTCTACAGTGAGGTCATGGAATCTCGTACGGACATCGACGCCTCGGCCCTGCGGCAGCTGCAGGCCCCCCTCAAGGAACGCTACCGGGAGCACCCCGAGGAGGCCCGCACACCCCTGCACGCCCGCGGCGACTTCCGCGACACCGGGCTCACGACCACCGTCGACTCGTGGGCCGGGCCGGTGCGGGCCGGCCTGCACGCCGCCACCGGCGGTGACGGCAGCGACGCCTGCTCCGGGGACATGCTCCTCGACGCGCTCGCGGCCTGCGCGGGCGTGACCCTGCGCAGCGTGGCGACGGCCATGGGCGTGCCGATCCGGTCGGCCGAGCTCCGCGCGGAGGGCATGTTCGACGCCCGCGGGACGCTGGGCCTGGACCGGTCCGTGGCCGTGGGGGTCCAGGACGTCGTCCTCACTGTCCGCCTCGACACCGACGCCGACGACGCCACTCTCCAGCGGCTGGCCAAGTCGACCGAGCGGTACTGCGTGGTCAGCCAGAGCCTGAACACGGACGTGGCGTTCGTCGTCGAGCGCGTGTAGCGGCCGCATCCTCGCCGGACGCGGAACGGCTCCGTGCGCCCCAGGGCGCACGGAGCCGTTCCGCGTTCAGGACAGGACCTGGCGCTTCGACGAGATGACCCCGGTGTTGAAGCCGGCCAGGTGGAGCCCGCCGTGGAAGCGGGCGTGCTCGATCTTCAGGCAGCGGTCCATGACCACGGAGAGCCCGCCCTCCTCGGCGATCCGGGCGGCCTCCTCGTGCCAGGACCCCAGCTGCAGCCACAGGGTCCGCGCCCCGACGGCCACGGCCTCGTGGGCCACGCCGGGGAGGTCGTCGTGGCGCCGGAACGCGTCGACGACGTCGGGCGTCTCCGGCAGGTCCGCGAGGGACGGGTAGACGGGCCGGCCCATGATCTCCCGCAGCGCCGGGTTGACGAAGTACACCCGGTACGGCGAGGAGGACAGCAGGTAGGTCGAGACGAAGTAGGAGGCGCGGGACGGCTTGTCGGACGCGCCCACGACGGCGATCGACTCGGTGCCGTGCAGGATGCTCAGCCGCTCGGGCGCGCTCGGCCCAGTCCACGTGCGGGTCTCGGCGGTCATCGGAGCGCTCCTTCGGTCGTGACGTCGGCGTCGGCGTCGGCAGCAGCGGTGTCGTCGGCGGTGGCGCCGGCCGGGGCGCCGGCCGCGCGGCCGGGGGTCTCCCGGGGCAGGCCGGTGGCCGCCGTGAGGGCCTGGTCGAGGTCCCAGAGGATGTCCTCGACGTCCTCGAGGCCCACCGACAGGCGGATGAGGTCCTCCCGCACCCCCGCGCCGACCAGCTGCTCGGCGCTCAGCTGTTGGTGCGTGGTGGAGGCGGGGTGCAGGACGAGGGTGCGGGCGTCCCCGATGTTGGCGAGGTGGCTGGCCAGCTGCAGGTTCTCGATGAAGCGCGCCCCGACCTCCCGCCCTCCGAGCCGCTCCGTGGGGGAGACCCCGAACGCGAACACGGAGCCCGGGCCGAGGGGCAGGTACCGCCGGGCCCGCTCGTGATGGGGGTGGCTCGGCAGCCCGGCCCAGTTGACGTAGGAGACCCGGGGGTCCTCCTCCAGCCACCGCGCGACGGCCCGCGCGTTGGCCAGGTGCGCGTCCATGCGCTGCGGCAGCGTCTCCACGCCCTGGAGCAGGTTCCAGGCGGACTGGGGCGCCAGGGCGGGGCCGATGTCCCGCAGCTGCTCGGTGCGCAGCCGGGTCAGGAATCCGTACTCCCCGAAGTTCCCCCACCAGGTGACGTCGTTGTACGTGGGCACCGGCTCCGTCATGGACGGAAAGTTGCCGTTCGCCCAGTCGAAGCGGCCGGACTCGACGACGACGCCGCCCAGCGTGGTGCCGTGCCCGCCCAGGAACTTGGTGGCCGAGTGGATGACGATGTCCGCCCCGTGCTCGATCGGACGGACCAGGTACGGCGGGGTCATGGTCGAGTCGACGACCAGCGGCACGCCGGCCTCGTGCGCGACCGCCGCCAGGCCCTCCAGGTCCGCGACGTCGCCGGAGGGGTTGGCAACGACCTCCGTGTAGACGGCCTTGGTGCCCGGGCGCACCGCCGCCCGGTAGTCGGCGGGGTCGGTGCCGGGGACGAACGTGGTCTCGATCCCGAAGCGGCGCAGGGTGACGTCCAGCTGGGTGACCGTGCCCCCGTAGAGCTGGGCGGAGGCCACGATGTGGTCCCCGGCCTGGGCGAGCGCGGCGAACACGAGGAACTCGGCGGACATGCCGGAGGCGGTGGCCACGGCGCCGATGCCGCCCTCGAGGGACGCGACGCGCTCCTCGAACGCCGCGACGGTCGGGTTGCCGATGCGGGAGTAGATGTTGCCGTACTTCTGCAGGGCGAACAGGTTGGCGGCGTCGTCGGCGTCCTTGAAGACGAACGAGGTGGTCTGGTAGATCGGGACCGCACGGGCGCCGTGCTCGGCGTCGGGGGTGCCCCCGGCGTGCAGGGCGCGGGTGCGGAACCCGAACTGGTGGTCGGCCATGGGGAAGCTCCTCGTGCGAGTGGTGCCGCTGGACGGTCCCGGGCGTCAGGAGGGTCCCGGCGGGGGTGCCGGGGGTGCGGTGCCCCATCGGTCCTGGCGGTAGCACCGTGCGGTCTGCGACGTCGACCACGGTTGCTGCGGCGTCGTCGGTCCAGGTCCCTCGGCCGCTCGGGATGGCTGCCTCCCATTGTGCTGCCCGGGGCCGCCCCGCGCCAACCGCCGGCCCGGGGCGGCGCCGCCCGCACCCCGGGCGGGCCGGCCGGAGCGCTATGATCTGCGCCATGCGCGGAAGGCGCCCGCCTTTCCCGCGCCCACGACGCTGCGGAGGACCTGGTGACGAGGACACGGCACTACACCATCGACGTGATCGCCGGTGACGGCATCGGCCAGGAGGTCATGCCGTCCGCGCTGCGCTGCGTCGACGCGCTGGCGCAGGCGCACGGCTTCACCGTCGACTGGCGCGAGCGGGGGTGGGGCTCCGACCACTACCGGGCCCACTCCCGGATGATGCCCGTCGACGGCATCGAGCAGCTCGCCTCCGGCGACGGCGTCCTGCTCGGGGCGGTGGGCGCCCCGGACATCCCCGACGACGTCACCCTGTGGGGCCTGCTGATCCCCATCCGCCGCGAGTTCCACCAGTACGTCAACCTCCGGCCGATCCGGATCCTCCCGGGCGTGACCTCGCCCCTGCGCGGGCTCGACGAGCTGGACCTCGTCGTCGTCCGCGAGAACATCGAGGGCGAGTACTCCGAGGTCGGCGGCCGGCTCTACCGCGGCCGGCCCGAGGAGATGGCCGTCCAGGAGTCCGTGTTCACCCGCGCCGGCGTCACCCGGATCGCCCGCTACGCCGCCGAGCTGGCCCAGCGCCGCACGGGCCGGCTGGTCTCGGCCACGAAGTCCAACGGCATCATCCACACCATGCCGTTCTGGGACGAGGTCGTGGAGGCCACGGTCGCCGAGTACCCGGGCGTGACGGTCGAGAAGGTCCTCATCGACGCGCTGGCCGCCCGGATGGTCCTCAAGCCGCGGAGCGTCGACGTGATCGTCGCCTCCAACCTCTTCGGCGACATCCTCTCCGACCTCGCCGCCGGGGCGGCCGGCTCGATCGGTGTCGCCCCCAGCGCGAACCTGAACCCGGAGAAGACCCACCCGTCCATGTTCGAGCCGGTGCACGGCTCCGCCCCCGACATCGCCGGACAGGGCATCGCCAACCCCGTGGGCACGATGTGGGCGGCCGCCATGATGCTGGACCACCTCGGGGAGACCGGGGCGGCCCGGCACCTGGAGTCCGCCTTCGAGCAGACCATGGCCGGCGGCACCCTGACCAGGGACCTCGGCGGGACGGCGAGCACGGAGCAGTTCACGCAGGCCGTGCTGGCCCGGTGCACCGACGCCCCCTGACGCAGGAGGTGGCACGACCAGGGGGGCCCGTGGACACCACGGGCCCCCCTGTACCGGGACGAGGACGGGCTAGATCACCAGGCCCAGGGCGAAGGGCCCGATGAGCACGGTGAAGATCGTGATCAGGATGACGCCCACGATGTTGAGGACGATGCCGCCGCGCACCATCTCGGCGATCTTGACCTGGCCGGTGGCGAAGACGATGGCGTTGGGCGGGGTGCCCACGGGGAGCATGAACGCGCACGTGGCCGCCAGCGCCGCCGGGATGAGCAGCGTCATGGGGTCCACCCCGATGCCGACGGCGACGCCGCCCAGGATCGGGATGAACGTGGCCGCCGTGGCGGTGTTGGACGTGATCTCGGTCAGGAGCAGGACGATCGTGACCACCGCCGCGAGCAGCAGGACGATCGGCAGCGCGCCGAGCCCGGAGACCTGCGCGCCGAACCAGGCGTCCAGGCCCGTGCCGGCCACGGCCGCGGCGAGCGACAGGCCGCCGCCGAAGAGCAGGAGCACGCCCCACGGGAGGCCCTCCTCGGCGTCCTTCCACTCCAGGGTCATGTTGCCCTGCTTGTCCCCGGGGAGCAGGAAGAGCAGCACGCCGGCGCCGATGGCGACCACCGTGTCGTCGAAGAGGTCCAGCCAGGGCAGCTGCTCGCCGATGGTGCCGATGCCGGACAGCAGCCCCGGGACGATCCAGAAGAACGCGGCGATGACGAACACGACGAGGACGGTCCTCTCGCCCTTGCTCATGGGCCCCAGGGCGGCGATCTCCTCGTTGATCAGCTCCTTGCCGCCGGGCACCTCCGCCAGGTTGAAGCGGAAGATGACGCGGGTGATGAGCAGCCAGGCGAGACCGATGAAGACCACCACGATCGGCACGCCGAGCATCATCCACTGCGCGAAGCCCACGGTCCGGTCCAGCTCGTCGCTGATGTAGCCGGCCACGATGGCGTTGGGCGGGGACCCCAGCAGGGTGCCGAGGCCGCCGATGGTGGCGGCCCAGGCGATCGCCAGGACCAGGGCCACGCCGAACAGGCGCACGTCGCGATCGTCGATGACGTCGCTGATGGCCTTGCCGCCGCGGATGTCCTCGCCCATGGCCTCGGTCTCGGCCCGGGTGCCGGCGTTGCGGCTGTTCTCGACCACCAGGGTCAGCACGGACAGCCCGATCGGCAGCATCATCAGCGTGGTCGCGGTGTTGGAGACCCACATGGAGAGGAAGGCCGTGGAGATCATCAGGCCGAGGATGATCTGCCGCGGGTGGGTGCCCACCCGGCGCAGGGTCAGCAGCGCGATCCGGCGGTGCAGGTTCCACTTCTGCATGGCGATCGCGATCAGGAAGCCGCCGAGGAACAGGAACACGATCGGGTTGGCGTAGGGTGCGGTCGTCTCGGCCACGGTGAGCGCCGTGAGCACCGGGAAGAGCACGATGGGCAGCAGCGAGGTGATGGACAGCGGCACCGCCTCGGTCATCCACCAGACCGCCATCAGCGTGGCGACCGCACCCACCACCCGGGCGTCGGCCGAGACGTCCGCGCCGCCGAGCAGGAACCAGACCAGGAAGGCCAGCAGCAGGCCGAGGCCGCGGAAGAGCCAGGTCTTCGCCGCCGGGCGGGCAGGTTCGCGGTCGTCGGGCTCGTAGTCGAACTCGCCCTGTTCGGGGACGATCTTTCCGGGGCGCTCGCTCATGTGATCCACCTCATGGTCTCGGGGGCGTGCCCGAAAGGTAGCAGTCACGTCACCGGGCGGCAAGGCGCGCCGCGCCGGGTCATCCGGGGTCCGGGGCGTCCCTGCTCCGGCGCGGGAAACGGTTGCGCAGGTTCTCCTGCGCCACCGCGGAGAGGTTCTCGATCGGCAGCCCTGCCGGGCAGACCTCCACGCAGTCGCCGAGCAGGGAGCAGGGCCCGAACTGCTCCTCGGAGGCGTCGATCACCCGGGCGGAACGCTCCCGGCGCTCGGCGTCGTCCTTGGCCAGCGGCGGCAGCTCCCGCAGCATCGTGCCCACGAACAGCTGGCCGGACCCGTTGGGGCAGGACGCCACGCACGCCCCGCAGCTGATGCAGCCGCCGTTGGCCAGGGCCTTCATCGCCACCGGGAACTTGCCCGCCTTCGCCACGAGGCGCAGCGCCTTCTTGTCCACGGAGAGGTCCCGCTTGACCGGGAAGGACGCCGCCCGCAGCGGCTCGATGCGCACGCGGTCCCCGTCCCGGTAGGCCCCCAGGTGCTGCATGCAGCTCGCGGCGTTGCGCTCGGGGCCGTGCGCCACGCCGTCGACCGTCACCCCGCACTTGCCGCAGACCCCTTCGCGGCACCCGTCGTCGAAGACCACCGGGTCCTCGCCGGCGGCCTCCAGCTGCGCGTTGATCCGGTCGAGCAGCTCGAGCACGGTCATGTCCGGGCTCGCGTCCGGGACGTCGTAGGCCGTGAAGTCCCCGGGCTCCTCCGGGGAGGGCTGGCGCCACACGTCCACGGTCAGGGAGAAGGTGCTCACTCGCTCGGGTCCTTGTCGTCTCGAAGAAAGTCGTCTCGAAGAAGGTCGTCCTGCAGGACGTCGTCCCGCAGCAGGGCGTCCCGCGGGAGGTCGTCCCGCAGGCGGGGAAGGGCGGCCACGGGGCTCAGCGCACCGCGCGGGTCAGCACGGCCACCGGGATCGTGGTGTTGCCGGCGGCCACCGCGGCGCCGAACGCGTTCGCGGCGATCCGCAGCCGCCGCTGGAAGCGCCGGTCACCGCCCACGCCCACGTCATTGGCAATCTCCGGGATGCCGTGCACCAGGTGGGCGGCCAGTGCCGCCATGGACAGGGCGTAGGCGGCGGCCACCGGCGGGCGGGAGAGGCTGGCCACGAGGTTGGCGTGGGCGCTGCCGTGCTCGAAGCCCCGGGCCGCGGCGGGCCGGGCGCCCAGGGTCAGGTCGAGCACGTGGAAGAGGGTGAACAGCCCGAGCACGCCGCCCGTGCTGCGCATCGAGCGCTTCGCCACCGTCCACGGGGAGCGACGACGGCCCCGCGGACGCCGGCCGGTGCGCGGCAGCAGCGTCCCGTTCGCCGCCCAGGACCGCGCGGTGAGCACCGCGGCGGCGCCCGTGTGGACCACGAGGCCGGCGGCGAGCACGCCGCGGGCCGCCCAGAGCACCGTGCCGCGCGGCAGCACGGGGGCGCCCGCCGTGCGGAGGAGCTCGGCGTAGGCGTCGAACTTCTGCGCGCCCTGGTAGACCTTCAGGTTCCCCAGCATGTGCACCAGCACGTAGCCCGAGAACAGGGCGCCGGAGGCGGCCATCGCGAGCTTGAGGTCGGTGTTCGGCAGGGCGGGCAGCAGCCCGTCCGGCGCGGAGCGGGCCGTGCCTGCGGGGCGGGGGGAGTCGTTCACGGCATTCATCCTAGGGGCGGTGCGGGCTGAGACGTCACAAGTCTCAACGTCCTTGCGGAGGGGGTCGCGGACCGTCACGGAGCCGCGCCGAGGGGTCGTTTCCCGCCTCCGTGGCGGCGCGAGGGGTCGTTTTCCGCCGGTGCGAGCAGCTCATTCCGACCGAATGCGACCCCCCGCGGCCGGAGGAGCGCCGGAAGCGACCCCTCGCGGCGGGGGCTAGCGCCGTGCGGCCAGGACGTCGGCGATGCGCTCGAGGGACTCCTCGTTCTGCAGCGAGGACCGGTCACCGAGCGGGGCGCCCTCCCACAGCTGCGCGAGCAGCCGCCGGGTGATCTTCCCGGACCGGGTCTTCGGCAGGTCCGGGACCGCCACGACCGCCCGCGGCTTGGCGATCGGCCCGATCTCGTGCGCCACGTGCTCGCGCAGGGCCGCGGTCAGCTCCTCCGTCGGGACCCGGGCGGCCTCGGGGGTCAGCACCACGTAGGCGAGCACCGCGTGCCCGGTCAGCTCGTCGCGCACCGGCGCGGCACCGGCCTCCACCACCCACGGGTGGGTGACGAGCGCCGACTCGATCTCGATGGTGGACAGCCGGTGCCCGGAGACGTTGATGACGTCGTCGACCCGCCCCAGGATGTAGATGTCCCCCTCCTCGTCGTAGCGGGCGCCGTCCCCGGCGAGGAACCAGCCCTGCTCGGCGTAGGCCTGCCAGTAGGAGGAGAGGTAGCGCTGCGGGTCGCCCCACACGGTACGGGCCATCGAGGGGCCGGTCCGGTCCACCACCACGAAGCCCTGCACCCCGGGCGGGACCGTCTCCCCGGCCTCGTCGACCACGCGGGTGGAGATCCCCGGGACCGCCCGGGTCGCGCAGCCGGGCTTGAGCGCGGTGCGCGGGGCTCCGTCGTCGAACGTCCCCGGGGGCGCGAACTGGGGGTCGTGCGGCCTTGGGGACATCACGGTGGCGCCGGTCTCGGACTGCCACCACGTGTCCACGAACGGCACCTCGTCCCTGCCCAGCTGCGCGCGCAGCCAGCGCCAGGCCTCGGGGTTGATCGACTCGCCCACGGAGCCGAGCAGCCGGATCGAGTTGAGGTTGTAGAGCGGCGGGACGCCCTTGGGGAACGCGCCCATCAGGGAGCGGATCAGCGTGGGCGCCGTGTAGTAGGCGGTGACCCCGTAGCGCTCGACCACCTCGAAGTGCCGGCCCCAGTGCGGGGTGTTCGGGGTGCCCTCGTAGATCACCTCGGACACGCCGTTGACCAGCGGCCCGTAGATCTCGTAGGTGTGCGCGGTGACCCACGCGAGGTCCGCGGTGCACCAGTGGACCGTCGAGTCCACCTTCGCGGGGTCGTTGACGGTGGCCAGCTCGTCCGGGCGCAGTGCGCCGTCCTCGTCCTCGACGTCCGGCAGCAGGTCGAACAGCAGCGCGTGGGTGTAGGCGGTCTGCACGAGATAGCCGCCCATCGTGTGCACCAGGCCCTTGGGCCGTCCGGTGGTCCCGGAGGTGTAGATGATGAACAGCGGCGTCTCGGCGTCGAACGCCTCGGGCACGTGCACGTCGGACTGCTCGGCGACCAGCTCGTGCCACCACACGTCCCGCCCGCGCGTCCACGGGACCGCGTCCTCCTCCTTGGAGTGCGTCCCCCGGGTGCCCCGCGGCAGGTCCGTGCGCCCGGGCCGGGAGGTGCGGCGCACGACGACGACGTGCTCGACCGCGTTGTCACCGCTGCAGGCCTCGTCGGCCACGGCCTTCACAGGCACCACGGCGCCGCGCCGGTGCTGCCCGTCCGTGGTCACGAGGACCTTGGCGCCGGTGTCCTCGACGCGGAAGCGCAGCGCCTCGGCGGAGAACCCGCCGAAGACCAGGGAGTGCACCGCGCCGATGCGGGCGCAGGCCAGCGTGATGATGACGGTCTCCGGGATGACGGGGAGGTAGATCACCACCCGGTCGCCCTGCTCCACGCCCAGGGCGAGCAGGGCGTTGGCGGCGCGGGAGACCTCCCGCTGCAGGTCGGCGTAGGTGTAGACCAGCCGGTCCCCGGGCTCCCCCTCGAAGTACAGGGCCACGTGGGCGCCGCGGCCGGCCTCGACGTGGCGGTCCACGCAGTTGTGGGCCACGTTGAGCCTGCCGCCCTCGAACCACGCGATCTCCGGGACCGACCAGGTGGGGCCGCCCTGCTCGTCCGTCCCGAGCCGCCGCGGGGCCTCGAAGCGGTGCGCGGTGGTCCACGGCCGCGCCCAGTCGAGGCGCGACGCCTGCGCCTCCCAGAAGGCGATCCGGGCCTCGTCCGAGACCAGGGCGGGATTGGGGGTGGGGGAGGAGGGGTCGCTCCAGCTGAAGCTCACGGTGCTGCTGTCCTTTCCGGCCGGCACGGACGACGGTTCCACTGTGCCAGGCGCACGTGTCAGGCCCATTTCTTGGCGGCCCACTTCTCGAAGACCCCCAGCAGCGCGTCCGTCGCCTTGCCGAGCACCGCGAGCAGCACGATGGCGAGGAGCAGGCGGTCGGTGCGGCCGTTGTTCTGCGAGTCGGTGAGCAGCCAGCCCAGGCCCATGGAGGCGCCCAGCAGCTCGGCGGCCACGAGGAACAGCCACGCCTGGGCCAGGGCCAGGCGCAGCCCCGAGATGACCGACGGCATGACGGCCGGCAGCTGCACCGCGGTGAGCAGGCGCAGCCCGTGCAGCCCGAACGCCCGCGCCGCCTCGATGAGATTGCGGTCCACGTGCTGCAGGGCCGCGGAGACGGTGGTGTAGACCGGGAAGAACGCGCCGATGGCCACCAGCGTGACCTTGGAGTCCTCGCCGAGACCGATCCACAGCAGCAGCAGCGGCACCCACGCCAGGGACGGCACCGCGCGGAACGCCCCGATCGTGGGGCCCACCAGCGTGGAGCCCCAGCGGGAGAGACCGATGAAGGACCCGGCCACGAGGCCGAGCCCGGCGCCGATCAGGAAGCCGATCAGCACGCGCTGGGTCGAGATGCCCACGTGGGTCCACAGGTCCCCGCCGGCCAGCAGGCCGATCCCGGCCTCGAGCACCGCGAGCGGGGCCGGCAGCTGCACGGCGCTGAAGATCCCGGCGGTGGACAGCACGTGCCACAGCAGCAGCAGCGCGGCGGGCAGCAGCAGGCCCAGCCCGGTGCGCAGCAGCGGCCGCCGCCGGGGGGCCGCGGCGGGGGCGTCCTCGAGACGCTGCGCCTCCTCGGCGGGGGCCAGGGGCTGCGTCACTGCCCGGCCCCGACCAGCTCGGCCGCGCGGGAGGCGTCGGCGTTCTCGGCGTAGGAGCTCTCCACGATGCTCCCGAGCGCCTCGTCGATCTGCTCCTGGCCGGCCACGTCGTCGGACTCCACGAAGATCGGCCCGACCTTCTCGAGGACCGCCAGCTGCTCGTCGCCCGGCACGTGGTCGATGTCCAGGTTGGTGCGCTCGAGCACCTTCTCGGCCACGGACAGCTCGATCCCGGCCGCCTCGGCGAGCAGCTGCGCGGTCTCCTCCGTGTTCTCCTGCGCCCACTGCCGGGCGTAGGCGTAGACGTCCACCACGGTCTGGGCGGCCTCGGGCTGCTCCTCGAGGAAGCTCTCGTGGGCGTTGAGGAAGCCGTAGGTGTTGAAGTCGACGTTGCGGTAGAACAGCTCCGCGCCGTTCTCCTCCGCGGCGGCCATGATCGGGTCGAGCCCGGACCAGGCGTCCACCTGGCCGTTCTCCAGGGCGGCGCGGCCGTCGGCGTGCTGCAGGTTCTGGATCGTGACGTCCCCGGCGTCCACCCCGGCCTCGTCGAGGGCCTGGAGCAGGAAGAAGTACGGGTCGGTGCCCTTGGTCGCGGCCACGGTGCGGCCCTCGAGGTCCGCGACCTCCTGCACCTCGCTGCCGGCGGTGGTGACCAGGGCGGACCACTCCGGCTGCGAGTAGAGGTCGATCACCCGGATCGGGGTGCCGTTGCTGCGGGCCAGCAGCGCCGCGGAGCCCGCGGTGGAGCCGATGTCCACCGCCTCCGCACGCAGCGCCTCGTTGGCCTTGTTCGACCCGGCGGACTGCACCCACTCCACCTCGATGCCCTCCTCGGCGAACGCGGTCTCGAGCCAGCCCTTCTCCTTGATCACCACGGAGAGCGGGTTGTAGGTGGCCCAGTCCACGCGGACGGTGCCGTCCCCGGCGGCCTCCGCGGGCGGCTCACCGGAGCCCTCACCGGCCATGCACCCGGTCAGGCCGAGGGCCAGGACGGCGGCGAGTGCGGGGACGGTGCGGACGGAGCGCTGGGGCAGGGGCATGGCGGAGCCTTTCGTGGGGGACGGACGGTGCCGGGCGGCGCGGGCGGGTGCCGCCGCTGGTCCGGGGAGGGGAGTCGGGGTGGGGGCGGGCCGCGTCAGCGGGTCGCGGGGTGGTGGGTGTCGACGCCGAGGTGGCCGAGGAGCTGCACGCGCAGCTCGGCGAGGACCTCGGAGGCCCGGTCCCGGGGGCGCTCGCCGGGGACGGCGAGGATCGTGCTGATCGAGGCCGGGGCGGTGGGCCCGGTCCGGCCCAGGACCACGATCCGGTCCGCGAGCTGCAGCGCCTCGTCGACGTCGTGGGTGACGAGCAGGACGGTGGTGGGCTGGGCCGCGTGGATCGTGAGCAGCAGGTCCTGCATCTTCAGGCGGGTCAGGGCGTCGAGCGCGCCGAAGGGCTCGTCGAGCAGCAGGACCCCGGGATTGCGGGCCAGGGCCCGGGCCAGGGACGCGCGCTGGGCCATGCCGCCGGAGACCGCGCGGGGACGGTGGCCGGCGTGCGCGGTGAGCCCCACCAGGCGCAGCAGGTCGTCGATCACGGCGTCCCCCTCGTCCCGGGGGAGTCCGCGGGGCAGGCCCAGGCGGACGTTCTCGCGCACCGAGCGCCACGGCAGCAGGCGGGGCTCCTGGAAGGCGACCGCGCAGCGCGGGTCGATGCCGGACACGGGGGTGCCGTCGATGAGCACCCGTCCGGCCGAGGCGGTGTCGAGCCCCGCGGCGGCCCGCAGCAGCGTGGACTTGCCGCACCCCGAGGGCCCCAGGACCGCCAGGACCTCGCCGGGCCGGGCCGTGACGTCGACGTCCTGCAGGACGTGGTGGGTCTCGCGGCCGGACGGGAAGGCCTTGCCGACGTGCTCGAAGGCCACGGAGAAGGCGCGCTTCGCGGTGCCCGGTGCGGTGGCCGGCGCAGAGCCCAGCAGGGAAGTGCTCATGATCAACTCCATCGGTCCTGGCATTAGCACCTCGCACGGAGGATCAGACGGATCCGTGCCGGTTGCTGCGACGTCGACGAGCCAGGTCTCTCAGCCGCTCCGGATGGTTACACCACCAATTGAACGTCCTCGGCGTGTTCCCTGGCAAATCCGTCGCATCCGTGGTGATCGCGACACATCGCTGGCACGGGAGCCCTCCGTGCCCCACCATGGACCCATGACGAGCCGCAGAAGCCCGGCCCGGGCGGACCTGGTGCGCGACGCCTGCGCGGCGTTCGGCGCGGTCCTCGACGGGCTCGGCGACGACGACTCCTGGGCCGCCACTGGCTGCCCGGGGTGGTCGGTCCGGGACCTCACCCACCACTGCGCGATGGACGCCCTGCGGGGGCTGGTCGCGCTGCACACGCCCACCACCGCCCGCCCCGACCGGGACGCCGCGACCTACTGGACCGACTGGGGCGGCGATCCCGCGGGGGCCGCCGAGGCCCGGCGCCACACCCGCGTGGCCGCGTCCATGGTCCTGGACTGGGAGCCGGTGCGCGCCCTCCACCGCGAGACCACCCGGGCGCTCGTGCACGCCGCGCAGCACTGCGGCGACGGCGCGGTCCGCACCCAGGGGCACGTGCTGCGCGTCGAGGACCTGCTGAGCACCCTCGCGGTGGAGGCCACGGTCCACCACCTGGACCTGATCCAGCACCTGGACGGCTCCCCGGGTCCCGCCGTGGACGGGCTCGCCGAGGTCCGCCGGGTCCTCACCGACCTGTGGGAGCGGGAACCGCTCGAGCACTGGAGCGACGAGCACTTCGCCCGCGTGGGCACCGGCCGGGCGGAGCTGACCGCCCAGGAGCGTGCGGAGCTGGGCGCGCACGCGGACCTCCTGCCGCTCTTCTCCTGACCCTCCCCCCTCCGCGAGGTCGCCGACACGTGCAATCCCGCGGAGGAAGAAGGAGGGGGAACGGGTTCCGTGCCAGGCTGGGGGCATGAGCCGCAACGACCCCGCCGTCATCGACCGCCTCATGGCACGGCCCGGCCGGTGGGCCGTGGTGGGGTTGACCGGCAACACGGCCCGTCCGGCGCACTCGGTGGCGAAGCGGATCCGGGACGACCTCGGCATGACGATCGTCCCGGTCAACCCGAAGGGCGAGCCGGTGCACGGCGAGCCCGGCCACCGCACGCTCGCCGAGGTCCCGGGGCCGATCGACGTGGTGGACTGCTTCGTGAACTCCCGCCGCGTCGGCGCGGTGGTGGACCAGGCCATCGCCGTGGGCGCCGCCGCGGTGTGGCTGCAGCTGGGCGTCGTCGACGAGGACGCCGCCGCCCGGGCGGAGCGGGCCGGCCTCGACGTGGTCATGGACACCTGCCCCCTGATCGAGCTCCGGTCCCTGCTCCGGCGGGGCTGGACCCTGGACCCGGGCCGGACCCCGCCGCTCGCCCCGCCCGGCTGAACGACCCGGCTGAGCGACCCGGCGGAGCCGCCCGAACCGGGTGGGCGCAGGCCCGATGCGGGCCGGGACCGTCCCCGTGCGGCGGGACCGCACAGGGGTTGCACCCGGTCAGGGGCCACCCGCTAAGCTGTCCCCCGACGACGATGACGAGTCCCGACACGAAGCTCTGGCTGGTCGGGCGGCAACCCTCTCCCGTAGCGGGGTGCCCCAGATGAACATCGGGCCGCGGTGCACGTGCTCCGCGGCAAGTACGGCGCCCACCAGTGCGTCGGACCCGCGGGCAGGTCTCCACGACGCACGGGCGCGGGTCGGCATCGACCCGGGAGGAACACCCCATGAGCAAGCGCATCGCCCTGAACGCCTTCGACATGACCTGCGTGGGCCACCAGGCCCCCGGTCTGTGGAAGCACCCCCGCTCCCGGGCGGACGAGTACAACACGATCGAGTACTGGACGGACGTCGCCCAGGTCCTGGAGAAGGGGCTCTTCGACGCGCTGTTCCTCGCGGACGTCGTCGGGTACTACGACGTCTACCAGAACTCCGCGGCCCCGGTGATCCGGGACGCCACCCAGATCCCGGTCAACGACCCCTTCATGCAGATCTCCGCGATGGCGGCCGTGACGAAGCACCTCGGCTTCGGCGTGACGAGCGCGATCACCTACGAGCAGCCGTACCCGCTCGCCCGGAAGTTCGCGACCCTCGACCACCTCACGAAGGGCCGGATGGGCTTCAACGTGGTGACGTCCTACCTGAAGTCGGCCGCCGAGAACCACGGGCTGACGGAGCAGATCTCCCACGACGAGCGCTACGAGATCGCCGAGGAGTTCATGGAGGTCTGCTACAAGCTCTGGGAGGGCTCCTGGGAGGACGGCGCGGTCCGGCGCGACCGGGTCAACGGGGTCTTCGCCGACCCGGCGCTCGTCCACCCGATCCAGCACCACGGCAGGTACTTCGACGTCCCCGGCATCGGGCTGACCGAGCCGTCCCCGCAGCGCACGCCGCTGATCTTCCAGGCCGGGGCCTCCTCCCGCGGGCGGGCGTTCGCCGGCCGCCACGCGGAGGCGGTGTTCGTGGGCGGCATCCGCCCGGACCTGACCCGGGTGGTGACCGACAAGCTGCGCGACGAGGCGGAGGCCGGCGGGCGGGACCGGGACGACCTCAAGATCTTCGCCATGCTGCACGTGATCGTCGACGAGACCGACGCGAAGGCCGAGCAGAAGCGCCGCGACTACGAGCGGTACGCGGACACCGACGGCGCGCTGGGCCTCGTGGGCGGCTGGTCCGGGCTGGACCTGGGCCGCTACGACGAGAACGACGTCCTGGAGTACATCAAGACCGACTCGATCCAGTCCTTCCTGACCCCCTTCACCACGGCCGACCCGCACAAGAAGTGGACGATCAAGGAGGTCGCCAAGCACATCTCGATGGGCGGCATGGGCGTGCCGATCGTCGGGTCCCCGCAGACCGTGGCCGACGAGCTCGAGCGGTGGATCGACGAGGGCGGGCTGGACGGCATCAACCTCGCCTACCACGTGTCCCCGGGCTCGTTCGAGGACTTCGTGGAGTGGGTCGTGCCGGAGCTGCAGAAGCGCGGCCGCTACCGCACCGGCTACGAGGGCACCACGCTGCGCGAGAACCTCTACGGCAAGGGGCAGACCAAGGTGCTCGGCACCCACCCCGCCGCCGCGTTCCGGGGCGCCTACGCGGGCAGGCCCTCCGCCGCGGACACCCCCGCCCGCCAGCTGGCCCTCTGACCCCCGTCCCCTGACCCCGCGGCTCCGCCGAGAGCACGGGGCAGGGCACGGACGAGGGGCCCCCGCGTGCGGGGGCCCCTCGTCCGTGCCGGGTCAGGACGCCGGTGCGGCGCTCCAGCGCAGCAGGGCCGCGACGTCCGTGCCGTGGGGCAGCGCCCCCGGCGGCACGAAGACGGGGCGGCCGTCGGTCAGCACCGCGGCGCGCACCAGCGCGGCGTCGGCGGAGACCCGGCCCAGCACGCCGGCGCCCACGGCCTCCGACTCCTCCAGGGCGATCCACGGCTCGGCGTCCAGGGCGATGAGCTGCTGCTCCGTGTCCAGGTGGGTGTCGTCGATCAGCAGCGTCTCCGCCTGGGCCTGCTGCAGGGCGGAGACCACGGGCGCCATCCCCGAGACGGCGGTGGGGTCCGCGCGTCCCTGCTGCTCGGCGAGCCGCTCGAGCAGCGCCTGCTGGCGGTGCGCCACGACCTCCGCCACGCGCTCCTCGACCTGGTGGTCGAAGTCGGCGGACTTGCTGCCCTCCGCCCGGGTGTTGGCGTCCACGACGCTCAGCATCCCCCGGCTCGCCTTGGACAGCTGCTCCTCGACCAGGCCCCGGGCCCGCAGGTCCCCGGCCAGGACGACGAGCTGGGCCCCGCTCTCGGCCACGACCTTGTCGATCTGCTCGGCCACCTGCTCGGTGTTGCGCCGCCACACGTCCTCCGTGTGCCGCTGCCAGCGCCCCTGCGACCAGCCGCCCCCGGGGAACTTCTTCAGGTGCTCGGTCTCGCCCTCGATCTGCTGCTCGTCCGCGGCCCGGACGCGGCTGGCGTGCTGGAGGCAGATCTCGCCGCCGTCCCGGCCCACCTCGGCGACCACGTACGGGAAGTCGTCCGGGCGGTGCCGGAACAGGGGAGTGAGATCGGGGACGTCCTCCACCTGGACGACACCGCTGCCGGCCCGGGGCCCGGGGAGGACCTCGTCGATCTCCACGGTGCCTCCGCGCACCAGCAGGTACCGGCACACCGGGTCCGGCACGCCCTCGGCCGGGCGCACGGCGGCCTCCACCGCGGCGAGGTCGGCCTTGCTCGCACCCTGGCGCTCCAGCTCTCGGCAGATGTTCTCCGGAAGCACGTCGATGGCGTGCAGCGAGTCGACGGTGCCGGTGCTGATGTCCGTGTACACGGTGCACCAGGGGCCCTTGCTCTTGAACAGTTCGGCGTAGCGGTGGAATCGGCTCGTCATGATCGACAACTCCTGCTGTTGAGCGGTGCTTCCTGTGGTGCAGACCACGTTATCCGACCACCAGGGGGCTGGGAACAGACGACCCGACGAGTAGGGTCGGAGGCACACGACCGGCCCCACGGCCGGTGGTCCCGCAGGTCCCACGACGCAGGAGGCAGTCATGAGCGACGTACCCGAGTACGACGAGGCCGACCGGCTCGAGCAGTCGATCGACGCCGATCAGCAGGATCTCGACGACCAGGACGAGGAGGCTCCGGTGCACGCGCCCGACCGCTCGGAGGCGTCCTCCCTCGAGGCGAACCCCGACGACCTCGTGGAGCAGGACCAGGAGGTCGTCCTCGACGAGCCGCAGGAGGTCTCCACGCTCGAGGAGGAGTGAGCCGCGCACCGCGCGGGGGCAAGGACCCCGCGCGGTGCGTCACACCGCGGACCAGCCGCCGTCCGAGGGCATGATCACGCCGTTGACGTTGGAGGCGTCGTCGCTCGCGAGGAAGGCGATGACGGCGGCGACCTGCTCTGCCGTGGCCGTGGCACCGGGGGCGACCGCGTTGGTGCGGATGCCGTCCGCGGCGTGCGTGAGGGCGGTGCTCTTCGTCAGCCCGGCCACGGCGTGCTCGGAGGCGGTGTAGGCCGCGCCCGCGGCGGAGCCGCGCAGGGCCGCCTCGGAGGCCACGTTGACGATCGCTCCCCGTCCGGAGGCCCGGAGCAGCGGGATCGCCGCGCGGGCCACGGCGCCGCCCTCTTCATGGTGGTGCGGAACGGGCCCGGAAAAACTTCCCGGAAAAAATGTGACCTGCTGCATCCACGGAGGGGTCAACGGCGGTAGTACGGGTGCAAGGTCGATTCCGCTTCCGCCAGGGAGCCCGTTCAAGGAGCAGTTACCATGCGCAAGACCCTTTCCGCCGCAGCAGTCCTCGGCCTCGGTGCCGGTGCCCTCAGCATGAGCCCGGCGTTCGCCGCCGAGCACGCCGAGCTCTCCGTGCTCCACGGCGTCCCCGACACCGTCGTGGACGTCTACGTCAACGGTGAGCTCACCCTCGACGACTTCGAGCCGGGCACCCTGGCCGGCCCGCTGGAGCTGCCCGCCGGCAGCTACGACCTGGCCATCACGGCCCCCGACGCCGCCGACGCCTCGGAGCCGATCATCGGTCCCGTCACCGCCGACCTGCAGACCGGGATGAGCTACACGGCCGCGGCCCACCTCGACGCCGAGGGCAACCCCACGGCCGCCCTGTTCACCAACGACATGTCCGAGATCGAGGCCGGGAAGTCGCACCTGACCGTCCGGCACGTGGCCGCGGCCCCGGCCGTGGACGTCCTCGCGGGCGACCAGGCGATCATCACCGGGCTCGAGAACCCGAACGAGGAGACCCTCCCGGTCGACGCCGGCACGGTCTCGGCGTCCGTGGCCGCCGCGGGCACCACCGAGCCCGTCATCGGCCCCGCCGATCTCGAGCTCGCCGAGGGCACCCACAACATCGTGTACGCGTGGGGCTCCCTCGAGGCCGGGAACCTGGACCTCGCCGTCCAGACCCTGGAGGGCATGGAGCAGGCGCCCGAGGCCGTGCCGGGCGGCCAGTCCGGCCTCGCGGCCCAGGAGCAGCGCACGATGCTGACCGCCGGCCTCGCGGCCGCCGGTGCGCTCGGGCTGATCGGCGCGGCGTACGGTGCCCGCCGGGTGCTCGCGGGGAACCGCCGGTAGTGAGCGGTCCTGACAGGCACGGTCCGGGTGCGCGGCAGGCTGCGGCCCACCGCGCGCCCGGACCGACAACTCCCGGCACCCGTCGTCGTCTGGCGGCGGTGGGTGCCGGGGCGGTCGCCTCGGTGTCCCTGCTCGCGGCAGCGGCCGTCACCGCTCTCCCGGAGAGCGGGGCCGTGCCGCCCGCGAACTCCCTGGCGGCGGGACCGTACCAGGGCGAGGAGGCGGTGCCGGCACTCGCCGGCCTCGACCGTCCGGTCTCCGCGGAGGCCCCGGCGCAGTCCGCCGCGGCACCCGCGGAGATCCCGGTCGCTCCCGCCACCCAGGCGCCCGCCGAGAAGGTCCCCGCCCCCGTGCGGGTGGTCGTGGACGGCTCCCCGATCGACATGCCGGTGGTCCCGGTGGGGGTCGAGGACAACGGGGCCATGACCATCCCGGACAACCACGTGGAGCTGGGCTGGTACCGGTACGGTCCGTCCCCCGGGGC
Organism: Kocuria sp. CPCC 205231; assembly: GCF_040980965.1. NCBI lineage: Bacteria > Bacillati > Actinomycetota > Actinomycetes > Micrococcales > Micrococcaceae > Kocuria > Kocuria sp. CPCC 205231. The sequence goes on along the minus strand of NZ_JAVKPP010000006.1, from coordinate 248,836 downwards.
GGACGAGGGCGCCGCGGTCGTCGCCGGCCACGTCGACACCCTCACCGAGGTCACGCCGATGGCGCAGCTCAAGGACGTGCCGGTCGGGGCGGAGGTCCGCGTGGAGCGCGCGGACGGGAGCGTCCAGCGCTACCGCACCGAGTCCGTCCAGCACGTGCACAAGAAGTCCCTCGCGGAGGCGGACCTGTTCCGCCGGACCGGCGAGCCGGTGCTCCACCTCGTGACGTGCGGCGGGGAGTGGCTCGAGGAGATCGGGGACTACGAGGACAACGTGGTGCTGCGGGCGGTCCCGGTGCCCTGAGCGGCGGAGGGAGGCGAGAGGCGCATGACCGGATGGCCGGTGTCCACTAGGCTGGGCAGGACTCGTGCGCCCGCGCACCGCCCGGCCGCCCGCGACCACGACCTCCGCCCCACGAGGAGTCCTTCCACGATGCCGCCGCCGCCCCCGGACTGGGGACCCGAGCTCGACGCCGCGTTCGCCGCGGGGGACGAGCAGGCGCTGAGTGCCGCGTACCGGCACTGCGCCGGGGTCATCCGGGGTCTCGCCCTCCGGGCGCTGCGCGACGACGCGGGTGCCGACGACGTGGTGCAGGAGGTCTTCATCCGGGCGTGGAAGTACCGGTCCGGCTACCGCCCCGAGCACTCCTCGGCCCCCGCCTGGCTCATCGGGATCGCGCGCAACTGCATCGCCGACGCCGCGAGGACCGCCGGCCGCGAGGCGGAGCGGCGCCAGGCGGACGCGGTGCGCACCGACCGGGAGCCGCGGCACGAGGAGTCGGACCTGCTGGTGGACCGGCTCGTGGTGCGGGCGGAGGTCGAGCGGCTCGGGCCCCCGAAGTCGACGATCATGGCGCTGGCGTTCTACGAGGAGCTCACGCACCAGCAGATCGCACAGCACCTGGACCTGCCCCTCGGCACGGTCAAGAGTCATCTGAGGCGCGGCCTCACGAACCTACGTACACGATTGGGAGACGGTCATGGCACACCTGAGTGAGGAGTCGCTGACGCTCCTGGCTCTGGGTGAGGCCCTCGACCCCCAGAGCCGGGAGCACGTCGCCTCCTGCGCGGACTGCACGGCCGAGCTCGCGTCCCTGCAGCGCGTCGTGCACGCCGGCCGGGCCGAGGCGCCCGCCGTGACGGCGCCCGGCCCCGGGGTCTGGGCCGCGATCCACGCCGAGCTGGGCCTCTCCGACGAGGTCGCGGCGGATCCGTTCGCCGGCACCCGGGACAGCGCCCGCGGCGACACCGCCGCCGAGGACAGCGCCGGCACCGTCGGCGCCCCCACGGGCTCCGCGGCCGGCCCGCGGGGCGACGACGGCGCAGGGCGCGGCGGGGCGACCGTCGTCGACCTCGACGCCCGCCGGCGCAGGCCCCGGCGCGGGGTGCCGTACCCCTTGGCCGCCGCCGCGGCCGCCGCGGCGCTGCTCGTGGGCGGCGTCTCGGTCTGGGGCGCGCAGCGCCTGGGCCTTGAGCCGGACCCCACGGTGCTGGCCACGGCGGAGCTCGAGCCCCTCGCCGGCTACACCGCCCGCGGCTCGGCGGAGGTGGACGAGCGCTCGGACGGGACCCGTCAGCTGGTGGTGCGGACCGACCCCGCCGACGTGGACGGGTTCAAGGAGGTCTGGCTGCTCGCCCCCGACGCGCAGCGGATGGTCAGCCTCGGCGTGATGGCAGGGGACGAGGCCGTGTTCGTGCTGCCCGAGAACCTGGACGTCGGCGAGTTCCCGGTCGTGGACGTCTCGAACGAGCCGATCGACGGCGACCCGACGCACTCGGGGGACTCGATCGTGCGCGGCGTCCTGGAGGTCTGAGCGGGGGCTCGGCCCCTCAGAGCAGGGCCGAGGTCAGCCGGGCCACGTTGTCGGCGTACTTGTGCCACAGCGGCCGACGGTTCCACGCGTCGAAGTCCAGCAGGGTGCTGGCCTCGAGGAACTCGGCGACCACCGCGTCCATCCGCCGCCGGAAGTCCCGGTCCGCGATGAACACGGAGATCTCGAGGTCCAGGGCGAACGAGCGCTCGTCCATGTTGGACGAGCCGATCACGGAGACGTAGTCGTCCACGAGCACGAACTTGGCGTGCAGCACGGTGGGGGAGCGGTACCGGTAGATCTTCACGCCGGCCTCGACGAGCTCCTGGTAGTAGGAGTTCTGGGCGTGGTAGGCCAGGAAGTGGTCCGAGGTCTCGCCCACGAACAGCCGCACGTCCACCCCGGACTGCGCCTCGGTGGTCAGCGCGTGCATCAGCGACTCGTCCGGGACGAAGTACGGGCTGGCGATGACGATCTGCTCGTTGGCGTTGTAGATCAGGTGGTTGAACAGGCGCAGGTTGTTCTCCGTCTCGAACCCGGGGCCGGAGGGCACGACCTGGGCGAAGACCGGCCCCTGGGTGTCCGGGAGGTCGCGGGCGGCCTCGTCGAGCAGGAGGTCGCCGGTCTCGGAGTACCAGTCGCTCGTGAACAGGGCGTTGAGCTCGGCGACCACGGGACCGGTGCACTCGAGCATCAGGTCCTTCCACTCGAGCCCCTTCCGGCGGTTCCGGCGCTTGTTGTAGGAGCGGTGGATGATGTTCTGCGAACCCGTGTAGGCCAGGGAGCCGTCGACCACGAGGATCTTGCGGTGGTTGCGCAGGTCGGGCCGCTGCCACTCGCCCTTCCACGGCCGGACGGGCAGCATGCGCTGCCACGGCAGCCCGGCCTCGTCGAAGCGCTTGATCATCCCCCGGTACCCCGGGTAGCCCACGGAGCCGAGGTGGTCGATGAGCACCCGCACCCGCACCCCCCGCCGGTGGGCGCGTACCAAGGACTCCAGGAGGGGACGCGAGGCGTCGTCGATGGCCACGATGTAGAACTCGAAGTGGACATAGTCCCGGGCCCGGTCCACGGCGTCCGCCATGATCCGCATCGCCTCGTGGTTGTCGGTGAGGATCTCGAAGGAGTTGCCGCCGACCATGGGCAGGGCGCCGAGCTTGTAGTTCAGGGCCGCGGTGGAGGCCACCCACTCGGGCAGCTCCTCGTCCGTGTTGCCCAGGATGTGGAGGTCCGGGGTGTTCTCGCGGATGACGTCGTTCATCTTCGCCTGCATCGCCATCCGCTTCTTCGGCAGCTTGGCGGAGCCGATGGCCAGGAACAGCAGGATCCCCACGTAGGGCAGCAGGAAGATCGCGAGCAGCCAGGCCAGGGCCACGGAGGGCCGCCGGTTGTGCGGGATCCAGCCCAGGGCCACCAGGTTGATGAGCAGCCCCAGCACCAGCACGACGATCGTCGCGGTCTCCGGGAGGAGGTGCGCGGGGATGCCGCTGAAGGGGAACAGGGCCGGGATCACCTCGCCAGTCTAGGTTCCGGCGCCGCGCGGTCTACGCGGGGCGCGGCAGGACGTAGTCGGTCTCCGGACCGGGGGTCTCGCGGTGGACGAAGCCCGCGGCGACGAGCACCTGCGCGGCCGGCGCGTTGTCCCCGGGCACGCTGGCGCGCACCCCGGTGACCGCGGGGTCCGCGAACGCGACGCCGAGCAGCGCGGTGATGCCCTCCTGCGCGTAGCCCAGGTTCCGGCGGTCCGCGGCGAGGGAGCCCACGATCTCGAGCTCGTCGTCGATCGGCGGGCCCACGAAGCCGGCCGTGCCGACGATCTCGCCGGTCGACTTCTCCACGACGGCCATCCGCGCGTACACGGACTCCGTGAAGAAGTAGCCCCCGGCCATGAGGGACTCGCGGGCGAAGTCCATGTCCTCGGCGGTCGGGAAGCCGTGGGCGAAGTGGGCGCCGTGCTCGCCGGCCGCCACGGCGTCGAGCTCCTCGGCGGTGAAGGGGCGGAGCAGGAGCCGTTCCGTCTCCAGGACGGGTGCGGGGCGCTGGGCCTCGAGGTCCTCAGTCATGCTGGTGCTGCTTTCTGCGGGTCCGGGTGCCGAGGGTGGACTGGGTGGATCCGTGGAGCGGGGTGCCGGGGGCGGGGATCCGCCCCCGGCGGATCAGCCGAAGTGCTTCGGCAGCGTGCCCTCGTGCGCGGTGCGGAGCTCGTCCAGGCCGATGCCGAACTCGCTCTGCACGTCCAGCGCGCGGTTCTCGGTGTCCACCACGCCGATCCGCGTGTGCGGATAGGCGCGCATGGTGCACATGTCCTTGAACCGTACTTCCTCGCTGCGCGGCACGGCCACCACGGCCCGTCCCTGGGTCTCGGAGAAGAGCATGGTGAACAGGTCCACGCCGTCGCGCTCGCACACCTCGCCCAGCCCGATGCGCGCACCGGTGTCGAAGCGCAGCGCCATCTCGGCGAGGGTCGCCGCGAGGCCGCCCTCGGCGACGTCGTGCGCGGCGTCGATCATGCCGTCGCGGGACATGTTGATCAGCAGGTCGCCGAGCAGCTTCTCCTGGGCGAGGTCCACGGCCGGGGGGAGCCCGCCGAGGTGCCCGCGCAGGTTCGCCCACTCGGAGCCGTCCAGCTCGTCCCGGGTGGTCCCGAGCAGGTAGATCGCCTGGCCGTCCTCGCGCCAGCCCGACGGCGTGCGCCGCCGGACGTCGTCGAGCACGCCCAGCATCGCCACCACGGGCGTCGGGTGGATGGCCACGCCGCCGGTCTGGTTGTAGAGGGAGACGTTGCCGCCCGTCACGGGCACCCCCAGCTGCTGGCAGCCGTCGGCGAGCCCGCGCACGGCCTCGGCGAACTGCCACATGGTCTCCGGGTCCTCGGGGGAGCCGAAGTTCAGGCAGTCGGAGACGGCCGCGGGGCGGGCGCCGGCGGTGGCCACGTTGCGGTAGGCCTCGGCCAGGGCCAGCTGCGCGCCGGCGTACGGGTCCAGGTAGGCGTAGCGGCCGTTGCAGTCGGTGGACAGGGCCACGCCGAGGCCGGTCTCCTCGTCCACGCGGACCACCCCGGCGTCGTCGGGCATCGCCATGGCGGTGTTGCCCTGCACGTAGCGGTCGTACTGGTCGGTGACCCAGTCCTTGGCGCAGAGGTTCGGGGAGGCCATGAGCTCGAGGACGGCGTGCTTGAGCTCCGCGCCCGAGGGTCGCCCGGCGTCGGCCGGGGATCCGGCGAAGCGGTCGGCCTGGAGCCGGTCCTGGTCCACGGGCCGGGTGTACGGCCGGTCGTAGACGGGGCCCTCGTGGGCGACGGTGCGGGGGTCGACGTCGACGATGACCTCGTCGTCCCACTCGATCACGAGCCGGCCGGTGCCGGTGACCTCGCCGATCCAGGAGTGCTCGACGTCCCACTTGTCCATCACGGCCTCGAAGGCGGCGACCTTCTCGGGGGTCACGACCGCCATCATGCGCTCCTGGGACTCCGACATGAGGATCTCGCCCGGGGTCAGGGTGGGGTCGCGCAGGAGCACCTGGGTCAGGTCCACGTGCATGCCGCCCTCCCCGTTGGAGGCCAGCTCCGAGGTGGCGCACGAGATGCCCGCGGCCCCCAGGTCCTGGATGCCCTCCACGAGGGAGCCCTTGAACAGCTCGAGGCAGCACTCGATGAGCACCTTCTCCGCGAACGGGTCGCCCACCTGGACGGCCGGCCGCTTGGACGGCTTGGCGTCGTCGAAGGACTCCGAGGCGAGCACGGAGGCGCCCCCGATGCCGTCGCCGCCGGTGCGGGCGCCGAACAGCACCACCTTGTTGCCCACGCCGGAGGCGTTGGCAAGGCGGATGTCCTCGTGGCGCATCACGCCCACGGCGAGCGCGTTGACGAGCGGGTTGCCCTGGTAGCAGGAGTCGAAGACGACCTCCCCGCCCACGTTGGGCAGGCCCAGGGAGTTGCCGTAGCCGCCCACGCCCGCCACCACGCCGTGCACCACGCGCGCGGTGTCCGGGTGGTCGATCGCCCCGAAGCGCAGCGGGTCCATGACGGCCACGGGCCGGGCGCCCATCGAGATGATGTCGCGCACGATCCCGCCGACGCCCGTGGCGGCGCCCTGGTAGGGCTCCACGTAGGACGGGTGGTTGTGGGACTCGATCTTGAAGGTCACGGCCCAGCCGTCCCCGAGGTCGGTGACGCCGGCGTTCTCGCCGATGCCCACCAGCAGGTCCTTCTTCATCTCCTCGGTGACCTTCTCGCCGAACTGGCGCAGGTGGACCTTGGAGGACTTGTAGGAGCAGTGCTCGGACCACATGACCGAGTACATGGCGAGCTCCGCGGCGGTGGGCCGGCGGCCGAGGATCTTCTTGATCTCCTCGAACTCGTTGTCCTTGAGGCCCAGCTCGGCCCAGGGCAGCTCGGTGTCGGGGGTGGCCGTCGCGTGCTCGACGGTGTCCAGGTTGAAGTGCTTGTCGCTCATGGAGTGCTCGGTGTCCCTTACTTGACCAGTGCCTTGAGGGCGGAGACGAACAGGCCCAGCCCGTCCGTGCCGTCGCGCATGCCGACCTCGCCGGAGGCCGAGGAGTCCGCGCCGAAGCCCGGCTCGACCGCGTGCTCGGGGTGCGGCATGAGGCCCACCACGTTGCCGCCGGCGTTGCAGATCCCGGCGATGTCCCGCCGGGACCCGTTGGGGTTGCCCCCGACGTAGCGGAAGACCACGCGGCCCTCGGCCTCGAGGGCGTCGAGGGTCCGCTCGTCCGCCACGTACTGGCCGTCCTGGTTCTTGAGCGGGACCACGATCTCCTGGCCCTGCTCGAACTCGGTGGTCCACACGGTCGTGCTGTTCTCCACGCGCAGGCGCTGGTCCCGGCACAGGAACTTCAGGCGCTCGTTCTTGATCATGGAACCCGGCAGCAGGTGCGACTCGGTGAGCATCTGGAAGCCGTTGCAGATCCCGAGGACCGGCAGCGGGGCGGACCCGGAGGTGCCCGCGGCGTTCGCGCCGTCGATGATCGGCGCCATGATGGGGGCGAACCGGGCGATGGCCCCGGCGCGCAGGTAGTCGCCGTAGGAGAAGCCGCCGGGCAGGATCACGGCGTCGACGCCCTGCAGGTCCTCGTCGGCGTACCAGAGGGGGACGGGGGTGCCGCCGGCCAGCGTCACGGCGCGCGCCGCGTCGCGGTCGTCGAGGGTGCCGGGGAAGGTCACGACGCCGACGCGCGCGCCGGCGAGCCCAGCGTCCGGCGCGGGGCCGGAGAGATCCGCGATGAGGGGGGTCTCGAGACCGGCCATGCTCAGTTCTCCTCGGTCTCGTCGAGCACGGCCACGCGCACGACGTCCTCGATGACGGGGTTGGAGAGCAGCTTCTCCGCGGCCTCGCGGGCCTGGGCCAGCGCGTCCTCGGTGGCCTCGCCGTCGACGGTCAGCTCGAAGCGCTTGCCCTGCCGGACACCGGCGAAGCCGTCCAGGCCGATGCGGGGCAGTTCGTTGGCGATCGCCTTCCCCTGCGGGTCGAGGATCTCGGGCTTGGGCATGACGTCGACAACAATGCGGGCCATCGGGGAACTCCTGAGGGTCGAGCAGCGGGCCGGGATCCGGCGAACGTCAGCCATTCTATCGGCTCGGGCACGCCGGTCGTGCCGGGCCCGGACCGCCCGCCGGGTGTGGTAGGGGTCACCTGCCGGCAGGCCGCCCGGGCGGTGGGCCCCCGGGATTCTCCAAGGCGTGTCCGGTAGACCGTGGTGCCATGAGCACCGCACCGCAGACCGCAGGGGCCCGCACCGACGACGCACGCCTGGTCTCGGTCTACCGCCGGGTCCTGACCCTGCTGGGGATCGGCACGGTTCTCGGCGCCCTGACCGAGCTGGCGATGCTGCGGCACTGGCAGGGACCCGCCCAGCTGGTGCCGTGGGCGGTGCTGGCCGTGCTGCTGCTCGGGGCCGTGGCGTGGCTGGTGCGGCGCACCACCGGGACGGCCCGCACCGTGCGGGTCGCCGCGGTCGTCTCCGTGCTCGGCAGCGCCTACGGCGTCTACGAGCACGTCCTGGCGAACCTGCGGGCCGGACCGCTGGACCCGCGGTACGCCGAGGCCTGGGACGCGATGTCGGGCGCGGCCCGGCTGTGGGCGGCCACCAGCGGGGCCGTCGGGCCGTCCCCCGTGCTCGTGCCCGGCACGATGGGCCTGGCGGGAGTGCTGCTGTGGCTCGCCGTCCTCCGCTGGCGGCGCGGGACGGACCGAGCCCGGTCCGCCGCCGACGGAGGGGGACGGGGCGGTGCTGGAACAATGGGCCCATGACCCAGCACCCAGCGACGACCACCCCCGGACTCAGCGGCCGGGAGGCCGAGCGGCTCGCGGACGCCCTCGAGGCCCGGGACGTGACGGTCTTCGTGGACGGCACCTCCCTGCGCCTGCCGGAGGGGGCGCGCGACGCCGTCGTGGACCTCCTCTCCCGGATGACCCGCGGGGAGACCGTCACGGTGACGTCCGCCGCGGTGACCGCCGCCGCGGAGCCGCCGGCGGACCCCGGGGACCTGCTGACCACCTCTCAGGCGGCCGCGCTCGCCGGCATCTCGGCCACCTATCTGCGCAACCTCACCACGGAGGGCGTCCTCCCCGTGCAGTACCGGGGCAGCCACCGCCGGATCCGGCGCGCGGACGTCCAGGCCTGGCTCGCCCGCCACGGCGAGGACGGGGCCGCCCCCGACTCCCCGGAGGACCTGCTGACCACCTCGCAGGCGGCCGCCCTCGCCGGGATCTCGGCCACCTATCTGCGCAACCTCACCACCGAGGGCACCCTGCCCGTGCAGTACCGGGGCAGCCACCGCCGCATCCGGCGCTCGGACGTCCAGGCCTGGCTCGCGGGGCGGCAGCGGCGCGACGACGACGGCGCGCCCGCGCCGCACTGACCCCGCCTCAGTCGAAGCGGGCCACGACCCAGCCCTCGACCACGTCGACCGCCGCCGCCCGCAGGAGGTCCTTGGCGGGGTCCGGCGGTGCCTCCCGGCCGGCCGCCAGGGCCAGGCGGGACCCCACGAACCGCCCGTCGGCGGCGAAGACCCAGAAGTGGTTGGGGCACTCGAACGTCTCGGCGCGCCCGGCGGACTCCCGGCACACGGTGGCCTGCTGGTGGGTGCAGGTGTTGCGCAGCACGTGCAGCGCGCCCTCGGCGTCACGGGTGACGAGGACCGGCCCCGTGCCGGAGGGCGCCGTCACGAAGTCGAGCGGGTCCGGCACGGCGGAGACCGCCACGATCCGCTCCCAGCCGCCGGCGGGCTCCCCGGGCGCGCTCACGCCGCCGCCCCGTCGGTGGCGCGGGCCGGGTCGAGGACCTCGAGGGCCGCGCCGAGCCGGCGGCGCAGCGGCTCGGCGCGCCGGGCGAACTCCCGCTGCCGGCGCACGTACTCGGCCTTGCCCTCCGGCGTCTCGATCCGCACGGGCTCGTAGCCCCAGCCGGAGAGGTCGTAGGGGGCGGCCCGCATGTCCGTCTCCCGCACGTCCCACGCCAGCTCGAAGCAGTCCATCAGCAGCTCGGAGGGGATCCCCGGGACGAGCTTGTACGCCCACTTGTAGAGGTCCATGGTGGCGTGCAGGCAGCCCGGCTGCTCCATCCGGCGCTGGGACTCCCGGGTGGGCCGCAGCTCGTTGAGCGGCACGGCCTGCGGCTGGAAGAACCGGAACGCGTCGAAGTGGGTGCACCGGATCCGGGCGGACTCCACCACGGCGTCCGTGCCCGCGGCCCCGAGCCGCAGCTCGAGCTGCTCGTGGCGGAGGTCGTTGTCCTCCGAGCGGTAGGCCATCGCCCACTCGTGCAGGCCGAAGCAGCCGAAGAAGCCCGGGTTGCCCGCGTGCGCGCCCAGCACCGCCCGGGCGAAGTCGATCGCGGGGGCCCGCCGGTCCCGGAGGGCGTCGTCGTCGACGGTCACGGCCCCGTCCCGGGCGCTGAGCCCCAGGGCCGTGAGCTCGGCGCCGGTGAGCGCGCGGTAGAACTTCTCCCCGGCGCGGTCCGCGGCGTCCAGCAGCACGGTGCCCGCCCCGGGGTGCCAGCGCTTCAGCTGCGCGGGCTTGAGGGTGTAGTAGGTGAACAGGAAGTCCTCGACCGGGTGCTTGTGCCCGCGGTGGCGGCGGGCCACGAACGGGTCCGCGCGGCGCGCCGCGCGCTGCTCGTGGGCGTGCGACCGCGGCGCCCACTCCGCGCGGGACAGGACGACGACGGGGCGGGTCACGGGACCCGCCCCGTCGTCGACGGACCGGTGGAGCGCGGCACGGGGATCAGCGGCCGGTCCCCGCGTGGACCGTGGCCTCCTCGTCGGAGTCCAGGCCGAAGGCGCTGTGCACCACGCGCACGGCCTCGTCGAGCCGGTCGGCGGCCGTGACCACCGAGATCCGGACCTCGGAGGTCGAGATCATGTCGATGTTGATGTTCGCGGCCGCGAGCGCCTCGAAGAACGTGAAGGTCACCCCGGGGTTCGACTTCATGCCGGCGCCCACGAGGGAGAGCTTGCCGACCTCGTCGTCGTACTCCAGGCCCGCGTAGCCGATCTTCTCCTCGGCGGCGCGCAGCAGGCTCATGGCCAGATCGCCCTGGGACTCGTCCACCGTGAAGGAGAGGTCCGTCAGCGGGTCGTCGCCGGTGGAGATGTTCTGCACGATCATGTCCACGTTGACCTTCGCCTCCGCGAGCAGCCGGAAGATCCGGGCGGCGATGCCGGGCTTGTCCGGCACTCCGACGACGGTGACCTTCGCCTGCGTGCGGTCGTGGGCGATGCCGGAGATGAGCGGCTGTTCCAACGGGATCTCCTTCGGGGAGGTGACGGCGTCTTCGGGGCCCGGGATGACCCAGGTGCCCTCGTTGTGGGAGAAGGACGAGCGGACGTGCAGCTTCACGCCGAAGCGGCGGGCGTACTCGACGCAGCGCAGGTGCAGGATCTTCGCGCCGTTCGCGGCGAGCTCGAGCATCTCCTCGCTGCTGACCACGTCCAGCTTGCGGGCCCTGGGCGCGATGCGGGGATCGGCGGTGAACACGCCGTCGACGTCGGAGTAGATCTCGCAGACGTCGGCGTCGAGGGCCGCGGCCAGCGCCACGGCCGTGGTGTCCGAGCCGCCGCGGCCCAGGGTGGTGATGTCCTTGGTCTGGCGGTGCACGCCCTGGAACCCGGCGATGATCGCGATGTTGCCCTGGTCCAGGGACTCGCGCACGCGCAGCGGATTGACCTCCACGAGGAGGGCGGCGCCGTGCGCGCCGTCGGTGACCATCCCCGCCTGCGACCCGGTGAAGGACTGGGCGGGAGCGCCCATCCCGGACACCGCCATGGCCAGCAGCGCCATGGAGATCCGCTCGCCGGCGGTGAGCAGCATGTCGAGCTCGCGGGCCGGGGGCTTGCGGGTGACCTCGTGGGCGAGGTCCAGGAGCTCGTCCGTGGTGTCGCCCATCGCGGAGACGACGACGACGACGTCGTGGCCCCTGTTGCGCGTCTCGACGATACGCCGTGCAACGCGGCGGATGCCGTCGGCGTCCGCGACGGAGGATCCACCGAACTTCTGCACGATCAGGCTCATGGGTTCAACTCCTGTGCTCGAGGGCGGCCGGCGGTCGGGGCCGGGCCGTGCGCCCGCTCCCCGCGGCAGGGCACCAGGACATCCTACGCGAGTGCGTCAGGCGACGACCGTCCGGCCCTCGAACGCGCGGCCGAGGGTCACCTCGTCGGCGTACTCGAGATCGCCGCCCACGGGCAGCCCGGAGGCCAGGCGGGTCACGCGGATCCCGAGGGTCTTGAGCATGCGGGAGAGGTAGGTGGCGGTGGCCTCGCCCTCCAGGTTCGGGTCGGTGGCGAGCACGACCTCCTGCACGGTGTCCCCGGAGAGCCGCGTCATGAGCTCCCGGATGCGCAGCTGGTCGGGGCCGATGCCCTGGATGGGGCTGATCGCCCCGCCCAGGACGTGGTACCGGCCGCGGAAGCTGCGGGTGCGCTCGATGGCCATGACGTCCTTCGACTCCTCGACCACGCAGATGACGCTGTCGTCCCGGCGGGCGTCGCGGCAGATGGCGCACTCGTCCAGCTCGGACACGTTCCCGCAGATCCGGCAGAACTTCACCTTGTCCTTGACCGCCGTCATGGCGTCGGCCAGCCGCCGGACGTCCTCCTTGTCGGCGTCGAGGAGGTGGAACGCGATCCGCTGCGCGGACTTCGGCCCGACGCCGGGCAACCGGCCCAGTTCGTCGATCAGATCCTGAACAGCGCCTTCGTACACGTTTCCCTCGATTTCCGGGCCGGTGCACGGCCCTCCTGATCGTCCTCGGCCACGACGTCACCGGGGTGCCGGTGCGCGGGGCGGTCCCGGCTCACTCCCCGGTGTGGAGGTCCCGCTCCTCGATCAGCATCCCCCCGAGGATCCGCTCGATCGCGGCGCGGCCGTAGAGGGTGGAGTCCTCGAGCGCCTCGTCGTCCGAGCTGGGCACGAAGGAGTCGTCCCATTCTACGCCGCTGTCCTGCGGGGCCGCGGCGGAGGCGGGTGCCTTGCGCCCCGCGGCGATGGCCGCGGCGTGGCGCTCCCGGAAGCTCAGCCGTGCGTTCCGGTCGGCGCCGGCCGGTGCCGCCGACGGGGCGTCCTGCTGCGGGGCGGCCGGGGCCGCTGGGGCCGCCGGGTTCGCCGTCGGAGCCGGGGCAGAGGCGCCCGTCGCGGTCCGGGGATCCTCCGGGCGGGCGGCCGGGTGGGCGGTGGGTGGCGTGGCGCTGCCGGTCGACCGGTTGCCGGGTCCGCCCCCGGAACGGGGAGCGGACGCAGGGCTCTGCCGTGCGGGGGCCGCGGGCCGCCACTGCTCCGGGGGCGCCGCGTCCAGGTCGTCGGGGTAAGGGGGATCGTCCGGGTACGGGGGCTCCTCGGGCGGCGGGACGTCGTCGTCCGACGGGGGGACGTCCCGGTCCCGTGCCCCCGGGGCCTCGCCGGGGAGGGCGGGGCCCGGGCGCCCGGTCCGACCGGGGCCGGACGGTGCTCCGGGCTGCGTCCCGGGCTGCGGTGCCGGCCGGTCGGCGGGCTGGGCGCCGGCGGGGTCCTCCGCCGTCCGGGCCGGTCCCGGCGGCCGGGCCTCGGGCTGCGCCGGAGCCCGGGGTGCGGGTGCGGCCGGGGGCCCGGCCGGGGCGCCGCCCTGGGGAATGGCGGCCACGGACCAGCTGTGCACGGGCTCCTGGGCCCAGGCGGGGTCGGTCCACTCCGCCGGCGCGTCCGTGGCGGGTCGGCCGTGGGCGTCCCAGGGGTCCTGGCCGCCGCCGTCCCCGTCCGGGGACGGCGCGCCCGCGGGCGGCTCCGGCGCGGAGTCCGTCGCGGTGCCCGGTGCGCCGTCCGGGGGCGTGCTCGCGGCCCGGGGCGGGGTCGGCTGCTGCTCCCGGCCGCGCGGTGCGCCCGGCCGGTCCTGGGCCGGGGGTCGCCGGTCCTGGCCGCCCCGGGACCGGTCCTCGGGGGCGCGCCGCTCGGGGCGCTCCCCGTCGGTCCCGGGCCCCGGTTCCGCCGGGCGCCCGGGCGGGCGCGTCGACGGCTCCGGGCCGCGCGGGGCTCCGCCGCCGCCACCGTCCCGGCCGTGCCCGCCGCCGCCCGGCGGGACGGCCTCCGCACGGCAGTCGATGCCGAGGATCTGCTGGACCGCCTGCCGCAGGTCGTCCTCGAAGCGCGGGAAGTTCATGAGGTCGCCCTCGGCGTCGAACATGATGCGCAGCACCTTGCCGTCGAAGGACTGCGGGGTGCCGCGCTGGACCGTGAACCACGCGACGCGGCGGATGTCCGCGAGGGCGTTGACGATCTCCGGCCAGGAGGCCCGCAGCAGGTCGATCTCGTTGCCGCCCTGCTCGCCCGCCCGGGGCGTGTCCTGGCGGGGCGCCTGCGCCGCGGCGTCCTGCCGCGGCGCGTCAGGACGCTCCGCTGCGGCGGGCGCCTCCCGTCCGGTGGGCCGCTCCGGTCCGCTGTCCTCCCGGGCGGACGGGCGCTCGGGAGCCGCCGCGGCGCGCCCGGCGTCCTGCCCCGAGCCCTGTCCGGTCCGCTCCCGCGGATCCGTCCCCCGCGGGACCGCCTGCTGCGCGTTCCCGCCGGGCGCGGGCGGTGCCGGTCGCTCCGGCGCAGGGGCGGGCTGCGAGTGGCTCCGGCCCCCGGGCGGGGCGCCCGGACCCGCCGGCGCGGTCGGCGCGGCGGAGGAGGCCGCGGGGGCGTCGGCGGTCTCGTCCGGACCGGCTGCGGCGGCGCCCCGGCCGATGCTCAGGCGCCGTTCCAGCCGGTCGACGCGGGCCGTGACGCCGCGCGTGGTGTCCTCCGAGGACGGCAGGAGGATGCGCGCGCACAGCAGCTCGAGGTGCAGCTGGGGCGAGGTGGCCCCCGTCATCTCGGTGAGGGCCGTGTTCGTGATGTCGGCGGCGCGGGAGAGCTCCGCCGCCCCGAGCTGGGACGCCTGGTTGCGCAGCCGGGCGATCTGGTCCTGGGGCATCCCGTGCAGGATGTTGCCCGCGGACTCCGGGACCGCGTTGACGATGATGAGGTCCCGGAACCGCTCGAGCAGGTCCTCCACGAAGCGGCGCGGGTCCTGCCCCGTCTGCACCACCCGGTCCACCGCGCGGAACACCGTGGCGCCGTCCCCCGACGCGAAGGCGTCGACCACGTCGTCGAGCAGGGCGCCGTGCGTGTAGCCCAGCAGGGCCACGGCGAGGTCGTAGCCGATGCCCTGCTCGTCGGAGCCGGCCATGAGCTGGTCGAGCACGGATAGGGTGTCGCGGACGGATCCGGCGCCCGCGCGGACCACGAGGGAGAGCACCCCCGGGGCCACCTGCACGTGCTCCTCGGCGCAGAGCTGCTCCAGGTAGTGCATGAGCGGCTCGGTGGGGACCAGCCGGAAGGGGTAGTGGTGGGTGCGGGACCGGATGGTGGTGAGCACCTTGCTCGGCTCGGTGGTCGCGAAGATGAACTTGATGTGCTCCGGCGGCTCCTCGACGATCTTGAGCAGGGCGTTGAAGCCCTCGCGCGTGACCATGTGCGCCTCGTCGATGATGAAGATCTTGTACCGGTCCCGGACGGGCGCGAACGTGGCGCGCTCCCGCAGGTCGCGGGCGTGGTCCACGCCGCCGTGGCTGGCCGCGTCCATCTCGATCACGTCGAGGGAGCCGGCGCCGTCCCGGGCCAGGTCGCGGCAGCTGTCGCAGCGGCCGCACGGGGTGGCGGTGGGGCCCTCCGCGCAGTTGAGGCAGCGGGCCAGGATGCGGGCGGAGGTGGTCTTGCCGCAGCCGCGCGGGCCGGAGAAGAGGTAGGCGTGGCTGACCCTGTCCTTGCGCAGCGCCGTCATCAGCGGCTCGGTCACGTGCTCCTGACCGATGACGTCCTCGAAGGTCTCCGGGCGGTAGCGGCGGTACAGGGCGGTAGTCACAGATGACACCTTAGCGACGGAATCCGACAGGCGGGCCGGGCGGATCGGCGCTGGGGACGCGGGCCGCCGCGGGGACGAGAAGACCCCTCGCGCACCCGCCAGAGCCCATTTACCCTTGCTACCTTCCGGTCCTGGGGGAGTTCAACAGGATGACGCCACGCGAGGGGCTGTCGACAAGTCTAGCGGATGCGGCGGGCCGGGTCGAAACCCGGCCCCGGCGCCGTGGATTCGGCATTGCCCGGCGGTTCGGTTATGCTGGACCCCGCATGTTCCGGCACCGTCAGGCCGCCGGTCGTGCGTGCCTGGAGGATTCGCCTAGCGGCCTATGGCGCACGCCTGGAACGCGTGTTGGGTTCACGCCCTCGGGGGTTCAAATCCCCCATCCTCCGCACTTGCAGCAAGAGCCCCGCACCGGAGACGTTCATCCCGGTGCGGGGCTCTTTCTCGTTCCTCCGCCGGCTCGCGGCCCACCGGCCCGTGGGTCGCCGGCCCGCGGACCCGGCCGCCGCGGCGCCCCGGCGGCCGTCCCTCAGTGCGGGCGGCGCGCGCGGGACCTGCGGGCGACGACGACGCCGGCCGCCGCGGCGCCCAGTGCCGCGAGCCCACCGGCCCACCACGCGGTGGAGGAGTCCCCGGTCGCGTCCTGCGCGGGAACCCGGGTCACGGTTCCCACCGAGATGCGCGTGAGCGTCCCGGGCGTCACCTGCTGCTGCCCCGCCAGGACCTGTGCCCGCAGCGCGGCCCCGTCCCGGACCAGCGCTCCGGAGCCGGGACGGTGGGCCGCGGCGGGGCCGGGCCCGACGAAGGAGGCGCGCTCCAGGGCGGAGAGCTCCCCCGGGTCCGGGCCCCGGTCCGGGTCCGAGCCGGGGCTCGAGTCCGCACCCGAGGGCGTGCCGGGGGCCGCCTCCGGGCGGGCATCCCCTGCGCGGTCACCTCCTGCGCGGTCACCTCCTGCACGGTCGTTCCCCGCGCCGCCGTCCCCTGCACGGGCGTCTCCGGCACGGCCGTCCTCGGCGCGGACTCCGCCGGGCTCCGGTGCCGCGTGCCCGCCGGGAGCGGGGGAGAGGTGCGCGCCCGGCGCCGTGCCGCCGGGCTCCGGCGCGGGGGCTCCGCCGGGCTCGGGCGTGGTGTGGGGGGCCTCGGCGGGACCGGTTCCCGGCCGGGGGCCGGCCGGCTCGTCGTCGGACGGGGGCGCGGGGGACGGGACTGCGGCGGGGGAGTCCGCGCCCGTCGCGGGGGGTAGCGCGGTCTCGGCGGCGTGGGCCGCTCCCGGCACGGGGGCGAGCAGGAGCAGGGCGGCCAGCGCCAGGGGGCGAAGGGTCATGGGGGCGGTCTCTCCGGGGGGAAGCGGGCGGGACAGGAGTACACCGTAACTTTACGTCGTTCCGTTCCCTGCGTTCACTAATGCAATACCCTGCTGATGTGGCGGAACGGGCTGTTCCGCCACACTCGCAGCTGCCCCCCGGCTGCGCGCCCACCGTCCTCTCTCCCCCCAAGAGGTCCTCATGAAGCTGCCTTCATTCCCCATGCCCTCGACCGCACTGCCGGCCGCTCTGCTGGCCGGCGCGATGCTCGCCGGGACGATGGCCGGCGCGGCCGCCCCGGCCCACGCCTCGACGACCAACACAGTCCACACCGCCGCCGGCATCTCCTCCCAGTACCACCTCTACGACGCCGGGGTGGACCGCTCGAAGACCGTGGGCGTGGTCTTCTACTTCGACGGCGACGGACAGTACTACGCCCAGCGCCCCACCACGTCGATGCTCAAGAGCATGGCCGCCCGGGCCGCGGCCCGGAACATGATCCTCGTGGTGCCGGTCGCCCCGGCCAACCGGTCCTGGACCTCCAACAGCGAGGCGGTCGGGGACTGGTTCCGGGCCCTGGCGGCCAAGGTCGTCGCCGAACAGCGGGTCGACGCGACCCGCATCCACCTGGCCGGGTACTCCGGCGGCGCCGAGTTCATCTCCACCGAGGTGCTCTCCGACCGGGCGGGCTGGATCCGCGGCGGCGGGTCGACCCTCATCGGCGGCGGCGGCGTCTACAACGGCCGGCTCGAGAGCACTCCCGACGCCGCGCTCCGGGCCACGGACCCGACCTGGTACGTCGGCTCCCTCGACAGCTACGGCGCCACCCAGCCGTCCACCTGGTCCGCGCTGGAAGCGGCCGGCAAGGGCGCCGCCGCGTACCAGAAGGCCGGGTTCCCGAAGGCGGACCGCGTGGTCATGCCCGGGCTGCACCACACCAACTACGACCTGGCCGACCTGGTCGGCGACGACGTCGACCGCCTCTACGCCGGCGCCACCCCGAAGCCCGAGACCGTCTCGCCGACGGGCAACGACGTGGTCGGCGGGTACCAGCTCACCGGTGCGATCGGCCGCACGTGGGCGGCGCTGGGCGGCACCGCGTGGGCCACCCCGGTCAGCGCGGAGTACGCCTCCGGGCACGGCTCCGTCTACCAGCGCTTCGCCGGCGCCGACGGACGGGACAAGGCCCTCTACTGGTCCGGGACCACCGGGACCCGGGTGGTCGACTACGGCGGGTCCATCGGCCAGAAGTTCGCGGCAGGCGGCTACGCGGGCAGCTACGGCCCGCCGCGGACGGACGAGCGCCGGGTCGCCGACGGCGGCGCCTACCAGGTCTTCGACGCATCCGGGAAGCGGACCAAAATCCTGTGGTCCGCGCGCACCGGATCGAGGGCGGTCAAGGAGTACGGGGCCATCGGCCAGAAGTGGGCGGCGCTGGGTCACGAGCGGGGACTGGGCTATCCGACCACCGACGAGTACAGCACCCCGGGCGGCGCGGCCCAGAACTACACCGGCGGGCGGATCGAGTGGAACGCCACCACCCGGGCCGTCACCGTGACCCGCGGCTGACCCCGGGCACGCGCCGGCCGGCGGGCCCCGCAGGTGCCTCCTGCGGGGCCCGCCCCTAGGATGAACGCATGATCTTCAAGGCCGTGGGCGACTCCCGCCCGTACCCGGACCACGGCCTCGTCACGCCGACCGACTGGTCCGGCATCGCGCCGCGGCAGGTCCGGCTGGACGAGCTGGTCACCACGAAGACCACCCTGGACCTGGCGACCCTGCTGGACGCGGACTCCACCTTCTACGGCGACCTCTTCCCGCACGTGGTGCGGTGGGAGGGCGACCTCTACCTGGAGGACGGGCTGCACCGGGCGCTGCGCACCGCGCTGCACCACCGCACCGTGCTGCACGCGCGCGTGCTGGAACTCGCCCCCGCGCCAGGCACGCGGGCGGGGAGCGAGGGGGACGCGGTCAGGACGCCGCGCTGAGGGGTGGCCGCTCGGGCGCGAGCGGCACGGGGTGGCCCCCGGCGTCGAACTGCGCCCCCAGGCCCTGCTGGATGAAGCGGACGGTGGAGCGGATGTGCTGCTCCCGCGCCGCCCGGTCCTGGTCGGAGTTCTGGCCGCGGTCCGCCGCGGCGGTCAGGGACCCGTGGACCAGGGCGGCGAGCTCCGAGATGTCGCCCTCCGGCAGGTAGGCCCGGCCGATCGCGTCCCGCAGGATGGCGGCCAGCAGGCCCTGCAGCTCGCCCACGTGCTCGCCCAGCTTCTGGTAGTCCTCCGGGGAGAGGACGGTGCGCATGGTGGGGCCCGGGGGCAGGTGGCGCCGGGTGAGGTCCTCGATCTGGGCGCGGATGTAGACGGCGAGCCGGTCGACCGGGTTGGCGACGCCCTCGAGGTCGCGGCGCAGGTCGGTCATGAACCGCTCGGTCTCGTCCAGGGCGTAGGCCACGAGGAGCTCGCCCATGTCCGCGAAGTAGTTGTAGACCGCGGTGCGGCCCACGCCGGCGTTCTTGGCCACGTGCGTCATGGTCAGACCGGTGAGGCCCTGCTGGTAGAGCAGCTGGCCGAAGGAGTCGAGGATCGCTCGTTTGGTGTTCTCCCGCTGCGCGGCGTTGGTGGCCGCAGAAATACGAGGCATGATGACACCTTATCTGTCCGTGTCACCAAATTATGCACACTTTTCTGGGCCTTGGTGACGGTGTGTCTGACTATGACACCACCGTTTCCCGCGTTCGGGCTCCTTCGCGCAGACAGTCTGGGGAAACATCCAGGAAACCCCCAGCACGCGCGGGGTGGGGCACGGCGGGCCCGGGTGCCGATCCGGCGGCCGGGCCCGCCGCCCGCTCACCGTTCGGCGGCCGAGCCGCCCTGCCAGAGGGAGTCGAACGGGGCGCGCGAGGTGATCCGGCGCCGGATGCCGGCGGAGACGAAGGCCTTCGCGGTGCGGGCCGCCTCGAGGGGCGCGGCCCCCTTCGCCAGCTCCGCGGCGACCGCGGCGGCCAGCGTGCAGCCGGCCCCGGCCACCGGGACCTCGCCGACCTTGGGCTCGGAGAGCACCTCGAGGGTCGTCCCGTCGTAGAAGACGTCGACGGCGTCGGGGCCCGCGAGGCGGACCCCGCCCTTGGCGAGGACCACGGCGCCGGACGTCTCGTGGATCCGCCGGGCGGCCTCCTCGAGGTCCTCGACCGTGCTGATCTCGTCCATGCCGGCCAGGGAGAGGGACTCGAAGTGGTTCGGGGTCACGAACGTGGCCAGCGGCAGGATCTTCGCCTTCAGCGCCTCGTCCGTGTCCAGGGCCGCGCCGGGCTCCTGGCCCTTGCAGATGAGGACCGGGTCCAGGACGAGGTGGCGCGGGGCCAGCGCGGTGAGCACCTCGGCGGTGGTGGCGATGGTTTCGGGGCTGCCCAGCATGCCGATCTTCACGGCGTCGAGCGCGTGGGCGGCCGTGATCGCCTCGAGCTGCTCGCGCAGGACGTCCTGCGGCACGGGGAACAGGCGGTGGCCCCAGTCGGCGGACGGGTCGAAGGACACGATGCAGGTCAGCGCGAGGGAGCCGAAGACCCCGAGCTCCTGGAAGGTCTTGAGGTCCGCCTGGGCGCCGGCGCCGCCGGTGGCCTCGGAGCCGGCGATCGTCAGGGCGACGGACGGCTGGTCGGCGGGGCCCGCCGCGGCGGGCGTGGGAACGGTGCTGGTGTCGGTCATGGGAGCCATTCTGCGCCCCCGCGCGGTGCCGGGGCCAACCGCCGGGGCTAGACTGTCGGACGGTCTCCGGCCGGCACGCGGTCCCCGCAGGGGCCCGCGGCGGCGGGAAAGGGGCTCCCGGGTGGCAGGCGGGCGCCCCGGGTCCGTCCAGCACACCGCACAGATCGACCCTCGGCGTCCGCCCCGCGCGGGCCGGCGCCGCGTCACGACAGATTGGTGACCGACCGTGTCCTCCTCCGCTCCTGCCCCCGCCGGGTTCGCCCGCCGTCCCCGCACGTACTTCGACCTGGTGGTCGCGGCGTACTGCGTGGTCCTGGTGCTCTCCAACGTCGCCGCGACCAAGGGCGTCGCGTTCGGCCCCGTCATCACCGACGGAGGCTTCTTCCTCTTCCCCCTCGCCTACGTCCTGGGCGACGTCGTGGCGGAGGTCTACGGCTTCCGGGCCGCGCGCCGCGCCATCGTCACGTCCTTCGCCGCGGGACTGTTCTCCTCGGTCGTGTTCTGGCTGGTCATCGCTCTGCCCCCGGCGGAGTTCTACGAGGGCCAGGCGGCCTTCGAGTCCGTGCTCGGCCCCGTCCCGCTCATCGTGGCCGGCTCCCTGCTGGGCTATCTCGCGGGGCAGCTGCTGAACGCGTTCGTGATGGTCCGGATCAAGGCGCGCACGCGGGAGAAGCACCTGTGGGCCCGGCTCATCGGCTCGACGCTCGTGGGCGAGCTCGTGGACACCGTGATCTTCTGCACCGTCGCGGCCCCGGTCATCGGCATCACCACCGCGGCCGACTTCCTCAACTACGTGGTGGTGGGCTACGTGTACAAGGTCCTGGTCGAGGTGCTGGTCATGCCGGTGACCTACGCCGTGATCGGCTGGCTCAAGCGCCGGGAGCCGACCTACGGCGAGACCGCCGTCCCGGGGGCGGCCCTCGCACCCCAGCGCTGACGGGCCCGGGCGCCCCGCCCGGCCGGGGCGGTGCACGGGCCTACGATGAGCGCATGGATCTCCTCACGGGCACCGGACTCGCGGCCTCGGCGGGACTGAACGCCTACATCCCGCTCGTGGTGCTGGGCCTGCTGGACCGCTGGACCGAGGTCGTCGACCTCGGCCCGGGCTTCGCCTGGCTGTCGAACGGGTGGGTCCTGACGGTCCTGGCCGTGCTGCTGGCCGTGGAGGTGGTGGCGGACAAGGTCCCGGTCGTGGACTCCTTCAACGACCTGCTGCAGACCTTCGTGCGCCCGACCGCCGGGGGCATCGTCTTCGGCTCCTCGGCCACCGCCCAGATCGCCGGGATCGACCTCGGCGGGCAGACGGCGACCGTCACGGACCCGGAGGCGTTCCTCTCCTCGCACGCCTGGATCCCCGTGGCCACCGGGGCGGTGATCGCCCTGGTGGTGCACGTGACCAAGACGGTCTCGCGGCCGGCCGTCAACACCCTGAGCGCCGGGGCCGCGGCGCCCGTGGTCTCGACCGTGGAGGACGTCTCCGCGCTCACGCTGTCCCTCGTGGCCGTCCTCCTGCCGCTGCTCGTCCTCGTGCTGCTGGCCGCCGTCGCCGTCCTGCTGTTCTTCCTCTACCGCGGGCTCCGGCGCCGCCGCCGGCCGGGGACGGACCCCGGCCGGCCGGGCGCCGCCGGCACGGCTCAGAAGCCGAGATAGGCCAGCTGCGCGCCCACCGAGCTCCGGGCGGCGGGCAGCACGTGCTCCGGGACGTCGGCGTAGATCCGCGCCGTGATGGCCTCGAGCGTCGCGGCGCGGCCCAGGGCCCGCAGGGCCTCCCGGACCTCGCCGAGACGCTCCATCCGGTGCTCGAGCAGCTCCTCGCACACCGCCTCCACGTCCTCCCGCACGTCCCCGTGCGCCGGGAGGACCAGGGCGTCGCCCAGCACCGCCAGGCGCTGCAGGGAGCGCAGGTAGTCGCCCAGGCTCCCGTCCGGGTGGTCGAGCATCGTGGTCCCCCGCCCCAGGACCGTGTCGCCCGTGAGCACCGAGCCCGAGGTGCGCCCCGCGGCGGCGGTGGCCGCGCCCGCGACCGGGGTGTCGTCGGGCAGGTGGAAGCTCACGGAGTCGGAGGTGTGCCCGGGGGTGTGCAGCACCCGGATGCGGCACCCGGCGGCCTCGATCGTCTCGCGGTCGAGCAGCGGTCCGGCGTCGCGGCAGAACTGCGGCAGGACGGCGCGCACGGGCGCGCCGGTGAGCGCGTGGAAGTCGTCGACGGCCTCGGTGTGGTCCGCGTGGCGGTGCGTGATCAGCGTCAGGACGGTCCGCCCCGCCGCGGCCAGGGCGGCGAGGTGTCCGCGGTCGGCCGGCCCCGGGTCCACGACGACGACGTCCTGCTGCCCCGGCGCCCCGACCAGCCACGAGTTGGTGCCGTCCAGGGTCATGGGGCCCGTGTTGGGGGCGGTCAGCCGCCGGGTCAGAGCGGTGGTGCGGGTGCCGGCGTCCTGGGTCATGCGGGCAGACTATCCGAGCCCGGCGGGGAACCGGCGCCCCGGCTCACCCCGCGGCCAGCAGGGCCTCGAGCCGGGCGAAGGAGCCGCGCCACGCCGCAGCCGCCCCGGGGTGCACCGCGGGGGGCAGCGGCCCCTGTGTGAGCACCAGCAGGGTGCCCCCCTCCTGGGTGGGGACGAACTCGGTGCGCGTCAGCACGTGGCCGGCGGTGGGCCGGCCGTCCGGTCCGGGCAGCGCCTCGCGGCCCTCGAGCAGGGCGTCCCGCTCGACCCGCAGATAGGTGCCGTGCACCGGTGCCACCTGGGCGGGGTCGGTGTCGTGGACCATGCGGAAGCGCTGCCGGCCCCCGGGCCTGACCTCGAGCAGGACCGACTCCCGGGGCACGCTCCAGCCCGGCGGACCGAACCAGGCGGCGAGCCGGTCCGGCTCCGTGAAGGCGGCGAAGACCGCGGCCGGGGGGTGCGCGAGGGCGTGGGAGACGGAGAAGACCTCCGCGGGGTCCAGATCGGTGACGTCCATGCCCCCCATTGTCCCCGGTCGCTCTCGGCCCCCGGGCGCGGCGGTCGGTACAGTGGCGCACGTGAGCACCGAATCCGCGCCGGAGCCGGGGCCCCGCGAGCCCGGCACGCGGCCGGCCTGGGTCACCGCGCTCAAGGGCGGTGCGCTCCTGCTGCTGCTGGCCGTGGCGGTCTGGTACCTCATCGGCCACGAGCTGCCCACCGTGGAGCAGGTCCGGGTCTTCGTCGAGGGCTTCGGTGCGTGGGGGCCCGTCGTCTTCGCCGCGGTCTTCGTCCTCGTGGCGGCCACGCCGGTCCCGGTGACGATCATGGCCGTGTCCGGGGGATTCCTCTTCGGCATGGCCCAGGGCAGCGTGGTCGGCGTCCTGGCCACCACGGCGGGAGCCTGGCTGGGGTACTGGCTCGCGCGGTTCCTCGGCCGCGACGCCCTGTACCGGCTCGCGGGCAACCGGGTCGAGCTGGTGGAGCGCAAGCTCGTCGGCAAGGGCTTCCTCACGGTGCTCGTGCTCCGGCCCGTCCTGCCCAACTGGACCCTCAGCTACGGTGCGGGCCTCGTGCGCATCCCGCAGCGCGACTACCTCGGCGCCACCCTGCTCGGCGGGATGCCGGGCCAGGTGAGCTTCGCCGCCGTGGGAGCTTTCACGTCCCGGCCGTCGTGGCCGGCCCTCGCGGCGGTCGCCGCCTCCTGGGCGGTCGTGGTGGTCGTGGGCGTGCTCGCCTGGCGGCGCTCCCGCGGTGAGTCCGAGCGCGCCCCCGAGGCCGACGGCGTGGGGAGCGCCGACTAGGCTCGGCCGCGCCGCGGGTCCACGGCACGGCGACGCCCGGTCCTCGGGGCGAGGACCGGGCGGACGCCGTTCGGGGTGACCGGCCGGTGCGGCCGTGCGGTCCCCGGGCCTAGACCTGGGGCCGGACCGCGGTGGACCCGTCGGTCGGCTCGTTGCCGAGGAGGTGGAGCTTGCCGCTCCTGCGGTCGGCGAGGTACTCCTTCATGTCCCGCTTGATGACGGGCAGCAGCAGGTAGACGCCCAGCAGGTTCACGAACCCGCAGACGAACAGCGCCGCGTCCGCGAAGCTGATGACCTCGCTGAAGGTCAGGACGCAGCCCGCGATCGTGAAGAACAGGTAGATGCCGCGGAAGATGTTGTCGCTGAGCCGGCTGCGCCCGAACAGGTACTCCCACGCCTTGAGCCCGTAGTAGAACCAGGTGATCAGGGTGGAGAAGGCGAACAGGACCACCGCGACGGCCAGCACGATCGGGAACCAGGGGATGACCGTCGCGAAGGCGTCCGAGGTGAGGATGACGCCGTCGGGGGCGCCCCCGCCGGCCTGCACCTGGTCGATGCCGGCCTGCAGGCTCGGCGCGCCGGCGATGATGATGGCCAGGGCCGTCATGGTGCAGATCAGCACGGTGTCGACGAGCGGCTCGAACAGGGCCACGAAGCCCTCGCTCACGGGGCGGCGGGTCTTGACGGCGGAGTGGGCGATCGCGGCGGAGCCGAGACCGGCCTCGTTGGAGAACGCGGCACGCTGGAAGCCCACGATCATGACGCCCAGGACGCCGCCGGCCATGCCCTCGGGGGAGAACGCGCCGTCGATGATCGCGGCGATCGCGCCCGGCACGTGGTCGAGGTTGGCGAGGATGACGATCAGGCAGGCGGTGACGTAGACGGCGCCCATGGCCGGCACGAGCCGGCTGGTGGTGGCGCCGATCGACTTGATGCCGCCGATGATGACCAGGCCCACGAACAGGGCGAGGACGATGCCGAAGATCAGGGCCGCCCCGGCGCTGCCGAGGAAGCCGTCGGCGCCGCCGGTGACGTTCTGCACCTGGGCGAAGGTCTGGTTGGCCTGGAACATGTTGCCGCCGGCCGCACCGAAGAACAGGATCGCCACGGCGAAGACGCCGGTGAGGATCTTGGCGGGGATGCGGCCGAACTTGCTGAAGGCGATGGGCAGGTAGCGGAAGGGCCCGCCGCTGACCGTGCCGTCCTCGTGGACCTCGCGGTACTTCACGCCCAGGGTGCACTCGGCGAACTTGGTCGCCATGCCGAGCAGGCCGGCGCAGATCATCCAGAACGTCGCGCCGGGGCCGCCGAGGGCCATGGCCGCGCCGACGCCGGCGATGTTGCCCAGTCCCACGGTCCCCGACAGGGCGGAGGTCAGGGCCTGGAAGTGCGGCACCTCGCCGGGGTCGTCCTTGGTCGAGAACTTGCCCCGCACCACGTCGGCGGCGACCTTCAGACCGCGGAACTGGATGAACCCGAAGTAGATCGTGAAGATCACGCCGGCCGCGATGAGCCAGGCCACGACGAACGGGAAGCTCACCCCCGCGATGGTGATGGGGTAGAAGACGATGGTCGAGAAGACCTCGGTGATCGGAGCGAACGCGGTGTTGATGGCGTTGTCGATCGCTGCGAGCCACCCGACGTCGTCGGTGACGGTAGTCATGGGTAACGCCTGCGTGATCTGCATCTCACCACTACACCCTGTGGACAGCCCGTTGGCAACAGACACGCTTGTCGCCGAAAGAGCCATCTTGCCGTGGCAACAAAGAATTAACACGCAGCGGCCCGGCCTCCGCGCGAGGACGTCTCGTCGCGCGGTGGCCGGGCCGTAGGCGGTGCCGGGGCGGCGTCACCGTTGACGCCGCCGGCGCAGGGTCAGCGACCGGCGCGGGTCCCGCCGGCCAGGAACTGGGGGGCGGTCATGGCGCACACGCGCAGGCCGCGGGCCAGGTCGCTGCCGGCGCTGCGGAGGGCGCCGCCCACCGAGGTGGCGCGGGACGGTGCCGCAGCCCGGCCGATGGCGGTGAAGAGGAGGGCGGGGAGGCCGAAGACGAGGAGGAGAGCCATGGCAGCAGGCAACTTTCTGTGGGTGGTGCGAGGAGGTCCTGGGGTCCGAGGGCGTGCGACCGGGTGGTCCGGCGAGCAGCGACGCCTCGGTTGACATCTGAAGTCTAACGGGCCGATAGTGAATCAATCAATGTGAGAACCCTCACCAGAGAGGTGAATCGTTGCGTCTTGACGAGATTGACCAGCAGATCGTTGCGTCCTTGGTCCAGGACAGCCGGGAGAGCTACGCGGCCATCGGCCAGAAGGTGGGTCTGTCGGCCCCCGCGGTGAAGCGGCGGGTCGACGTCCTGCAGCAGACCGGGGCCATCAAGCGCTTCACGGCGGAGCTCGACCCGTCGGTCATGGGGTGGAACATCCAGGCGTTCGTGGAGCTGCACTGCGACGGCGGGCTCTCGCCGTCGATGATGCGCACCATGGCCGCCGAGATCGCCGAGGTGACCGCGGCCTACACGGTGACCGGCGAGGCGGACGGCATCTTCCTCATCCGGGCCGAGAACACCACCCACCTGGAGGACGTCATGGTCCGGATCAGGGAGTGGAAGGGCATCAACCACACGAGGAGCTCGGTCATCCTCTCGCACCTCTGAGCGCGGCCCGCCGGGCTCTGGAATACTGGCCGCACAGCACCCTCGTCACCGCATCGGAGGACCGGTCATGGAGAACGCAGCGGAAGCAGTCGTCGTCGTCGGGGTCGACGGATCCCCCCAGTCCGTGGAGGCGCTGCGCTGGGGCGCGCGTCTCGCGCCCGCGTACGGGGCGACCGTCAAGGTGGTGGGGGCGTGGGAGAACCCGCCCGAGTACGTCGGCTTCGTCCACTTCAAGGACGACCGGTTCGACGAGCTCGCCCGGGAGCGGGTGGAGCGTGCCGTCCAGGAGGCGTTCGGGGCGGACGTGCCGGCCGGGCTCAGCACCGTGGTGGAGTTCGGCCACCCGTCCAAGGTGCTGATGCGCCACTGCGAGGGGGCCGAGCTGCTGGTCGTGGGACGCCGGGGCCACGGCGGCTTCAAAGGGCTGCTGATGGGGTCGACGAGCTCCGCGTGCGTCGCCCACGCCCCGTGCCCGGTGCTCGTCCTCCCCGACGAGACGGTCGATGCCGGGCGGGCGGAGGACTCCGGGCAGGCGCAGGGGGCCGGGCCCGCCGGCTGAGGCGCCGCCCGTCCCGCCCGGGACCGGAGGGACTCGTCCGCCGTGTCCCCACAACATGCTCCCGCGATCGTGCGCGCGGCGCCGCGGCCTCTGTGATACTGATCACGTCAGCGTGATCACGTGAGCGAAGGATTCGGCATGAGCAACGGAACCGCAGCAGCGATCGTCGTCGGGGTCGACGGCTCCCAGCAGTCCGTCGAGGCGCTGCGCTGGGCGGCGCGGATCGCGCCGTCCTTCGGCGCGGGCATCAGGGCGGTCGGGGCGTGGGACTACCCGCCCGAGTACGCCGGGTACGTCCCGCTGGGCAGCGACAACTTCGACGAGGTCACCCAGAAGCAGGTGGACCAGGCGGTGCGGGAGGCCTTCGGCGACGACGTGCCGGCCGGGCTCACCACCTCCGTGGTGTTCGGCCACCCGTCGAAGGTCCTGGTGCACGAGAGCGAGGACGCCACGATGCTCGTCGTCGGGCGCCGGGGCCACGGCGGGTTCCGCGGGCTGCTGCTGGGCTCCGTCAGCGCCGCGTGCGTCGCCCACGCGAAGTGCCCGGTGCTCGTGATCCACGAGCACCCCGAGGCGGAGGGGCCGGCTCAGGAACGTCCCGCGTAGTAGCGGCCCAGGACCTCGTCCCGGTACTCGAAGTACGTCCCGTCGGCCATGGCCTCGCGGGCGCCGTCCACCATGCGCACGACGAACCGCTCGTTGTGGATCGACGTGAGCGTCGCGGACAGGCGCTCCTTGGCCTTGAACAGGTGGTGCAGGTACGCCCGGGTGTAGTGGGCGCACGTGTAGCAGTCGCAGCCGCTGTCGATCGGGGCGAGGTCCGTGCGGAAGCGGGCGTTGCTGACGGTGAAGCGTCCGTCCGGGGCGTACACGGCCCCGGTGCGGGCCACCCGGGTGGGGGAGACGCAGTCGAAGGTGTCCGCGCCGTTCTCGAGAGCCGTGAAGATGTCGTCCGGCTCCGAGATCCCCAGCAGGTGCCGTGGCCGGTCCTCAGGCAGCTCCTCGTTGCACCAGCGCACGATCGTGCCGAGGTTCTCCTTCTCGAGGGCCCCGCCGATGCCGAACCCGTCGAAGTCCATCGCGCCCAGGTCCCGGCACGCCTTCCGGCGCAGGTCCTCGTACTGGGCGCCCTGGATCACGCCGAACAGGGCCTGGTAGGGCCGGTCGGCGCGCTCCTCGGTGAGCCGGGCGTGCTCGGCGACGCACCGCAGCGCCCACCGGCGGGTCCGCTCGAGGGACGTCTCCTGGTAGCCGCGGGAGTTGTGCAGCGTGGTCAGCTCGTCGAACGCGAACATGATGTCCGCGCCCAGCCGGTGCTGCACCTGCATGGAGATCTCCGGGGTGAAGCGGTGGACGTCCCCGTTGATGTGGGACGTGAACGTGACCCCGTCGTCGTCGACCCGCGCCATGCGCTCCTTGCCGGTCGCGACGTCGTCGTCCCCCGCCGCCGAGGCCGCGACCGTGGACATGTCGATGACCTTCCGGAACCCCGAGCCCAGGGACATGACCTGGAAGCCCCCGGAGTCCGTGAAGGTGGGGCCGGACCAGTTCATGAATGCCCCGAGCCCGCCCGCGGCGTCCAGGACGTCCGCGCCGGGCTGGAGGTACAGGTGGTAGGCGTTGGCGAGCAGGGCCTGCGCGCCGAGCTCCGCCATGGACTCGGGCAGCACCGCCTTGACGGTGGCGGCGGTGCCGACGGGGACGAACGCCGGGGTGCGGATCGTCCCGTGCGGGGTGGTGATGGTCCCGGTGCGGCCCAGGAACGGGCCGCCGTTGGCCTCGAGGCGCCCGCCGGCGATCGTGGCGGTCTCGGCGAGCCGGTGCTCCACCGCGAAGCCGAAGTCGGAGCGGGCGGCGGCGGGGAGCAGGGTCTCTTCTGGAGCGGGCACCCGTCCATTGTGCGTCACCGCCCCGGGGGCGGGTGACGGCGAGCGCCCGTGCGCCGGTGACGCCGCTCAGCGGCCCCAGCCGGCGTGGGCCACGGCCTGGCGCACCAGGTCTCCGCGACCGCCCGCGAACTCCGCCTGCACCTCGGGGCTGAGCGCCTCCTCGGGGCTCATCCAGGACAGCTGCAGGGCGTCCTGGCGGGGGCTGCACTCCCCGCGCACCGGCACGATGTAGCTCAGCGCCACCGCGTGCTGCCGGTCGTCGGTGAGCCCCGTCTCGGACGGCGAGGGGAAGAACTCGGCCACGGCGAAGGGCGTGGTGGAGACCGGCAGCTGCGGGAACGCCATGGCCCCCAGGTCCTTCTCCAGATGGCGCAGCAGCGCGGCCCGGATGGTCTCCCGGTACAGCACCCGGCCGGAGACGAAGGTGTACATCATCTTCCCCTCGGGGGTCGCCTGCAGCAGCAGCCCGATCTCGGAGAGGTAGCCCAGCGGATCGAGCCGGACCGGCAGGGCCTGCACGTAGACCATCGGCAGGCGGCGCCGGGCCTCCTGCAGGTCGTCCTCGTTGAGCCAACCGGGGTTCGGATCGGGGGTGCGGAGGAAGTTCATACTGCTGTTCTATCCCAAGACCCCGGGCGGGGCCACGGCCCGCACCGCCCGGGGCGGCCGGTTCAGCGCTCAGCGGAGCCGGTGTCCCCGGGGACCGCTCCCGGGCGGGCCAGCCGGGCGGCGGCCTCCAGGACCGTCCACGCCTGCACCTGTGTGGACAGCTCGACCGGCACGCCGGGGCGCTGCGACTCGTCGGCGTGCCGCGCCGGGTCCGGGGAGAAGATCGCGACCGTCTCGCCGGCGGCCGCCGGTGCGGTGGGGGGCGCGTTGAAGTCCACCGCGGGATCGAACTCCCGCCGGCCCGCCCACAGGGCGTCGGCGGTGCCGGTCACGAGCGCGGCCGCGGTGCGGCGCGCCGCGGCGGGCAGTCCCGGGTGCAGGGCGGCATCGGAGAGGTAGCGGGCCAGGATCCCGCTGAACAGGCCGCCGTCCCCGCCGCCGTGGGTGCGCAGGACGGGGCGTCCGTCCAGGTCGCGGCCGTACTCCTGCGCGGCGCCCGCCACCACGTCGGCGGCCGTGCGCAGCAGGTCCGCCCGGTCCTGCTCGCCCGTGCCCGGGGCGTCCGCGAGCTCGAGGAGCAGACCGAGCACCGGCCCGGAGTTGTAGCTGAACAGCCTCTCGTCCCGGCGCGTCACCTCGGTGCCGGACCCGGCGGCGACCAGCTGCAGACCGTCGTGGAAGACCTTCCGTTCCGGGTCCCAGAGGGTGGCCCGCAGCCAGTCGAGCACCGCGCCGGCCTGTTCCCGGCGGTGCGTGCGCACGAAGCCGAGGGCCGTGGGCGCGGAGGACGCCGTGTTCTTGACGTCGTGGCGGGTGTTCCAGAACACGCCGCCCCCGAGGTCCCCGGTGTGGCCCCGTTCGAGCCGGGCGAGCAGGGCGCTGCCCGCGTCCAGGCACGCGACGTCCGGCCGGCCGGTCAGGGCGCGGTCCAGCTCGGCGAGACGGCCCACGGCCAGCAGCAGCCACGCCATGTCGTCGTAGTAGGAGTTGTGGGTCACCCGGCCGCCGCTGCGCAGGGTGATGCCCCGCAGCAGGCGGTGCCCCTCCCGGCGGAACCGCCGGGCCCGCGCCGGGTCGTCCAGGTGCCGCAGCCCGGCGTCCACGAGGGCGTCGAGCAGGTGCGCCTGCCACCAGTAGTGCCACGGGGCCTTCGGGGACGTGGGACGCGGGTGCGCCGGGGCGCCGAGCAGCGTGCCGGGCACCCCCAGCGCCCGTCCGGCGAACAGCTCTCGGACCGAGTGGGCGGCCTTGTCGGCACGCAGCGCGGCCGCGGCGCCCGGTGCGGCGGCGCCGGGGTGCTCGGTGGGCGTGGGGTGTGCGGTGGGCTCGGGGGTCGCCGCGGTGGGCGCGGCGCCCGCTCCGGTCGTCGGGGGCATGGGAACTCCTGTGCTGGCGGGGGAGGGGTGCTGGTGCCGAGCCTAGGCGCTCGCCGGGGCCGGCGGCCCGCCGCGGTCCTCGGCGCGGTTCCCGCCGGGGCCGAGGAAGAGCCGCCGGTGCAGGGTCTCGGCCGGTCCGGGGAGGCCGCGCCGCTCCAGCAGGGCCGCGCCGAGCAGCGTGACCAGCCACACGGCGGAGCCGAGCAGCAGCGCGGCGGTGGGCGTCAGAGAGCGGCCGAGCCCCAGTGCGAACGGGGGCAGCAGCACGGTGAACAGCACGGACTGGGCGAGATAGCCGCTCATCGACCGGCGGCCGAGGGCCTGCAGCGACCACAGCGCGGGATGCTCGCGCGCCCGGAGGGCCGCGGCCCGGGGGCCCAGCACGCGGTCGCAGACCAGCGCCACGAGCAGCGCGTAGCCGATGCCCTGCGCGGCGCCGGTCACCGCGTCCAGGCCGGTGAGCACGGACCCGGCGGTCGGCGAGGGCTCGAGCCGGTCCGTGGTCAGGAGTCCGGTGCCCACGCCCGTGAGCAGCCCGAGCCCGATGCAGACCAGGGCCGTGACCAGCAGCCGGCCGCGGCGGGGCCCGGGGTCCTCGAGCACGCGGTACCGGCTCAGGGCCAGCCCGAGCAGCAGCATGGGCAGCAGGCCGAGCAGCTGGAGCGGGGCGAAGGACACCACCCCGAGCCCCTCCACGAGCCCGAGGACCAGCCGCTCCGGGATCGAGTCCGCCACCAGGCTGGGGAAGGGCGGCGTGCCGGGTGTCCGCACGGACCAGCTCGCCGCACCGTAGAGCACCATGAGCACCGAGCCGAGGGCGGAGAGGATCACGAGGGTGCGCGTGCTCTCGGCGATCAGCACGGCGAGGAAGAGCCCGCCGAACGCGTAGGCGGTGATGATGTCCCCGGGGAAGAGCAGGCACGCGTGCAGGGCCCCGATGAGGAGCAGCCACCCGTAGCGGCGCAGCAGCAGCCGGCGCGCCAGGGGCGGCGGCGTGCCGCGGGCGGCCTCCCGCGCGGCGATCTGGCCCACGCCGTAGCCGACCAGGAACGAGAACAGGGGGAAGCCGCGGCCGTCCACGAGCATCGACATGGCCATGTTGGCGACGTCGTCAGCCGTCCACGCCGCGGTGCCCGCACCGGTGCCCAGCGTCCGGTCCCGGGGACCGTCCGTGGGCCCGGCAGCCCAGATCCAGACGGTGACGTTGGCGACCGCGATGACCCAGAGCATGAGCCCCCGGGCCACGTCCGGCGCCGGGACGCGGCCCGTCGCCCGGGGGGCGTGCGGAGCCCTCACGCGGCGTCCCCGGACGGCAGGGCGCGGCGGCTCTCGAGCACGAGCGGCTCGCCGGTCACCGGGTGGACGAGGGCGATGCGGCGGGCCAGCAGCTGAAGCGGCCGGCCGGGGTCCTCGGCGCCGGCCGGCCGCACCTGCGGGTACAGGGGGTCGTGGCGCACCGGGACGCCCAGGCCGGCCAGGTGCACCCGGATCTGGTGGGTGCGCCCGGACTCGGGCCGGAGGACGTAGCGGGCCCACGTCCCCTCCTCGTCCGCGAACGGCGGCCCGGCGCTCTCCACCTGGGTGCGGGCGTTGACGGGTCCCGGCACCTCCCGCGCCTGCAGGGACGTGCGGTCCTTGACGATGCGGGACTCGACGAGCCGCGGGAGGCGCAGCCCGGGCCGGTGCGCGGCCACGGCCTCGTACTCCTTCGCCACCGCACGCTCCTGGAAGAGGGTCTGGAAGCGGCCCCGGGTGCCGGGGTCCCGCGAGAGCAGCAGCACCCCCGCGGTGCCGCGGTCGAGCCGGTGCAGCGGGGAGAGCCGGTCCTCGCGGCGGGAGCGGCGCAGCTTCACGAGCGCGCTCTGCGCCACGAAGCCGCCGCGCGGCGTGGTGGGCAGCCCGTGCGGCTTGTCGACCGCCAGCAGCCACTCGTCCTCGAACAGGACCGGCAGGTCCCCGGGCAGCTCCGGCTCCTCGGGCAGGGCGCGGTGGTACCAGACCGAGCCGCCGGGGCGGAGGGGGGCGTCGTGTGGGAGGGGCCGCCCGGCGTCGTCGACGATCCCGCCGGCCGCGAAGAGCTCCTCGAGCTCGGGCGCGGACGCGGGGAACCTGCTCAGCAGATAGCCGCGGACGGTCCCGGGGGCGTCGGCCCCGGCGGCCGGCAGCCGTACCCGGACCGGGTCCACCCCGTCCCGCAGCGGCAGGGGGGCGGTAGCGGGCCGACGTCGTCGCATGGTTCCCGATCGTGCTCCGCCCGCGCCCCGTTGTCCACTCGGCGGGCCCGCGTACCGCCGCCCCGCGGATCCTGCGAGAATGGGGGAGCACCCGCACCCGCCCGCCGACCGGAACGAGGCCCATGTCAGCCGAAGAAGTCGTCCTCCTCGACGAGGCGCACCGTCCCATCGGAACCGCGCCCAAGGCCGGGGTGCACACCACGGACACCCCCCTGCACCTGGCGGTCTCGTGCTACGTCCTCGACGACGACGGGCGGCTGCTGCTGACCCGCCGGGCGCTCGCGAAGAAGACCTGGCCCGGGGTGTGGACCAACAGCTTCTGCGGTCACCCGGGCCCCGGCGAGGGGTTCGTCGAGGCCATCGCGCGCCGCGCCGGCCAGGAGCTGGGCTTCGAGGTGACGGGGATGACGGAGGTGCTGCCCGACTTCCGCTACCGGGCGGTGGACGCCTCCGGGATCGTGGAGAACGAGTTCTGCCCCGTCTACCTGGCGCGGGCCACCGGGCGGCCCCGGCCGCTGCCCGCCGAGGTCGCGGAGGTCGCCTGGATCGCCCCGGAGGAGCTGTTCGCCGCGGCGGAGGCCGCGCCGTTCCTGCTCAGCCCGTGGCTGCTGGAGCAGATCGCGGACGACCGGCTGCGCGGGGCGCTCACGAGCCGGGCAGCGCTCCGCCCGTAGCGCTCCGCCCGGCCGGCTCCCTCCGGCTCACTCCATCCGTCCGGCCAGGCCGGCGGCCACCGTCTCGAGGGCGGCGCGCAGCGCGAGGATCGCCAGGCGGTGGGCGCTCGCTCCGCGGATCGAGGTGAACACCGTCCGCCGGGGCCCGGTCGGCAGGTCGACCAGCCGGCAGGGCGAGTCCCCGCCCGCCCACATCAGGTCCGGCATGAGCGCCACGGCGTTGCCGGACTCCACGAGCCGGGTCTGCGCCTGCAGGTCCGCCGTCGAGAACCGGACGTCCGGCTCGAAGCCCGCCCGCCGGCACAGCTGCTCGCCCCAGTGCCGCGAGGCGGCTCCCCGCGGTTCCATGACCCACGGGAGCTCGCGGGCGTCCCGCAGGGAGGCGACGAACGCGTGCTCGGGGCCCGGGGGGACGGCCAGGCGGATGGCGTCCGTGATCAGCCGCCGCCGGTCCAGGTCCGGGTGGTGGGCGGCGGCGTGGCTCGGGTACTGCTCCGCCACGACCACGTCGAACTCCCGGGCCCAGGTCTCGTAGAGGGCCCGCTCCGGCTCGGCCTGCACCATCTCGACCCGCACGTCCGGGTGCTCGCGGCGCATGGCGCCCAGCACCTCCGGCAGCAGCGCCAGGGCCGCGGACTGGAACACGGCGACCCGCACGGTGCCGGTGACCGTGCTCAGCGACGCCGCCAGGTCCGACTCGGTGCGCTCCAGGACGTCCAGCAGCTCGGTGGTGCGCGCCACCAGGATCTCCGCCTGCGGCGTGAGCTGAACCCGCCGGCCGGCCTTCGAGAGCAGGGCCACCCCCGCCTCCTTCTCCAGCGCCGAGAGCTGCTGGGAGACCGCCGAGGGGCTGAAGTTCAGGGCGGCGGCGACCTCCGCGAGGGTGCCCCGCAGCGCGAGTTCCCGCAGCAGCCGCAGCTTGCGCACGTCCAGCATTCCGCCGCCTCCCAAAGATTAGTACTGCTGATGAATCATCTGTGGAATTCTTCACTTTATCCGAATCGTCCCGGGGCGCACACTGGACGTACCGCAGTGCTTTCGACCCAACCCAGGGAGTACCACCCATGACGACGATCCCCGTCCCCCCGGCAGCGCAGGCCCCCGGCCGCCCCGCGGTGGGACGCACCCTTTCCCACGCCGCCATCCCGGCGTCGCTGCCCGAGCAGGCCGTGGCCACGGTGCGCCGCTGGCTCACTGAGGCGGAGCAGTTCCCCAGGGACGCCTCGGGGGAGCAGCTGGCGGGGGTGCTGAAGGATCCCGCCGGCCTGGACTTCACGGTCGGCTTCGTGGACGGCGTCATCCGCCCCGAGGACCTCCGGGTGGCGGCCCGCAACCTGGCCCGGCTGGCGCCGAAGGTCCCCGGCTTCCTGCCCTGGTACCTGCGCTCCGCGGTGCGCGCGGGCGGGGCCCTCGCCCCCGTGGCCCCGCAGGTCGTCATCCCCGCGGCCCGCAAGGCGCTGCGCGAGATGGTGGGCCACCTCATCGTGGACGCCAGCGAGGCCAAGCTGGGGAGGTCGATCGCGAAGATCCGCAAGGACGACGTCCGGCTCAACGTCAACCTCCTGGGCGAGGCCGTGCTCGGGGACCGCGAGGCCGCCCGGCGGCTGCAGGGCACCCACGACCTGCTGGCCCGCCCCGACGTCGACTACGTCTCCATCAAGGTCTCCTCCACCGTCGCCCCGCACTCGCCCTGGGCCTTCGACGAGGCCGTGACCGAGGTCGTCGAGAAGCTCACCCCGCTGTACGAGCGGGCCGCCTCCTTCACCGCGCCCAAGTTCATCAACCTGGACATGGAGGAGTACAAGGACCTGGACATGACCCTCGAGGTCTTCACCCGGATCCTCGACCAGCCCCGGTTCAAGGACCTGGAGGCCGGCATCGTCCTGCAGACCTACCTGCCCGACGCCCTGGCCGCGATGATCCGCCTGCAGGAGTGGGCCGCCGCCCGCCGCGCCGCCGGCGGCGCCCCCGTGAAGGTGCGCGTGGTCAAGGGCGCGAACCTGCCGATGGAGCAGGTCGAGGCGTCCCTGCACGACTGGCCGCTGGCGACCTGGGGCACCAAGCAGGACTCGGACACCCACTACAAGCGGGTCCTCAACTACGCGCTGCAGCCCGAGCACACGGACGCCGTGCGCATCGGCGTCGCCGGGCACAACCTCTTCGACATCGCCTTCGCCTGGCTGCTGGCCACCGAGCGCGGCGTGGCCGGGGCCGTGGACTTCGAGATGCTGCTCGGCATGGCCACCGGCCAGGCCGAGGCCGTCAAGCGCGACGTCGGGTCCCTGCTGCTCTACACCCCCGTGGTGCACCCGGCCGAGTTCGACGTGGCCATCGCCTACCTGATCCGCCGGCTCGAGGAGGGCGCGTCCCGCGAGAACTTCATGTCCGCGGTCTTCGAGCTCTCCACCGACGAGGAGCTCTTCGAGCGCGAGAAGCAGCGCTTCCTCGCCTCCCTGGCCGGCCTCGACGACACCGTGCCGGCCCCCCACCGGGTCCAGGACCGCAGCCTGCCCGAGCCGCCCGCCCCGGTCGACGCGTTCACCAACACGCCGGACACCGACCCGGCCGTGGCCGCCAACCGGGACTGGGGGCGGGCGATCCTCGCCCGGGTCCCCGGCTCCCGGGCCGGCGTGGCGACCGTCACGGCCGCGGCGCTGCGCACGGAGGAGCAGCTCGACCGTGTCATCGAGGCGGCCCTCGAGGCAGGGCGCGGCTGGGCCGCGCTGAGCGGCGCCCAGCGCGCCGAGGTGCTCCACCGCGCGGGCGACGCCCTGTCCGCCCGCCGGGCCGAGCTGCTCGAGGTCGCCGCCGCCGAGGCCGGCAAGACCCTCGACCAGGCCGACCCGGAGATCAGCGAGGCGATCGACTTCGCCCACTACTACGCCGAGCGCGCCCGTGAGCTGGACGAGGTCGACGGCGCGTCCTTCGTGCCCTCCCGGCTCACCGTGGTGACCCCGCCGTGGAACTTCCCGGTGGCCATCCCGGCGGGGTCCGCGCTGGCGGCCCTCGCCGCCGGCTCCCCGGTGGTGTTCAAGCCGGCCGGCCCGACCAAGCGCTGCGGCGCCGTGGTCGCCGAGGCACTCTGGGAGGCCCTCGACGCCTCCGGGATCCCCCGCGACGTGCTCGCCCTCGTGGACCTCGAGGAGCGCGCCCTCGGCCGCCAGCTGATCTCCCACCCGGCGGTGGACCGGCTGATCCTCACCGGCGCCTACGAGACGGCGGAGCTGTTCCGCACCTTCCGCTCCGATCTGCCGCTGCTGGCCGAGACCTCGGGGAAGAACGCGCTGATCGTCACGCCCAGCGCCGACTTCGACCTCGCCGCCAAGGACGTCGCCTACTCGGCGTTCGGCCACGCCGGGCAGAAGTGCTCGGCGGCCTCCCTGGTGATCCTGGTCGGCTCCGTGGCGCAGTCCCGCCGCTTCCGCAACCAGCTCGTGGACGCCGTGACCTCCCTGACCGTCGACCACCCGACCAACCCTGCCGCGCAGATGGGCCCGCTCACCGAGCCCGCCGAGGGCAAGCTGCTCCAGGCCCTGACCACCCTCGAGGAGGGGCAGTCCTGGCTGATCGAGCCGCAGCAGCTCGACGGGACCGGCCGGTTGTGGTCCCCGGGCGTGCGCACCGGCGTGCAGCGCGGCTCCGAGTTCCACCTGGTGGAGTACTTCGGCCCGGTGCTCGGCGTGATGACCGCCGAGACCCTGGAGGAGGCCGTGGCCCTCCAGAACGAGGTGGAGTACGGCCTCACCGCCGGCCTGCACTCCCTGGACCCGGAGGACATCGGCTACTGGCTCGAGCACGTCCAGGCCGGCAACCTGTACGTCAACCGCCACATCACCGGGGCCATCGTCCAGCGCCAGCCCTTCGGCGGGTGGAAGAAGTCGGCCGTCGGCCCCGGCACCAAGGCCGGCGGGCCCAGCTACCTCATGGGCCTGGGCGAGTGGGAGCCGGCGCCGCTGCGCGGG
The DNA here is from genome assembly GCF_040980965.1 of Kocuria sp. CPCC 205231. Classification (NCBI taxonomy): domain Bacteria; kingdom Bacillati; phylum Actinomycetota; class Actinomycetes; order Micrococcales; family Micrococcaceae; genus Kocuria; species Kocuria sp. CPCC 205231. The sequence goes on along the minus strand of NZ_JAVKPP010000006.1, from coordinate 210,947 downwards.
GCCGGGCTCCCCGTGGCCGACGCGGCCGCCGTCGAGCTGCTGCAGGCCGCGCACTCGGGCACGGCGGACCTCGGGCCGGCCGAGGCGCAGGGCCTCGAGCAGGCGCTGCGCAGCGACGAGGCCGCCTGGGCCGAGGAGTTCGGCGTCGCCGAGGACGTCACCGGGCTCTACGCCGAGCGCAACGTCTTCCGCTACCTGCCCCTGCCCGTCACGGTGCGCCTGTCCGAGGGCGAGCCGCTCGCCGACCTGCTGCGCGTCGTCGCCGCCGGGCTGCGGGCGGGCTCCGCGCTGACCGTCTCCACGGCGCACGAGCTGCCCGCCCTGGTGCGCGCCGTGCTCACCGACCGCGGCGTGCCCGTGCGGGTGGAGGACGACGCCGCGTGGCTGGCCGGCGCCCCGGCCCTCGGCGGCGGGCGCGTCCGGCTGATCGGCGGGGACCGCGCGGCCTTCATCGCCGCGACCGGGTCCCGTCCGGACGTGGCCGTCTACGCCCACCCGGTCACCGCCGCGGGCCGGGTCGAGATGCTGCCGTTCCTGCACGAGCAGGCCGTGAGCATCACCGCGCACCGCTTCGGCACGCCGAACCACCTCACGGACGGACTGATCTAGCAGCCCTCCCCACCACGGCCCCGTGCCGCGGACCACCGGCCCCTCGTGGGCCCGGTCCACGGCCCGGGGCCGTTCCGTTTCCCCGGCCGCAGCGCCCCTGATGGATCAGTCCTGGAGCAGGGACGCGTGCACGACCAGGTTCGCGTCGAAGGAGCCGGTCGCGGGGTCGTAGCCGTCGCAGGTGATCAGGCGCAGCTCCGGGCCGGCGGTGTTGCCGTAGACGCGCAGCGTGGGGAACGCGGCCTTCTCGTACCGCTCGACGGCGTCCACGGCGAACACGGCCGCGGAGCCGTCCTGGCGCGTGACGGTGATCCGGTCCCCGGGGGTCAACCGGTGCAGCTCGGCGAACACGCCGGGGCCGCCGCCGGTGGCGTTGACGTGGCCCAGCAGCACGGACGGACCGGCCTCGCCCGGAGTGGGCGAGTGCCGGTACCAGCCGGCCGGTGCGCCGGGACCCTCCGGAGGGACCTCCAGGCTCCGATCGGGGCGCAGCCCGAGCTGCACGAGCTCGCCGTCCAGTCCGATGCGCTCCACCGACAGGCGCTCCGGCGGCGACTCGGGAAGGGCCTCCGGCGCGGGAGCCGGCGCCTGCGCGGCGTCCGCGGGGGCGCTCGCCCGAACGGGCGGCGGCGAGGACGGTGCCGACAGGGCGCCCGCAGCGAGGGGCACGACGCGCTCCGCGACCGACCCGCGCTCCGTCGTCGTCCCCGGCGCGGGGCTGTCACCGGTGCACCACAGGGCCAGGACCACGGCGAGCCCCGCCAACCCCGTGCGGAGGTGGCGGGGCTCGCGGCGGTGCCGGGCCATCCGGTGCCCGCCGGTCAGCGTTCGCCGGCCACCCGGCGGCGCGCGCCCACGGCGGCACCCAGCGCGAGCATGCCGAGAACGGCCGCACCGATGATCCCGTTCGTGTCCGAGCCGGTCCCGGCGGTCTCCACGCCCGTGTCGGCAGGACCCTCCGGCACGGCCATCTGGGCGGGCGCCAGGACGCCGCAGGCCACCGGGATGTCGGAGGCGAGGGGCAGGTCCGGGGCCATCGGATTCACCTTGACCTGCGCCGCGGCCGAGAGGGCCGCCGAGTCCGCGCCGTGGACGTTGACCACGGCGGTGCCGTTCTGCAGGGCCGCGACCATCGCGGCGTCCACCGGGACGGTCCGCTGGTAGGTGTAGGCGTCACCGGCGGGGAACCGGTCGATCGCCACGGCCGAGGCCGGGGTCGTGTCGCCGGAGGTGGTGAGGGAGGCTCCGATCCCACCCGTCCAGGGCTGGCCCTCCATGGAGCTGACCGCGCCGTCCCCGTCGGCGTCGGCCGTCGGGGGAGCGCAAAGCCCCTGTCCCCCGATGTGGATGTGCTGGGCGTGCGGATAGGGTGCGCCCTGGAACAGGGCGGGAGCACCAGCGACCTCGACGGTCAGCACGGCCTCCCCGCCCGTGACGTCGACGACCACGCTGCCGGTGGTGGTGCTGCTGTTGACCGGGGCGAGCTCGGCCCGGACGGACCAGCTCTCGGCCGCGGCGACAGGGGCTGCGGGGAGGGTCGCGGCGGCGAGGGCCAGGGCGGGTGCTGCGAGCAGTGCGGACTTCTTCACGGGATCGGCCTCTCGGTGAGAGCGACGGAATGAGATGTGACGCAGTGCACAGTTTACTGGGAGTTCCCTGGGTTTCGAGGATCGGGGCGCAAGTGCTTCGGTGAATCCGGACCGGGTCCGAGGTGTGTCGGTGGCCGAGGGGCGCCGCCCCCGGAGGGATCGGGTCGAGAGCGGCGCCCGGAGAGCTCGGCCGACTGTGCTCCGGTGTCCCCCCACGTGCATCGCACATCGGACCCGTGAGTCGGCCGTGGCTCGTCGATGCAAGGGTACTGATATGTAAATAAATGTTCATCATTTCGTAAGCCGCCTCACAGTCCGGGCGGGGTCCCGCTCCGACGTGGGGGAACGCGGCGGTGCCGCGCCGTGCCGCAGCACCCGGACCGCCACGGGCGCGGCCCGGGTGCTCCGGCGCCCGGATGCGGCGCCGAGGCCTGTCTCATTGTGTCTCCGACCGCCGATCCTGGTGTTCTCCCTTGCCAGCCCGTGAACGGGGGGAGCACAGTGGGCTCACGGTGCGGTGCGGGACGGCGCGGGACGAGGGAGAGGTGCCACCATGGGCAACATCGTCGAGTTTCCCACCGCGGACGGACGCAGCGTCCTGGTGGAGACCGCGGACGGGTCCGGCGGACCGGTCACCCGGGGCGGTCACCGCGAGAGCGTGGTGCTGGAGGCCCAGCGGACCTTCGAGGAGGCGGTGGCGCACATCCAGCCCGCGGTCCAGGCCCTGATCGACCAGCTCGTGTCCCTGGCCCACCGCCCCTCGGGGGTGTGCGTGGAGTTCGGGGTCGACCTGCACGCGGAGGCCGGTGCCTTCATCGCGAAGACGGGCGGCGCCGCGAACTTCATGGTCAAGCTCACCTGGGAGGACACGCGCACGGAATGAGCGGGCACGATCCACCGACGGTCCGTCCTGCCCCGAGCCGAGGGACCGCCCGATCAGGAGCCATGGGGTGAGGAACCGGTGAGCGTGCTGGAGCTGTCGGTCGTTCGGTCCGCGGAGGAGGGCCTCTACGACGTCGAGATCGTCCACTCCCCGGTGGGCGAGGCCTCGGCCACCGTGGCGATCGACTGCGCGGGGCTGATGCAGGGGCGCGACCGATGGCAGGACGCGCTCCTGGCCTCCGCCGCCAGCACCCGCCGGCTGGTCGCCGGCCCCGAGACGACGGTCCGGACGGTGGGCCAGGAGCTCTTCGACATGCTGCTGGGCCACCCCGCGATCGGGGCCCGCTACCGGTCCAGCGTGGACGTCGCCGCCGAACGAGGTGAGCCGCTGCGCCTGGTGCTGCGTCTGGCCGCGCCGGAGCTGACGCCCCTGCCCTGGGAGGCCATGTACGACGCCCAGGCCGGCACCTACGTCGCCCGGATCGACCCCCTGGTGCGCCATGTGCCCGTCGCGGCCGCCCCGCCGCCGCTGCGGGTGCAGCAGCCCGTGCGGATCCTCGGGATCACCGCCTCTCCCCGGGGGCTCCCGGTCCTCGACGTCGAAGCCGAGGAGCAGTACCTGGCCCAGGCGCTCGCGGAGCCCCTCGAGCGGGGACAGATCGAGCTGACATGGGTGCGCGACGCCACGTGGGACGGCGTGCACGACATGCTCCTGGGCCAGGAGTGGCACGTCGTCCACTTCATCGGGCACGGGGACTTCGACGTGGAGCTGGACGAGGGCGTGCTGGCGCTCGTGGGGGCCGACGGGCGGGCGCACCGGGTGGAGGCCAGCCGGTTCGCCGACCTGCTGCACGAGGCGACCCCGATGCCCCGGCTCGTGGTGCTCAACTCGTGCCAGTCGGCCGTCTCCGGGTCGGTGGACCTGTTCTCGGGCACCGCCTCTGCGCTGGTGCGCGGGGGCGTCAGTGCCGTGGTGGCCATGCAGTTCGAGATCACCGATCCCGCGGCCGCCGCCTTCGCCCGGGGCTTCTACTCCGCCGTCGCCGCCGGGCGGCCTGTGGACCAGGCCGTGCGCAGCGGGCGCGTGTCCATCCTGGGCATGAACGGCCACACGCTGGAATGGATCACCCCCGTCCTCTACCTGAGGGGTCTGGAGACCCGTCTGTTCAGCATCCGCAGACCCCGGGAGCGGAAGCGGGCCGCCGAAGCCCCCCGGTCCTCGCGCGCCGGCGCGCCGGTGGTTCCCGGGGCGCCGGCCGGCGGTGGCCCCGCCGCGGCGCCGGTCGAGCCGGTCCCGCCCCAGGCCGGGCCCGGGAGCTCACCCCCGACGGCGGAACCGCCGGTGGTCGAAACTGCCGCGCCGGTGGTGGAGGATCCCGGCCCGGTGGCCGAGCGTCCGGATCCGGTGGCCGAGCGCCCCGATCCGGTGGTGGAGCGTCCCCCGCCGGCGCCTGGACCACCGGCTCAGACGGGCCGCCCGGCTGCGGGGCACCGCCGGCGGCACGCGCGGGTGCGGTGGCTGGCCCCGCTACTGCTCCTCCTGACCGGGGCGCTCGTGTGGTGGGCGCTGGCCCGGATCGGTACCGTCGAGGTGGAGGCCGCAGCCTACCGCGATCGTCCGGTGGACGAGGTGGTCCGGGAGCTCGACGAGCTCGGCCTCGGGGTGCGTGTGCGGGGGGAGCCCCACGGGACGGCGGAGGGCACGGTGCTCGGCCTGTGGCCCACCGGCAGGGTGGAGCGGGACACCGAGATCACGGTGGTCCACTCGACCGGTCCGCGGGGCCTTGCCGGAGGGCTGCACGAGCCGGGGAGCGAGGTCGGGACCGACAGCGCGTCGGGGGATCCCGCGGACGCCGGCCCGGGTGCGGCCCCCGACCCCGAGGTGGTGTACCTGCCCGTGGACATGGTGGGACGACCTGCCCAGCCCGTCATCGACCGGATCAGGGCGAGCGGGGTGCAGGTCACGGTCAAGTACGAGGACGGCACGGACCGGCCGCCGGGCGAGGTGGTCCGCACGGACCCGCTCGAGGGGACCCCGGTGCAACAGAACTCGACCGTCACCGTCTGGATCGCCCGGTAGGGCGCCCGCCGCTCCGGCTCAGTGCGGACCGGGCAGCGCGAACTCCTTGTAGAACTGCGTGTCGAAGCGCTCGGAGTCCGAGAGGAGGTAGCGTCCTTCGACCGCCGCGACCGTGCCGGGCAGCACCGACTCCACGATGGCGCACATCTCCGCGACCGTCGCCGTGGACGTGTTCTGGATCTTGGTGATGAGCATGCCCGGCCTGATCCCCGCCTTGCTGGCCCCGGAGCCGGGGGTGACGGCCTTGACGTAGAGGCCTCCCTCGATGCCGCTGCGCGCCATCCTCGCGTCGAGCGCAGGGCCGCCGGCGGGGTCGAGGGCCGTGAAGTAGCCCGGATAGTACTCCTCCACGGCCCACCCCATGTCGTTCTGCGACTGGCCCTTGAGCAGCTTGTCGACGATCTCCGTCCGGGCCGAGTCGATCGCGATGGAGTAGAACTGGCCCTCCTCCACGACGTTCCGGCCGCTGAACTGCGTCGAGGTGTTGATCCCCACCACACGGCCGTGGTGGTCGAGCAGAGGCCCTCCCGAGCTGCCGGGATTGACGGTGGCGCCGTGCTGGATGGTGTCCTTGTACTCCGGGGCGCCCTGCGGCTGTGCCGGGACCTTGGTCGCGTTGACGAGTCCTGAGGCGATGAGGAGCTTCTGGCCGGAGGGCTGGTCGGGCGGAGCGGTGGAATAGCCGAGCGCCGTGACCGTGTCCCCCGGGGTCACCGCGTCCGAGCTGCCGATGACGAGCGGGTGCGTCTGCTCGGGCAGCGGGGAGGAGAAGTGCACCACCGCGAGATCCGTGCACGGGTCCAGGGCGATGACGTGCAGGGACGCCTTCTGACCGGTGTTGAACCGTCCCGAGATCGCCGCGAGGCCCTGGACGACGTGCGCGTTGGTGACGGCCATCCCGGCGTCCTTGTCCACGACGAACCCGGTGCCCATCCCCAGGTAGTCGTCGGGCCGGCGTCCCTGGATCGCGAACACCGAGGTGTCTCCGAGGGCGTGCATCTGCTGCGTGGTGAGGTCGGGCGGGTGGTCCTCGCCCGGCGGGAGCTGGCCGGACACGGTCAGCCCGTTCTCCTCGTGGTGCGGGATGTCCGTGGCGCCGGCCGATGCTCCCGGGGCGGCCGGCCCACCCGCTCCGGCCTGCTCGACCTGGTCCTCGGGCGTCGTGTCCCCCGGCCCGCATCCGCTCACCAGCAGGACGCTGACGGCCAGGGCGGCCGCGCTCCTGCGCCGGACCCGCGTGCTCCTGGACGATCTCATGGTGCTCCCCCCTCGGACACCGCTGACTATCCTGACCTCATTGTCGCCCGGGGGGACGCCCGACGGCCGGGCTTGACGAAGTAAGGCAGCTCACGATCCGGACACGGACCCGCTCCGACGTGCGGTGACGTCCTTCGGGAGGCCGCCGCCGCAGTCCGGGCCGGCCGGCTCGGCAGTGCCGGACCGGCCGGCTCCGCGGCCCGGGAGCGCGCCCGCACGGAGGCTCAGTAGGCCGTGCGCGCGACGTTCCTGGCCCAGGCCTCGAACGGTGCAGTGCGCTCGGCGAGGGCCACCGGGCGCACCGGCAGCGACCGTTCGTGCTCGGGCGTGGCGAAGTACTCGTAGAACTCGGCGTCGTCGAAGCCGCCGGCGGCCGCGTCGTGCCGGTCCGCGGCGAACCAGACGGCGTCCAGCCGGGCCCACAGCGAGGCGGACAGGCACATGGGGCACGGCTCGCAGCTGGTGTAGAGGGTCGCGCCCGAGAGGTCGAAGGTGCCCAGCTCGCGGCAGGCGGCGCGGATCGCCATGACCTCCGCGTGCGCGGTGGGGTCGTTGTCGGCCGTGACGCGGTTGACGCCGCTGAAGCGGCGGCCGTCGGCGGTGACGACGACGGCGCCGAAGGGGCCGCCGTCGACGGCGGCGTTGCCCACGGCCAGGTCGATGGCCTCCAGCAGCAGCTGCCGGGCGTCGGCGGGCGGGGTGCGGTCAGTGTCCATGCGGAACTCCCGGGGTGGGGGGCAGATGTCGCCGGGGAGCGTCCCGGGCCGGGGCGGGGGGACGTGCGCCGACGGCGGCCGCTGCGTGGTCGATAGTGCGGTGCTGCCTGGTAGATGGCCCGGGGATCCGGGCCCGCCGTGGGCCTGTCCAGAGGTTACCGAGGAGTGTGCCCGACCACAACAGGTGCCCCGGCGTGCCGGCGGGGGAGGAGGGCCGGGCTCCGCGTGCCGCCCCGCCCGCGCTGTGTCACGCCGCCCCTCCCTCGGCCGATCCTCCGGCGAACCGTGGAACACTGCTGACAGCACTGCTCCCGGTTCCTCGGAGCATCAGCGGGCACGCCGTCCGGCGGGCCCACGACACCGGAAGGAGCGGCCATGGGTCGGCAGACGAGACCCTCCGGCACGCCCGAGCCCCTCCGTCTGGGGCTGCGCGCCAACGCCGCCCAGTTCACGCTCCTGGTGGCGGTCAACGCCCTGGTCGGCGGCATGGTCGGCCAGCAGCAGACCGTGCTGCCGCTGCTGGCCGCCGACGAGTTCGGGCTGACCGGCTACACCTTCATCTTCACCTACGTGGCCGCGTTCGGGATCACCAAGGCGATCGCCAACTGGTTCGCCGGCACCTTCTCCGACCGGTACGGGCGCAAGCCGGTGCTGCTGGTGGGCTGGCTGTTCGCCGTGCCGGTGCCGCTGATGCTGATCTTCGCCCCGGACTGGGGGTGGGTGGTGGCCGCCAACGTGCTGCTCGGCGTCAACCAGGGCCTGACCTGGTCCACGACCGTGGTGATGAAGATCGACCTGGTGGGCCCGGCCCAGCGCGGACTGGCCATGGGGCTCAACGAGGCCGCCGGCTACGGTGCGGTGGCCGTGACCTCCCTGCTGGCCGGGTACCTGGCCGAGCAGTACGGGCTGCGCCCGGCCCCGTTCCTGCTGGGCCTGGCCTACACCGCCCTGGCGCTGCTGCTGTCGGGGGCCTTCGTCAAGGAGACCCGCGGCCACGCGCTGCTCGACGCCGGCCGGCACACCCCGCGCGCCGACGGGATGCACGACCACCTGCACGCCGGTCTCACCGACCGCCAGATCATCGCCCAGACCAGCCTGAGGGAGCCCGCGCTGTCCTCGGCCAGCCAGGCGGGGCTGGTCAACAACCTCAACTTCGGGCTCTCCTGGGGCCTGTTCCCCCTGCTGTTCGCCACCGCGGAGCTCACGGTGTCCCAGATCGGGCTGCTCTTCGCCCTCTACCCCGGGGTGTGGGGCGTCGGGCAGCTGGTCACCGGCGCCCTGTCGGACCGGGTCGGGCGCAAGCACCTGATCACCGCCGGGATGGCCACCCAGGCCGCGGCCCTGGCCGTCATCGCCGCCGGCGACGGGTTCGGCGGCTGGGCCGCCGGGACGGTCCTGCTCGGGGCGGGCACCGCGATGGTCTACCCGACGCTGCTGGCGGTGGTGGGCGACGTCGCCCACCCCGTGTGGCGCGGCCGGGCCGTGGGCGTCTACCGGGTCTGGCGCGACCTGGGCTACGCGGTCGGGGCCGTGCTCGGGGGGATCGTGGCCGACCTGCTGGGCCTGCACGCCGCGGTCTGGGCCGCCGCCGGCATCAGCGCCGTCTCGGCCCTGGTCGTGGCGGCGCGGATGTACGAGACCCACCAGCCGGTCCCGGCCGGCCCCCGGGACTGAGTCCGCGGGACCGAGCCCGCGGGGCGGGAAGCCCTCGGGCGCTCCCCCGGCCCGGGGCCCCGGCCGGGAGAGCGACCCGGCGCCTCGAGGGCCCCGCGACCGGTCGCTAGAGTGGGGAGCGCCCACCCGCCGCACCGGGTCCGCACGCCACCGGGCCCGGGCCGGACCGTCGCCGGCGCCGTGCCGGCGACCGGAGTCCCCGAGCTCTCAGGAGGACGCCCCTCCCATGGCCGACCTGTTCGACTTCAACCACGGCGGCGCCACGCACCCCGGCGCTCGCGCCGCCGTCCACCCCGGGGCGGACTCCGGCGAGCACGTGGTGCTGTACACCGTGGTCACCGAGACGGACCGGCACATCGTCCTCGACGACGGCTTCACCTACGACAAGCGCACCGGTGTGGTCCAGGGCCCCGCGGGGCGCCCCACGCTGCAGAACCGCGTGACGGCCACCGAGGGCAGCGCGATGTTCGCCTCCTGGTCGGAGATCGCCCGGCAGCCCCGCCGCCCGGACGGACGCACGGAGGGCTCCGCCCCGCGGCGGGCCCCGGCGCGACGCCTCGGCCCGCTGCTCCGCCGGCTCGGACGCCGGTGAGGTCTCCGGCGACCTGCGGGGCCGCACGCTGACGGCCGCCGGCACGGGCAGGCCATAGGCTGGTCGGCGGACCCGTCCACCCGTTCCCCTGAGGAGTGCACCGTGCCCCTGATCCAGCGACACCTGTTCGGCCCCGGCCCGTCCAACCCCTACCCGGAGGCCACGGCGGCGCTGGGCCACCCGCTCCTCGGCCACCTGGATCCCGCCTTCCTCGACGTCATGGACAGCGCCTGCGACGGCCTGCGCACCGTCTGGGGCACGGACAACCGGCGCACCCTGCCGCTGAGCGCCACGGGCTCCGCCGGCATGGAGGCGGCGTTCGTCAACACGGTGGAGGAGGGCGACGTCGTCGTCGTCGCCGTCAACGGGCTGTTCGGCGAGCGGATGTGCGACGTCGCGGCCCGGTGCGGTGCCGAGGTGGTGCGCGTGGACTTCCCCTACGGGGAGCCGATCGACCCGCAGCGCGTCGCGGAGGCGCACCCGTCCCCGAAGATCATCGCGGCGGTGCACGCGGAGACCTCCACGGGTGTGCGCTCCGACATCGCCGCGCTGGGGGAGCTCAAGGGCGACGCCCTGCTGCTCGTGGACGCGGTCACGTCCATCGGCGGCATCGAGCTGCGCGCGGACGACTGGGGGGTGGACCTCGGCTACGCGGGCACTCAGAAGTGCCTGGGGGTCGCCCCGGGACTGGCGCCGTTCACGATCTCGGACGCCGCGTTCGAGCGCCGGGTGCAGCACCCCCGCTCCTGGTACCTGGACCTGGGCATGCTCGGCGGCTACGTGGGCGAGGCCCAGGGCCGGGCCCGGACCTACCACCACACCGCGCCCACGGCGATGATCGCGTCCCTGGACGCCGCGCTGCGCCGGATCGCCGAGGAGGGCCTGGAGAACGTCTGGGCCCGTCACCAGGCCGCGGGCGACGCGCTCCAGGCCGGGCTGCAGGACATGGGGCTGGAGCTGTTCGCCGCCGAGGGGCACCGCCTCCCGGAGCTGACCACGGTCAAGGTGCCCGAGGGCGTCGACTCCGCCTGGGTGCGGGCCTACCTGCTGGAGCACTTCTCCGTGGAGATCGGGGCGGGCGTGAAGGAGTACGCGAACACCGTGTGGCGGATCGGCCTGATGGGCCCCAACGCCGACGCCGGGTCGGTGGCCCTCGTCCTGGGCGCCCTCCAGGAGGCGCTGCGGAAGGTCCCCGCCCTGGTGTGAGCCGCTCCGCGTCCGCTCAGATGAGGTCGGTCTCGGAGCGCTCGATGCGCTCCCCGGTGCCGGGGTCCGCCACCGTGCGGCGGGTGGAGCGGCGCCGGGACGGCACGGCGGCGGCGACCCGGCCCGACGCGGAGGGTCATGTTCGGTCACGACGGCGCGGGCGCCCCGTGTCCCGCGGGGCGACCCGTGCTCCCCGGCCCGGCGCCGCGCTGCTCGGGCGGCCCGGGGGCGCGGCGGGGCGGAGCGGGAAGCGTGCTGCCGAAACCGCCGCTGGCAAGGCACGATCCCCCGGCCACTGCGCCGGCGGAGCACGCACCCGGGCGGCGCGGGTCTCCCGCGCACGCCGCCCGGCGGCCGGTGCGCCCCGTGCCGGTGGCACGACCCCGGGGTGCTCCGGCACGGAGCCGCCCGCCGGGGCGCCGGGGCCTGTAGCCGGACCCGTCCGGCTCTGCTTCTATTGAGGAACGTGGGGACCTACCGAGGAGGAACATCCGATGGAAACCTGGATCTGGATCGTGCTGGCCCTGGCCGTGCTGGCCGTGGTCGTCCTGGCCGTGCTGGCCGGGAGCCGCAAGAAGAAGGAGCGCGAGGCCGTGGAGCGGCGGGAGAACCAGCAGCGCGCCGCCGAGCTGCGCGCCCGCAGCGAGGAGGAGGACCTCTCGGCCCGCGAGCGGAAGGCGGACGCGGACGCGGCCCGCGCCGAGGCCGAGAAGGCCCGGATCGAGGCCGACCGCCTCGAGCAGGACGCCCAGCGGCGCACCGAGGACGCCGAGAAGGTCCGCCAGGAGGCGGAGACCCATCGCCGGGACGCCGCCTCGCTTGTCCCGGACGGGGACGACTCCACCCCTTCTGATGCCTCCCGCGGACGCCGCGAGGACGTCACCGATCGCGCCTCCGGGACGCGCTCCGACGAGGCCCCCTGGCAGGACGGCGACGCCGGACCGGACACCCGGACCCGGCACGACGGCGACACCCTGCACGGGGACACCCTGCACGACGGCAGCGCCCGCCCCGCCGGCGACCCCGGCCCCGGGGACCGGCCGCGCACCTGAGCCCCGGCTCGGACGCGGCGGTCGTCGAGCCGCGGAGAGCGAGCGGGGCCGGTGCGGGATCCCGCACCGGCCCCGCTCATTCTCCGCGGTCACTTCTCCCAGGGAGCCTTGATGGGGTAGTAGCGCTCCAGGAACTCCGTCATCCGCTCCGCGCGCTCGGGACCGGGCACCTCCGGGAAGCTGCCGTCGTTGAGGCAGAACATGTCGAGGTTGCGGCGGCCGAGCAGCTTCTCCATCTGCTGCAGCCCGGCGCGCGTGGTGGTGTCCACGTACTCCGTGCGGGCCGTCTCCTGGGTCACGGCCCGGCCGGTCAGCAGCGCGTAGTAGTGGTAGAGCGAGTTCGTCACCGAGATGTTGTCCGCCGCGCGGAAGCGGCTGGACGCGGTGCGGGCGAACTCCGCCGGGAACTCCCGCTCCATCTCGGCCACCACGCTGCGCCGCAGGGGCGCGGCGCAGTGCTGCAGGTGGCGGGTGGTGATCCGGCCGAAGCGCTCCCACAGGAGCCGGCGGTTGACGCGGGCGGCGTTCTCGAAGCCGGAGCGCTCGGCGGAGTTCTCGCCCAGGCCGATGCGGGTCTCGTTCTCCACGAACTTCGTGATCCCGCCCGGGGAGAAGAACATCGCCGGGCCGATCGGGCGGCCGAAGAACATGTCGTCGTTGGAGTACAGGTAGTGCTCCGAGAGCCCCTCGATGTGGTGCAGCTGCGCCTCCACCGCCTGGGAGTTGTAGATCGGCAGGGCCGAGGTGTCCGCGAAGAACTCCTCGCTGCGCACGACCCGCACGCGCGGGTGCTCGGCCAGCCACGCCGGCGGCCGGGAGTCGGTGGCGATGTAGATGTTGCGCACCCAGGGGGCGAACATGTGCACCGAGCGCAGGGCGTACTTCAGCTCGTCGACCTGCCGGAAGCGGGCCTCGTGCGCGTCGCCCTCGCCCACCACGGCGTCGGCCATGTACGAGGCCCGGACCCGGCGGTACTCCTCGTCGGAGCCGTCCACCCACGAGAAGATCATGTCGACCGCGAAGTCGATGTCGATGGCGTGGTCGGCGAACATGTTCTCGATCGTGGGCCAGGTGAGGCCGAAGCGCTCCACGGTGCCGCGCACGGCCTCGGCCACCGGGACGGTGCGCCGGGTCAGCGAGTTCTCGATGGGCAGCCGGATCTCGTCCTCGCCGAACTCCCACAGCTCCACCTGCACCCCGGTGCCGGCGCCGTAGTAGAGCTTGGCCTCCGCGGAGTAGTGGGGCCGGAACAGCCGCAGGACCCGCGCGTTGCGGCGCGAGGACAGCTCGCCGTCGGCCAGCAGCTGCACGGTCTTCTTCTTGGTGTCCATCGGCTTGACGTAGTACGGCTCGCCCACGGCCGCGTCCACCAGGGCCTGCCGGAGCCGGGGACGGTCCTTGAGGTCCACGGCGATGACGGGGCGCTCGTCGTTGCCCCGCACCAGCAGGTAGTCGACGCCCGCCGAGTCCAGGACCCCGCGCAGGAAGAGCAGGTTCTGGACCATGACGTCGTGCGGGGTCTGGTCCGTGATCCGCAGCGCGAAGCGGTCCTTGTAGCGGACCACGTCCTCGCGCTGGTCCAGGGCCGCGGCAGAGGCACGGGAAGCGGAGCGGAACACCTCGCCGTCCGTGCCGTCCTCGGGTGCCGCGAAGTACTCTGCGCCGAGCAGGGTCGTGTTGATGGTGCCTCCTCATGGTGTCGGGCCGCTGGGGCGGCGATCTCATGATAAGCCGCGACGGCCGGACTCAGGAGGGGAGGGGCTGGCAGCGCTCGCAGAACCACACCGCCCGGTCCCGCGGCGGCCCGGGGTACGGCTCGCCGGGCACGAGCTCGGCGTCGTCGATCCGCGCCTCCCGGACCGGGGCCCCGCACCGGCGGCACGGCTGCCGGCCGCGGCCGTAGACCCAGAACTGCTCGCCGCGACGGGCCGGGCCCCCCACCGTGGAGCGCTGCGAGCGGTCCCGGTTGACGTGCAGCAGCCGGTGGGAGAGGTCCACGACCGCGCCGAGGTCCGGGACCTCGGCCACCGGGGTGAAGGGGTGCAGCCGCTGGAGGAACAGGATCTCGTTGCGGTAGACGTTGCCGATGCCGGCGAGGTTGCGTTGGTCCATCAGCGCGGCCCCCACGCGCCGGAGCGGGTGGCGGGCGAGCCGGGCCAGGGCCTCCGCCCGGTCCCAGTCGGGGCCCAGCAGGTCCGGGCCGAGGTGGCCCACGAGCTCGTCCTCGTCGGCGGTGGCCACGAGGTCCAGCATGCCGAGGTCGAAGCCGACGGCCTGCGCGGCCGCGTTCTCGAGCACCGCCCGCGCCTGGTGGCCGGGGCGCCGCCACCGGGCACCCCGCGGGTAGACGTGCCACATGCCCTCCATGAGCAGGTGGGAGTGCAGGGTGAGCGGGGGCAGGCCGTCGGGCCCGCCGTCGGTGCGGACCAGCAGGTGCTTGCCCCGCGGCACCACCTCGGTCACGGTGCGCCCCGAGAGGTCCGCGGTGGCGATCGACGGGAACCGGAGGTCGCTGCGGGTCAGGATCCTCCCGGCCAGGGCGCGGCGCAGCAGGACGGCCTGGCGGTAGACGGTGTCACCCTCGGGCACGGCCGCCCCCGGTGCTCGGGTCCGCGCTCATCGGCGCATCCTCAGGCCGCGCGGCGTCGAGTAGAACCCGCCGGCCAGCAGGGACTCCCGCACCGCGGTCTCGACGGGGCCGTGCCCCAGGACCCCGGCGCCGTTGACCTTCTCGACGGTCAGCTTGTCCACCGCGCCCCGGCGGACGATCTCGGCCACGGCGGGTCCGGCGGCGGCCAGGGCGGCCGCGTCGTCGGTGAACGCGAGCACGGTCCGCCCGCCGCGCTCCACGTACAGGGCCAGGGCGCCGTCCACGAGCACGACGACGGCGCCCGCCTTGCGCCCGGGCCGGTGCCGCCCCGCGGGCGCGTCCCGGCCGTCCGGGGCGGGCACGGACACGGGCTCCGGCCACTCGAGGGCCGCCCCGTAGGGGTTGGCGGGGTCGGTCGCGGCGAGCGCCAGCGCCACGGGCTCCTCGGCGCGGACCTGGTCGTCGGTGCTGAACGTGCGCAGGTGGTCCACCGTGGCGGCCTGCGCGAACTGGGCGGCGCCCAGGCCCTCGATGAAGTAGCCGCGGCGGGCCCGGCCCGTGTCCTCGAGCGTGGAGAGCACCTTGTAGACGGTGGCGAAGCCGCCGGGGAGCTCCTCGACCGCCACGGGGCCCTTGGTCACCACGCCGTAGCGGTCCATGAGCAGCTCCGCGGTGGCCGACGCCCGCAGCGTGGGGTCGAGGGGCTCGGGGCGCAGCATCGACCAGCGCCCGGCCACGAGCGGGGAGTCGTGGCGCTCCAGGGTGGCCGCCCGCGCCGGGGCGCGCAGCGCCCCGCCGATCCCCGGGCGGGAGGCCGCGCCGGGCCGCAGCCGGGCGGCGCCCCGGCGGGACGTGGTGCGTCCCCGCGGGGCCTGGGCCCGGTGCCGGTGGGCGGCCTGCCCGCCGGAGAGCAGGGTGCGCACGGGCAGGAAGGTGTCGTTGGTGATCAGCCCGGACCAGACGAGGTTCCACAGCGCGGTGGTCAGCGCCGGGGCGGGAACCGGGTCCCCGGCGGCGTCGAGCAGGCCCAACAGCTGCGGGAAGAACCACGCGCCGCCGGGGGCCAGGACGTCGAGGACCCGCCGCTCCAGCGTGGAGTCCAGGGCCGACGCCGCGACCTCGAGGGTCTCGGCCGGGGGCAGGGTGAGCTGGGCCGCCTCGCTCAGGTGCAGCGACACCCATCCGTCGTCGCCCGCCAGGGACCCGGCCCCGGACCACAGGATCTCCCCGGTGGCGGTCAGCTCGTCCAGCAGCTCGGGCCGGTAGTCCGCCACCCGGGCGGCGAGCACCAGCGGCTCCCAGGCCGAGGCGGGGACGGCGACGCCCGCGAGCTGGTCCACCACCGTCAGCACCCCGTCCTCGCCGCGCAGCTGGTGGCCCCGGCCCACGTGCTGCCAGGCCGGCAGGAACCGGGCGTAGACCTGCCCGGAGACGGGCTCAACGTCCCGGCGCAGCGCGGCCAGCGAGCGGCGCCGGATCCGGCGCAGCACCTCGGACTCGCACCACTCGGAGGCCGCCGGGCCGGCCCCGCCGCCGTCGGGGCGCACCGGCCGGAACTCGCCCTCGACCACGCGCCGGTCCGCGGCCAGCCGCTCCAGCGTGGTGCGCACCACGGCCGTGCCCAGCCCGAGCCGCGCCGCGGCCTCGTCCACGGTGAACGGCCCGTGGGTGCGGGCGTAGCGGGAGACGAGGTCGGCCAGCGGGTCCTCGACCGGTTCCACGAAGGCCAGCGGCACCCCCATGGGCAGGGGCACGCCGAGCGCGTCGCGCAGCCGGGAGGCGTCCTCGATCGCGGCCCAGTGCTCGACGCCGCGCAGGTGCACGCGCAGGGCGCGGTTGGCGGCCACGAGCTGCTCGAGCCACCCGGCGGCGACGTCCTCGGGGCACGCGGACTCCGGGTCCCCGGGGTCCTGGAGCCGGCGGACGGCCTCGGCGGTGGTGAGCGGGCCGAGCAGGCGCAGCAGGTCGGCCGCGCCCTCGACCCCGCGCAGCCGCCGGTCCGGGGCCAGTCGCTGCAGCTCCGCCTCCGTGCGCTCGATGACGTCGGGGTCCAGCAGCTCCCGCAGCTCGGCGCGGCCCAGGAGCTCGTTGAGCAGGGCGGCGTCGAGGGACAGGACGGCCGCCTTGCGCTCTGCCAGCGGGGAGTCGCCCTCGTAGAGGAACTGGGCCACGTAGCCGAAGAGCAGGGTCCGGGCGAAGGGCGAGGGCTGCTCCGTGGTGGTCTCGACCACCCGGATCGCGCGCCGCTCGACCGCTCGGTGCAGCTCCTTGAGCGCGGGCAGGTCGTAGACGTCCTGGAGGCACTCGCGGATCGTCTCGAGGATGATCGGGAACTGCGGGTACTTCCGGGCGACGTCCAGCAGCTGCGCCGAGCGCTGGCGCTGCTGCCACAGCGGGGAGCGCCGGCCGGGGTCGCGCCGGGGCAGCAGCAGGGCCCGGGCGGCGCACTCCCGGAACCGGGAGGCGAACAGTGCGGAGCCGCCCACCTCCTCGGTGACGATCTGGTCGAGCTCGTCGGCGTCGAAGAGGAACAGCTCCGCCCCCGGGGGCTCGTCCTCCATGGCCGGCACGCGCAGCACGATCCCGTCGTCGGCGGCCTGCGCGGAGCCGTCGAGGCCGTACCGCTCGTGCAGCCGGGCCCCCACGGCCAGCGCCCACGGGGCGTGCACGGGCATCCCGAACGGGGAGTGCAGCACCACGCGCCAGTCCCCGAGCTCGTCGTGGAAGCGTTCGACGACGAACAGCCGGTCCGACGGGACCTGCCCCACGGCCTCCTTCTGCTCGCCCACGTAGGCCAGCAGGTTGTCGGCGGCCCACTCGTCGAGACCGGCCGCGCGCAGCCGGGCGCGGGCGTCCTCCGCGGAGGCCCCGGCGATCTCGCGGTTGAACCGGCCCACCGCGCGGCCCAGCTCCACGGGCCGGCCGGGGCCGTCGCCGTGCCAGAACGGGAGCTTGCCCGGCACACCGGGGGCGGGGGAGACGATGACGCGGTCGTGGGTGATCTCCTCGATCCGCCAGCTCGAGGCGCCCAGGGCGATCACGTCCCCCACGCGGGACTCGTAGACCATCTCCTCGTCGAGCTCGCCTACCCGCCGGGAGTTCTTCCCGTCCTGCTCGCCCACGAGGTAGACCGCGAACAGGCCGCGGTCCGGGATCGTGCCGCCGGAGGTCACGGCCAGGCGCTGCGCCCCGGGCCGGCCCTCGATGGTGCCGGTCTCCCGGTCCCACACGATCCGCGGGCGCAGCTCGGCGAACTCGTCGGACGGGTAGCGGCCCGCGAGCAGGTCCAGGGTCGCGTCGTAGGCGGAGCGGGGCAGGGTCAGGAACGGGCAGGACCGGCGGACGGTGTCGAACCACTCCTCGACGTCGATCGGCCCCAGCGCGGTCGCCGCGACCGTCTGCTGGGCCAGGACGTCCAGGGGGTTGAGCGGGACCGCGAGCGGCTCGATCCGTCCCTGCAGCATCCGCTCCACCGTGACGGCGGCGTCCAGTAGGTCCCCGCGGTGCTTCGGGTAGAACCAGCCGCGCGAGACCTCGCCCACCTGGTGGCCGGCGCGGCCCACGCGCTGGAGGCCCGAGGCCGCCGAGGGCGGGGCCTCGATCTGGACCACCAGGTCCACCGCACCCATGTCGATGCCCAGCTCCAGGGAGGAGGTGGCCACCACGCAGCGCAGCCGTCCGGTCTTGAGGTCGTCCTCGATCACCGCCCGCTGGTCCTTCGAGACCGACCCGTGGTGGGCGCGGGCCAGCACCGGCGCCGCGCCCTCGTAGCGGCCGGTCTGCCGGCGCAGGTCCGCGGGCTCGGGGGCGGCGGGCCCGCGGGCCGCGGCCGGCTCCTGCCCGGCGAGGGCGGAGCGCAGCACGTCCCCGACCTGCTGGGGCGCGGAGCCGGCAGGGGGCCCCGGCGCCCCGTCGTCGCCCGGACCGGCGCCGTCCGCGGGGGCGCCGTCCCGGGGCCCGTCGTGCGGGTCCGCGTGCTCCACGCGGAACGCGTAGATCTCGTTGAGCCGCGCGGTGAGCTTCTCGGCGAGGCCGCGGGAGTTGGCGAACACGATGGTCGACCGGTTCTCGAGCACCAGGTCCACGACCCGCTCCTCGACGTGCGGCCAGATCGACGCCGTGGTCGTGGGGGCGAGGGCGTCGAGGTCGTCGTCCCCGAAGGCCGAGCCGGCCAGGGACGGCGAGGCGCTCGGCCCGCCCAGCACGGTCATGTCCGGGATGGGCACCGAGACGGTGAGGTCCCACGTCTTCTCCGTGCGCGGCGCGACGACGGTGACCGGCTCCCGGCCGCCCAGGAACCGGGCGACCGTCTCGATCGGCTCGACGGTCGCGGACAGCCCGATGCGCTGCACCGGCTGCTCCAGCAGGGCGTCCAGCCGTTCGAGCGTGAGCGCCAGGTGCGCGCCCCGCTTGGTGCCGGCCACGGCGTGCACCTCGTCCACGATGACCGTCTGCACGTCCGTGAGGGTCTCCCGCGCCTTGGAGGTCAGCATCAGGTACAGCGACTCGGGGGTGGTGATGAGGATGTCCGGGGGGTTCGTGAGCAGGGCCCGGCGGATCGCCTGCGGTGTGTCCCCGGAGCGGACGCCCACGCTGATCTCCGGCGGCTCGATCCCGGCGTGCCGGGCCGTCTGCGAGATGCCGATCAGGGGGGCCCGCAGGTTGCGCTCCACGTCCACGCCCAGGGCCTTGAGCGGGGAGATGTAGAGGACGCGGGTCCCGCGCCGCTCGCCCGCGGTGCTCGCGGAGCGGGCCTTGGCCCGCAGGGTCCCGCCGGGGGCCGGGGCGCCGCCCGCAGGGCCGGGGGCGGGCCCGGCGCCCGGCGTCCCGGCGCCGGGCGCGGCCTCCGCCACGAACCGGTCCAGGGCCCACAGGAACGCGGCCAGGGTCTTGCCCGAGCCGGTGGGCGCCACGATCAGGGCGTGGCGCCGCGCGGCGATGGCCCGCCACGCGCCCTCCTGGGCGGCGGTGGGCGCGGCGAACGCACCCGAGAACCAGGCCCGGGTGTGCTCGGTGAACAGGCTCAGGGCTGGTTCAGGCGCCAAAGCCCTGGATCTCGAGCTGGTGGATCCGCGGATCGCCGCAGGCCTCCACGGGGAAGGGGATCACGACGGACTCCGTGTTCTCGGGCGGGTAGACGCGCAGACCGGTGGCGGTCCGGGCGTCGCAGGTCGGGTGGTTGCCGGCCTGGCTGATGCGCAGGCCGGCGGTGACGGACTCCCCGGGTGCCAGGACCTGCCCGGTGCCGGGGACGGTGGCGTCCCGCAGGGCCGGGGAGCCGATCATCGTGCCGTCGGCGTCGACGAAGGACACCCCGGCGTAGCCGGCGAGCGTGCACGGGTCCTCGCCCGCGTTGGTGAGGACGACGTCCACGTGGACGGAGCCGGCGGCGCCGCCCACGGGGGCGGCCGCGACCTCGAGCCGGGAGGTGGTGCACAGGGGCGAGCCGCCGGTGCGGGTGCCCGCGGTGCCGCCGCGGGCGGCCGTGCCGTCGCCCTCCGCGCCGGGGGCACCGCCGTCCGTCCGCTCCGCCGCCTCGTCCGGCCCGTCGTCGTCGGCCCTGTCGTCGTCCGTCCGGTCCGCCGCCGGCCCGTCCGCGGCGGGCTCCGCCGCCGGGTTCTCCGCCGACGGGTCCTCCGCCGGACCGGCGGTGCCCTGCCCGCCGGCCCGGTCCTCGGCCGGGGCCGTGGTGTCCTCCGTCCCGGTGGCCGGGGCGGTCTCCGGGGTCGCCGCCGAGGTCGGGGCCG
The DNA here is from genome assembly GCF_040980965.1 of Kocuria sp. CPCC 205231. NCBI lineage: Bacteria > Bacillati > Actinomycetota > Actinomycetes > Micrococcales > Micrococcaceae > Kocuria > Kocuria sp. CPCC 205231. The sequence goes on along the minus strand of NZ_JAVKPP010000006.1, from coordinate 190,953 downwards.
GCCCGCTCTCGGCGGGGGCGCCGGCGGTGCCGGTCTGCTCCGGCTCCTCGCCCGCGCAGGCGGTGAGGAGCAGGGCTGCGGCGAGGGCGAGGGCTCCCAGGACGGGGCGGGGGGCGGGGGAGAGCGAAGACACGGGGGGATATCCTCCTCGGACGGACGTCGTGGCGTACCACGTCCCGGGAAGGGATCCCTCCCAGGTGCTTCATTCTAGGCAGGGCCACCGACACCGCTGCCGGAGGCGGCGCCCGCCCCGGCCGGGGCCGCTCCCAGCGGGGCTACCGCTCGCCGGGCTCCGCCGGGGGCAGCGCCGCGCGCATCACCTCGGCGAGGTGGACGCCGTCCGCGCCCGTGCCCTGGGCGATCTGGGTGCGGCACGAGAAGCCGTCGGCGAGCACGATCGTCCCGTCCGCCGCACTGCGGATCGCGGGGAACAGCTCCCGCTCGCCGAGGGTCTGCGAGACCTCGTAGTGGCCGGGCTCGAAGCCCCAGTTGCCCGCGAGCCCGCAGCACCCGCCGCCGACCACGGCAGTGTCCACGCCCAGCTTCGCGAGGACCTCTAGCTCCGGGCCGTAGCCGCTCATGGACTGCTGGTGGCAGTGGACCTGGCACACGGCGCCGGCGGGGCCCGCCTCGGTGGCCAGCTCCCGGAACGGCCACGCGCCGCCCTCGGCCAGGTGGCGGGCCGCGAACGCGCCGATCGTCGTCGTCAGCTCGGTGACCCGCCGGGCCCGGGGGTCGCCGGGGAGCAGCTCGGTGATCTCCTCCTGGAGCATGACCGTGCACGAGGGCTCGAGCCCGATGATCGGGTACCCGGCCTCGATCAGCGGCTCCATCACGTCCAGGGTCTGGCGAAGCACCTTCTGCGTCATCTCCAGCTGCCCGGTGGAGTGCCAGGTCAGCCCGCAGCAGACGTTGCCCATGGGCATCAGCACCCGGTAGCCCATGGCCTCGAGCACCTCCACGGCGGCCCTGCCGGGGGCGTCGGCGGAGAAGTTCGTGAACGTGTCCGGCCACAGCACCACGGACGGTCGGGCCTCGGCGGACCCGTCCCCGGACCGCGCGGCGGGACGGCCGCGGAACCACCGGGTGAGCGGCTGCTCGGCGAAGGTGATCATCCGCCGCCTCGGCTCGATCCCGCCGAGCCGCTTGGTCAGCTCCTCGACGCCGCGGTGGGACTCGAGGAGGTTGATCAGCCGGAAGGAGAGGGGCACCTTCTCCACGATCCGCATCAGCAGCGGCATCCAGCCCATCGTGAAGTGGGCCATCGGCCGCCGGTTCCGGCCCAGGAAGGAGCTCAGGCCGTGCCGGTAGTGGTGGTGCAGGAACTCGGCCTTGTACGTCGCCATGTCCACGTTGACCGGGCACTCGGACGCGCAGGCCTTGCAGGACAGGCACAGGTCGAGGGCCTCGAGGGTCTCCTTCGACTTCCAGCCGTCCGTGATGGACTCCCCGCGCAGCATCTCGGCGAGGGACCGGGCGCGGCCGCGGGTCGAGTGCACCTCGTCGTGGGTCGCCTGGAAGGACGGGCACATGGCGCCGACGTCGGAGCGGCAGGAGCCCACGCCCACGCACCGGTTGACCGCGCTGGAGAACGAGCCGCCGTCGCGGGAGAACGCATGCACGGGCGTCAGCTCGAACGTGCGGGCGCCGGGCCCGGGGCGCACGCCCTGGTCGATGGGCTCCGGGTCCACGAGCACGCCGGGGTTGAAGACGCCGTCCGGGTCGAAGACGGCCTTGAACGCCGCGAAGGCGGCCAGGGCCTCAGGGGAGTAGATCGTGGCCAGCAGCTCGGACCGGGCGCGGCCGTCGCCGTGCTCGCCGGAGACCGAGCCGCCGTAGCGGTGCACGAGCCGCGCGGCGCGCTCGATGAACGTGCGGTAGGTCGCCATCCCCTCCTCGGTGCCGAGGTCGAAGGAGATGCGGATGTGCACGCAGCCCTCCCCGAAGTGCCCGAAGGGGATGCCGGTGAGGCCCAGCTCGTGCAGCAGGTCGTAGAGGTCGCGCAGGTACTCGCCCAGGCGCGCCGGGGGCACCGCGGAGTCCTCCCACCCCGGCCAGGCCTCCCCGCCGTCGGGCAAGCGGGTGACGATCCCGGCGCCGGCCTCGCGGATCCGCCACAGGGCGCGGGCCTGCCCCGCGTCGGAGACGATCACGGAGTCCACGACGTTCTCCGGGACGAGCCCCGGCAGGGTGCGGGCGGCCGCCTCGGCCTCCTCGAGGGTGTCCGCGCCGACCTCGCAGTAGAGCCAGCCGCCGCCGCGGGGCAGCTCGCCGCCGGCGTGCTCCTGGCCCTGCCGGGTGCGCAGGGCGTCGAGCAGGTCCGCGCCCATGCCCTCGATGGTGTACACCCCGGGCACGCGCAGCTTCGGCGCCGCCGTGGCGGCCTCGAACGCGTCCTCGAAGCCCAGCACGGCCAGGGCCGTGTGGGCGGGCCTGCGGACCAGACGGACCGTGAGCTCGGTGATGACCCCACAGGTGCCCTCCGTGCCGGCGAAGGCCTTGGCGGCGTCGAAGCCCTTCTCGCCGAGCAGGTAGTGCAGCCCGTACCCGGAGACCTGGCGCGGGAACTGGCCGAGCTCGGTGCGCAGCATGGCCAGGTGCCGGTCCCGGATCCCGGTCAGCGCCCGGTCGATCCCCGGCTCGGAGGTGCCGCCCTCGTGCAGCTCCACCACCCGGCCGTCGGCGAGCATGACCTTCAGCGAGACCAGGTTGTCCGCGGACGTGCCCCACGCCACGGAGTGGGAGCCGCAGGCGTTGTTGGCGACCATCCCGCCGATCGTGCACCGTGAGTGCGTCGAGGGGTCGGGTCCGTAGGTGAGGCCGAACTCGGACGCCGCGGAGCGCAGCTGGTCGCAGATCACCCCGGGCTCGATCGTGGCGGTCATCGCCTCGGGGTCGATCGACAGGATCCTGTTGAAGTGCCGGGAGGTGTCGATGACCAGCCCGTCGCCGATCGCGTTGCCCGCCACGGAGGTGCCGCCGCCGCGGGAGACCACCGACCAGCCCCGCTCCTTCGCCAGCGCCAGCAGCTCGCGGACCTCCTCGACGCTGCGCGGCTCGGCCACCGCCTCGGGCAGCCGCCGGTAGATCGACGCGTCCGAGACGTAGGCGGCGCGGGTGGTGAGGTCCTCGCGGATGTCGGTCATGGTCCACTTTCCTGCGCGCCGGCGAGGCCGGTCCGTCCGGGGTCTGGTCAGGGCTGGCGGGGGCGTCCCCGCGGGGACGGGGGGCTCACCACTCGGGGGCGATGGTGACCTCGGCGCCGTCGAGCTCCTCCGCCCACTCGACCTGGCAGCTGAGCCGGGAGGTGTCGTGGCGGGTGTCGTCGAGCATGTCGAGGAGGTCCTCCTCCTCGTCGTTGATCTCGTTGGCCTTCGAGAAGGCGGCCTGGTCGAGGTAGGAGTGGCAGGTGGAGCAGGACGCGTTGCCGCCGCAGGTCGCGAGGATCGGGTACTTGTGGCGGGTGAGGGCCTCCATGAGGCTCTCGTAGTCCTTCCACTCGACGCCCTCGGTGCGGTTGCCCTCGCGGTCGATCACGGTGATGTTGATGCTGCTCACTGGGTGGCCTCCTCGGGGCACGGTCGCCCCTGGTCTCGACGTCGGGAATCCCGCCCCATTGTACGGTCGCGCGGCGGCGCCCACCGACGGGCCGGGGCCCGCGCCGGCCCGTCGGTGCGGCTCAGCCGGAGACCGGGAGCGGGCGGATCGTCAGGGACTGGGCGACCTGGCCCAGGTAGCCGGCCTCGTCGTGCAGCGCGGACTCGGTGAGGCCCACGCCGGTGTCGCCGAAGGTGACGTGCGTGTCGAGGCCCACCCACGGGGAGACCGGCTCCCGGACCAGGTGCACGCTCAGGTCCACGTTGGGGAAGACCATCTCGTCGGGGCCCACCCGCACGGCGATGCCGTTGGCGGCGTCCACGGCCGCCAGGAACCGCGCCGTGGTGGAGGACTCCTCCCCGGCGACGACGGCGTGCGGCGCCCGCAGCCACATGGCCGCCCGGCCGGGCCGGTGCTCGCGCACGGTGCGGCCCTCGAGGGAGGCGATGTAGCCGCCCGGCCACCGCCCGGTCATCGTGGCGGGCAGGGCGTCGCCCACCGGCGGCAGGGCCTCCCGGTGCGTGCCGGCGGTCTCGGCGGTCTCGCCCCGGAGCAGCCGCCACACGCTCAGCCGGATGCAGGAGCGCCCGGCGTGGCTCATGGTGGCCTCGACCAGCTCGATGGTGCGGCCCGGGCGGACCACGCGCGTGGTCACCTCGACCTCGCCGCCGGGGATGAAGCCGAGGATGTCGTAGGAGAAGCGCACGGGCAGGAGGTCCGCGCGGGGGTGGTCGGCCTCCACGGCGTGGGCGAGCAGCCCGGAGGCGGCGCCCATGTGCTGCTCGGCCTCGCTCCAGGCGCCCTGCGAGTGCAGCGTCGAGCGGAACTGGGTGCGGTCCAGCCGCACGAAGTACGCGTCCGGGTACTCCTCCCCGTCCGCTCCCAGGTGTCCGACTGCCTGCGCCGACGTCGTCATGCTGCCCCTCTTCCGTTTCCGTCCGGGCCCGCCGCACGGCGGGCGTGGTGATCGCCACCACGGTATCCAACGGCGGCCCGCGCTCCCCGCCGCCGGCCGCCCCGGGCCGGGGCCGTCCACGTCCTCCGGGGGCGCCGGACGGGGCGGGACCGGCGGGCGGGCATGCGGAAGGCCCCGGATCCCTCAGGACCCGGGGCCTTCCCGACTGGCGGTGACGGAGGGATTTGAACCCTCGTTGGCTCTTACACCAAACATCATTTCGAGTGATGCACCTTCGGCCGCTCGGACACGTCACCAGCTCGCAGTACTGTACCGGCTGGCGAGCTCAACCGCCAAAACCCGCGGGGCCGGCGGGACCGGGAGCGGCGGGCCCGGCGCTGTCGTCCCCGCCGCGCCGGTGCTCCGCGAAGAAGTCGAGGAGCAGCCGGGAGCACTCCTCGGCCAGCACGCCGCCGGTCACCTCCACCCAGTGGTTGAGCCGCCGCTCCCGGAGCACGTCGAGGACGGAGCCGGCCGCCCCGGCCTTGTCGTCCCACGCGCCCAGGACCACGCGGGGCACGCGGGCCAGGACGATCCCGCCCGCGCACATCGCGCAGGGCTCGAGGGTCACCACCAGCGTGCAGCCGTCCAGCCGCCACGAGCCCAGGGCGCGGGCGGCGTCGCGCAGCGCCAGGATCTCGGCGTGGGCGGTGGGGTCGCCGTCGGCCTCCCGGCGGTTGCGGCCCCGGCCGACCACCGTCCCGTCCGGGCCGACCACGACGGCGCCGATCGGCACGTCCTGCGTCCTGAGCGCCGCCCGGGCCTCGGCGAGGGCCAGCCGCATCCACTCCTCCGCCCGGGCCTCGGAGCGGGTGCGCGGGGGCAGTGCCATGCGGTTCTCCTCCTGGGCGGGTCGCCGGGCCGGGCGGGGTCCGGCGAGGGGGCGGGGCGCCCCCGTGGCCCGATGGTAATTTTGGTCCATGCGAGTGACCGTTCTCGACCACCCATTGGTGGCACACAAACTGACCGTGCTCCGGGACAAGAACACCACGTCCCCGGTGTTCCGCCTGCTCGTCGAGGAGCTCGTGACGCTGCTCGCGTACGAGGCCACCCGGGGCGTCCGCGTGGAACCGGTGGAGATCGACACGCCGGTCACGCGCACCACGGGCGTGGGGCTGTCGAAGCCACGGCCGCTGGTCGTGCCGATCCTCCGTGCGGGCCTGGGCATGCTCGAGGGCATGACCCGGCTGATCCCCACGGCCGAGGTGGGCTTCCTCGGCATGGCCCGCAACGAGGACACCCTCGACATCATCACCTACGCCGAGCGGCTGCCCGACGACCTCACCGGCCGCCAGGTCTTCGTCCTCGACCCGATGCTGGCCACGGGCGGGACGCTGCGGGAGGCGATCAAGTTCCTCTACCGCCGCGGGGCCGAGCAGATCACGTGCGTCTGCCTCCTGGCCGCCCCCGAGGGCCTGGCCGCCCTCGAGGAGGAGCTGGGGGACTCCGAGGTCAACATCGTCCTGGCTGCGAGGGACGAACGGCTCGACGAGAACGCCTACATCGTCCCGGGCCTCGGGGACGCCGGGGACCGGCTCTACGGCGTGGTCGACTGACCGCCGTCCCGTGACACCGCAGACCACGCGCTGAAAAGGCCCGCCGACGTCCTCGGCGGGCCTTTTTTCGACCTCCGGCCACGTGTTCACATCGTGAGACGAAGAGTTCACCGACGAAGCCGTCTTGACAACAGGATCGGGACCTGCTTGAGGGGCGGAAAAGCCCCCGGATGGTCCCAGAGGTCTGATATCCCGGGGGTCGGACGGAAAACGGCATCACAGCCGCAAGGTGAAGGAGGTTCATTTTGGCGGAGCACTTGGACAGCCGTCGTTCGAATCTCGCATCGTGAGATAACGCCTCGAATATTACTTGCGGGATCCAGGGGGCTGGTGGACCATGAGAGCAACGCCACTGTCAGGAATTTGCCAGCTTCGCGGGGACCCTCCCCGACCACCACGGAGCGGGCCGGTTCGGGAGCTGGGAGCGGCGAGGCCGTTCCGAGGGGCGGATCGACTCAGGCGGACGGAACCTCGTCCGCCGCACGACGGAAAGACGAGGGGCACCAGATGCCAGGCACACCGGGATACGTGCACATTTCCCAGCGCAACCGCACGAGCGAGGCCCGTGCTGTCCGCGGTCCGGCCGCGGCCCCCGAGCGGGGGCAGACCGCCCCCGCCGACTACCGCAGCCTCCGGAGCACGATCGGCCCCATGTCGGCCGCGCCGGGCGAGACCCCGCTCCCCACCCGCCTGCAGCGGGACACGGCGCCGCGTCCGCAGGTGCAGGAGAACGAGGCGCGCGGGTTCGTGATCTACGTGGGTCTCGACGAGGAGACCGCGGCGGCCAGCGGCACCTCGCTGGTCAAGATGGTCCAGAGCATCCGGGCGTACGCCCAGCAGCTGGTCCCGCAGGCCGACTCCTACGCCGCCGTGGCGCTGGCTCCCGCCAACACCGCCGGCACCGACCTCGAGGTCGTGCGCAACGCCCTGGGCGACCCCACCTCGGGGGCCGTGCGGCCCACGGCGCCCGCCGCGCCCGCGCCGGCGCCCGAGACGAAGACCAGCCAGTCCACCGGGGTGCTCATCGACCTCTCCCGCCGGGAGGTCTTCCTCGACGGCGGCCTCCTGAACCTCACGTTCAAGGAGTTCGAGCTGCTGAACTACCTCGTGGAGAACGGCAGCCGGACCGTGGGCCGCCACGAGCTGCTGCACAGCCTGTGGCGCGACTCCGAGGAGGTGCCCAACGAGCGGACCATCGACGTGCACATCCGGCGCCTGCGCTCCAAGCTCGGCCGGCTCGCGAACACCGTGCGCACCGTCCGCGGGCAGGGCTACCGCTTCTACGAGCACCCCGAGGTCGTCGTGTGGGCGGCCCCCGAGTACTCCATCTGATCCGCGTCCCCGATCCGTGCAGGCCCCGGTTCCGTCCCGCGACGCGGAGGAGCCGGGGTCGCTCCGTGCCCGGCGGACGCGTGGCATCATGAACCGATGACCCGCCACGACCGGAAGAAGCTCGTCCTCATGCGCCACGCGGAGGCCGAGCACCCGTGGGGCGTGGCCGACCACGACCGCCCCCTGGACCGCGGCGGGGCCGCGGACGCCGCCGCCGCGGGGCGCTGGCTGCTGGCGAACGGGCACGTGCCGGACATGATCCTGTGCTCGAGCGCCCTGCGCGCACGCCAGACCTGCACGTGGGTGTGCAGCGAGCTCGGCGACCTCGCCCCGACCGCCCGGCTCGACGAGTCCCTCTACGCGGCCCAGGACAGCCGGATCATCGCGGTACTCAACCACGTGCCGGACACCGTGGAGTCCCTGCTGCTCATCGGCCACCTGCCCGGTCTGCGCGACGCCGCCCTCCGCCTGGCCACACCGGACTCCGACTACGACGCCGTCATGGCCCTCGCCGACGGCTGCCCCACCTCCGGGCTGGCGGTCCTGGAGGTTCCCGGCACCTGGGCCGGACTGGACGGCGCCGACGCCCGCCTGGTGGACTTCACGGTGCCGCGACCGTCCGCGGGAGACCGCTGACCGGCGGTCCTCCGGGCGCCGGCGCGGCGGCCGGACCGACGAAGGAGCACTGGATGCGACAGATCGAATTCACCCCGTCCGGGGACCGCGTGGGCGCGATCGGGTTCGGGGCCATGGGCCTGAGCTGGGTCTACGACCGGCACGGGCTGACCGAGCGGCGCAAGCACGAGGTGCTCGGGCTCGCGGTGGACCTCGGCATGAACGTGGTGGACACGGCGGTGCTCTACGGCGGGGGAGCCAACGAGGAGCTCGTCGGCGCCGCCCTCGCCCCGCGCCGGGACGAGGTGTTCCTCTGCTCCAAGACCGGGCTGCGCGCGGCCTCCCTGGAGCCGCCCCGGACGGAGCGCTGCGGGCACCCGGACGAGGTGCGCCGCTCGATCGAGGACAGCCTGCGCCGGCTGCGCACCGACGCGGTGGACCTCTACTACCTGCACCGCGTGGACCCCGACGTGCCCCTCGAGGACACCTGGGGCGCGATGGGCGAGCTCGTGACCGCGGGCAAGGTGCGCCACCTGGGGCTCTCCGAGGTCAGCACGGAGCAGGCCGAGCGGGCGCACGCCATCCACCCGGTCGCGGCCGTCCAGTCGGAGTACTCCCTGTGGACCCGCAACCCCGAGGGGTCTGGCCCCACCGCCGACGGGGACCCCTCCGGGGACGTCATCGGGTGGTGCGCCGAGCACGGGGCGGTGTTCGTCCCCTTCTCCCCGCTGGGCCGCGGCTACCTCTCCGGCGCCCTCGCGGGCCGGGAGTTCTCCGGCTCCGACTTCCGCTCGCGCAACCCCCGGTTCACGCCGGAGGCCATGGCCGCCAACGAGGACGCCGTGCTGGCGCCCCTCCGCGAGGTCGCCGGCCGGCACGGGACCTCGCCCGCGGCGGTCGCGATCGCCTGGACCACGGTGCGCGGCGAGCACGTGCTGCCGATCCCCGGCACCACCGACCCCGGCCACCTGCGGGAGGACGCCGCGGCCGCGGACCTGCGCCTGACGGCCGAGGACCTGACCCTGCTGGACGGCGTGGCAGCCGTCGGCGACCGGTACTGAGCGGCGCCGGCCGTGCGCGCGGTCGTCTGCGGGGCGGGCATCGCGGGACTGGCCCTGGCCGGGTGCCTGGGCCGGCGGGGCTGGGACGTGGTGGTCCTGGAACGGGCGCCGCGCCCGCGGGAGCAGGGCTACATGATGGACTTCTTCGGCCCCGGCTGGGACGCCGCCGAGGAGATGGGCGTGCTGCCGGCGGTCCTGGAGCTCGGCTACCGGGTCGAGCGGCTCAGCTACGTGGACGACCGCGGCCGCGACCGGGCCGGGCTGCCGTTCGCCCGGTTCGCCCACGCCCTCGACGGGCACCTGGTCAGCGTGATGCGCCCCGACCTCGAGCGGGTGCTGCGCGAGCACGCCCGGGGCGTCGCGGAGCTCCGCTACGGCCGGCGCGTCGCCGGGGTCCGGCAGCGGCCCGGCGGGGCGGGCGCGGTGCTCGACGACGGCACGGTGCTCGACGCCGACCTGGTGGTCGGCGCCGACGGGGTGCACTCGGCGGTGCGGCGCTCCGCGTTCGGGTCCGAGGAGCGCTTCCGCCGCTGGCTGGGCCTGCACACGGCGGCGTTCGTGGTCGACGACCCGGAGGCGTGCCGGCAGGTCGGCGACCGCTTCTGCCTCACGGACAGCGTCGACCGGGCGATGGGGTTCTACGGGCTGCGCGACGGGCGCCTGGCGGTGTTCGCCGTGCACCGGGCCGCCGCACCGTCCCTGCCGGCCGACCCCCGGGGCACCCTGCGTGCCGTCCACGGCTCGCTGGGCTGGATCGTGCCCCGCGTCCTGGAGGCCTGTCCCGGCGGGGACCGGCTCTACTACGACCAGGTGGTGCAGGTCGAGCTGCCGCGGTGGAGCAGCGGCCGGGTCGTGCTGCTCGGGGACTCGGGCCAGGCGGTGTCCCTGCTGGGCGGCCAGGGCGCCTCGCTGGGGATCGCCGGGGCGTGGCTGCTCGCCGAGCGGCTCGACCGCGCCGGGTCGGTCGAGGAGGCGCTGACGGGCTGGGAGCGGGTCTGGCGGCCGGTCGTGGCGGAGAAGCAGCGCGTCGCCCGCGGCGGGGCGCAGTGGTTCCTGCCGTCCTCCCGCGCCCGCCGCCAGGCGCGGCGCCTGGCGCTGCGCCTGGCCGCCCTCCCGGGGCTCGACACCGTGGTGACCCGCGGCCTCGTGGGGCGCGCCGGGGGAGACGTCCGGGCGCTCGCCGCGGCCCCGGCCTGAGCCGTCCGCGGCCCGGGCCGCAGCGGCCGGGCACGAAGAAGCCCCTCACCGGCGTCTCCGCCGGTGAGGGGCTCTTTCGTGGATGGTGCGCCCGAAGGGATTCGAACCCCCAACCTTCTGATCCGTAGTCAGATGCTCTATCCGTTGAGCTACAGGCGCATCGGCGTCCCGGCGTCACCGCCGTTCAAACCGGACATCACTCTACATGCGGCCCCCGGCTGCGCAAAATCCGGGGGCGCCCCGCCCGGCACCCGGCGCGACGGGCCGCGGCGCGCGTAACCCTGCTGGGGCGGCCGGGGCCGGGGCGATACGATGGACCCACATCACAGTAGAGACCGGCCGCCCACCTCCACGCCGCTCACTGTGGGCCCGGTGACACCGGGTCGAGTGTTCGACGACGAGCACCACCACGAGAGCCCCGGGCGGTCGGCGGACGGCCTCAACGAGGAGACATGTCAATGGCTGACAACCCCACTGCAACGACGGAGACCACCGGGCTGAACGAGGCTGTGAAGGGCGCGCTGGACAGCGCGCCCACCACCCATGCGCACCTCCTCTCGTGGGTGCGGGAGATGGCGGAGCTGACCCAGCCGGACCGCATCCACTGGGTCGACGGCTCGGAGGCCGAGTGGACGCAGCTCACCGACGAGCTCGTGGACGCCGGCACCTTCGTCCGCCTGGACGAGGAGAAGTTTCCCAACTCCTTCGCCGCGTTCTCTGACCCGGACGACGTCGCCCGGGTCGAGGAGCGCACCTTCATCTGCACCAAGACCGAGAAGGGGGCGGGCCCCACCAACAACTGGGAGGACCCGGAGGTGATGCGCAGCTCCCTGCGCAAGAAGTTCCGCGGCGCCATGCGCGGGCGCACGATGTACGTCATCCCCTTCGTCATGGGCCACCTGGAGGCCTCGCGGCCGAGCTACGGCGTGGAGATCACCGACTCCGCCTACGTGGTGTGCTCCATGCGCATCATGGCGACCATCGGCACCCCGGTGCTGGAGAAGATGACCGAGCAGAACGGCTTCTTCGTCGAGTGCCTGCACTCGCTGGGCGCCCCGCTGGCCCCGGGCGAGCAGGACGTGCCCTGGCCCTGCAACCCCGCCAAGTACATCGTGCACTTCCCCGAGGACCGGGCCGTCTGGTCCTTCGGCTCCGGGTACGGGGGCAACGCCCTGCTCGGCAAGAAGTGCTACGCCCTGCGCATCGCCTCCGCCATCGCCCACGACGAGGGCTGGCTTGCCGAGCACATGCTCATCCTCAAGGTCACGAACCCCGAGGGCAGGAGCCGGTTCATCTCCGCGGCCTTCCCCTCGGCCTGCGGCAAGACCAACTTCGCGATGCTCGAGCCCACGCTCGAGGGCTGGAAGGCCGAGATGGTCGGCGACGACATCTCCTGGATCCGCTTCGGCAAGGACGGCCAGGCCCGGGTGACCAATCCGGAGGCCGGTCTGTTCGGCGTGGCTCCGGGCACGGGGTGGCCCACCAACCCCAACGCCATGCGCGCCATCGCCCGGGGCAACACGATCTTCACCAACGTGGCGCTCACCGACGACGGCGGCGTCTGGTGGGAGGGCATGACGGACGAGACGCCCGAGCACCTGACCGACTGGAAGGGCCGCGACTGGACCCCGGAGAGCGGCCGTCCCGCCGCGCACCCGAACTCGCGCTTCTGCACCCCGATCAAGCAGGCCGACATCCTCGCTCCCGAGTACGACGACCCGGAGGGCGTGCCGCTGTCCGCGATCGTCTTCGGCGGCCGCCGCAAGACCACCATCCCGCTCGTCTCCCAGTCCTTCGGCTGGGAGCACGGGGTGTTCCAGGGCGCCACGCTGTCCTCGGAGACCACCGCCGCCGCGAAGGGCGCCGTGGGCGTCGTCCGGCGCGACCCCATGGCGATGCTCCCGTTCATCGGCTACAACGCCAACGACTACCTCGAGCACTGGGTCGAGGTCGGCGAGCGCATCGGCGAGGACGACATGCCGAAGGTCTTCTACGTCAACTGGTTCCGCCGCACCCCGAGCGGCGGCTTCGCCTGGCCGGGCTTCGGCGAGAACTCCCGCGTGGTCAAGTGGATCTTCGACCGCCTCGAGGGCACGGCCGGTGGCCGGGAGACCCCGATCGGCATCGTGCCCACCAAGGAGGACCTCGACCTCACCGGCCTGGACGTCTCGGACGAGGAGCTCGAGGCCGCCCTCAAGGTCGACGTCGAGGAGTGGCGGGCCGAGCTGCCCAGCATCGACGAGTGGTTCCACCGGCTCGGCCACGTGCCCGAGCCCATCCTCGAGCAGCGTGCCGGGCTGGAGGACCGCCTGAACCAGGCGTGATCCCCGTCCCGGGGCGCTGCGGCGCCCCGGGGCCGGCGGTCGGACGAGGGGTCTCCCGTGCCGGGAGGCCCCTCGTCCGCGTCCGCCGCCCGCGTGGGACAATGGGGGCGCTCCCGCGGCCGGCCGGGACGCGCGAGGTCTCGGAAGGAGCCGCCATGAGCGACCGGAGGACCCCGCCGTGCGGCTGACCGCGTTCTCGGACATCGCCCTGCGCGTCCTGCTGCTGACAGGAGCCGTCCCCGAGGGGGAGAAGCTCACCACGCGCGCCATCGCCGAGGGCGTGGGCGCCCCCTACCACCACGTGACCAAGACCGTGGGCCGGCTGAGCGGGCTCGGGCTGCTGGCCTCGAGCCGCGGCCGCACCGGCGGGGTGTCGATCACCCCCGCCGGCCTGGACGCCACCGTTGGCTCGCTCCTGCGCGAGCTGGAGGCGGGCTCCGCGATGGTCGAGTGCGAGTCGGCCGGCGGCGACTGCCCGCTGGACCGCGGGTGCCGGCTGCGCCGCGCCCTCGCGGACGCGCGGGAGGCCTTCTACGGCGCGCTCGACGACGTGCGGGTGCGGGACCTCGTGAGCGAGCGGCAGGTGGGCCCGGTGCTGGTGTCCATCGGGCTGCGCCCGCCCGAGCCGCCGGCGGCCACCGCGGGGGGCGCGCCGCCGCCGATGACGTAATCAAGCATTTCAGATGCTACTTTTGAGGAGTCATCCACCGGCTCCCCAGGAGGCAACCGTGCTGTCCGACCAGTCCCGTCCCGTCATCGAGCAGACCATCGGCGTCGTCGCCGAGCGCATCCCGTTCATCACCCCCGAGTTCTACCGGTCCATGTTCGAGGCGCGCCCCGATCTGCTGGACGGCATGTTCAGCCGCTCCAACCAGAAGAACGGGACCCAGGCGCAGGCCCTCGCCGGCTCCATCGCGATGTTCGCCTCCTGGCTGCTGACCCACCCCGAGGGCTACCCGGACGAGCTGCTCTCCCGCGTGGCGCACAAGCACGCGTCCCTGGGCGTGCTGCCCCAGCACTACCCGATCGTCCACGAGCACCTCTTCGGCGCGATCGCCCGGGACCTCGGCGACGCCGCGACGCCCGAGGTCGTGGCCGCCTGGGACGAGGTGTACTGGCTGATGGCCGACGCCCTGATCAAGATCGAGGAGGGCCTCTACGCGGGCCAGGCGAACAGCGTGGTCTTCGCCCCGTTCCGGGTCGCGGCCAAGGAGCAGACCGGGACCACCACCACGGCGATCACCCTCGAGCCCGCCGACGGCACCCCGATGACCCCCGCGGTGGCCGGCCAGTACGTGACCGTCGAGGTGCGGATGCCCGACGGCGTGGACCAGCCGCGGCAGTTCACGCTGGTGCCCGGGCCCGAGGGGACCCGCCGGATCGCCGTGCGACTCGACGAGCGCGGCGAGGTCACCCCGGTGCTCTGCCACGACGTGCAGGTGGGCGACGTCCTGCGGGTCTCCAACCCCTACGGGGACGTGGTGCTCCCGGAGGGGGAGGGGCCGCTCGTGCTGGCCTCCGCCGGCATCGGCGTGACCCCCATGCTGGCGTTCCTGGACCGGCTCGTCCGCCAGGAGTCGCAGCGGCAGGTCCTCGTCCTGCACGCCGACCGCTCGGCGGAGGACTGGGCGCTGCGGGAGCTGCACGAGATGCTGGTCGCCGAGCTGCCCCACGCCCGCCTGGAGACCTGGATGGAGACCCCGGGGGACGGCGACCACGACGGGTTCATGGACCTCGGCGCCGTGCGGATCCCGGCCGACGCCCAGGTGGTGCTGTGCGGCCCGCTGCCCTTCATGCAGGCCGTCCGCTCCGCCGTGATCGCCCAGGGCGTCCCGGGGCGCAGCGTGGCCTACGAGATCCTGGGCCCGGACCAGTGGATGCTCCACGACGAGGCGCGCGAGACCGCCGCGGTCTGAGCGCCCGCAGCGCACGGGGCCCCGCCGGACGGCTCGTCCGGCGGGGCCCCGCTGCGTGCCGGGGTCTCAGACGCGCACGATGTCCAGCACCCGGTCCCGGACCCGCTCCATCGTCGCCGGGTCCTTCGCCTCGACGTTGAGGCGCAGGAACGGCTCGGTGTTGGAGGGGCGCAGGTTGAACCACCAGCCCTCGTCCGGGCAGCTGAGCGTGGTGCCGTCCAGCTCCTCCACGCTCACGTCCCGGCCGGCCAGGGCGTCGACGACCCGCCGGACGGCACCGGCCTTGTCCTCCACCGTGGAGTTGATCTCACCGGAGGCCGCGTACGGGTCGTACTGGTGCATCAGCTCGCTCAGCGGCCCGTCCTGCTCGCCCAGCGCGGCCAGGAGGTGCATCGCGGCGAGCATCCCGGTGTCCGCGTTGAAGAAGTCCTTGAAGTAGTAGTGCGCGGAGTGCTCGCCCCCGAACACGGCGCCCTCCTCGGCCATGACGGCCTTGATGAACGAGTGGCCCACCCGGGTCCGCACGGGGCGGCCGCCGCGGGCGGTGACCAGCTCGGGCACGGCGCGGGACGTGATGAGGTTGTGGATGATCACCGGGTTCTCCACGCCCTCCGCCCGGGCGCGCTCGATCTCCCGCTCGGCCACGAGCGCGGTGACGGCCGAGGGCGAGACGGCCCCGCCCTGCTCGTCGACCACGAAGCAGCGGTCGGCGTCGCCGTCGAACGCGATGCCCAGGTCCGCGCCGTGCTCGCGCACGGCCCGCTGGAGGTCCACGAGGTTCTCCGGCTCGAGCGGGTTGGCGGGGTGGTTGGGGAACGTGCCGTCCAGCTCGAAGTACAGGGGCACGACCTCCAGCGGCAGCGGCTCCAGCACGGCGTCGCCCAGCACCGCGGGAGTGGTCAGCCCCGCCATCCCGTTGCCGGCGTCGACCACCACCTTGAGCGGGCGGGTCCCGGACAGGTCCACCAGGGAGCGCAGGTACTCCGCGTAGCCGGTCAGCACGTCCCGCTCGGTGACCGTGCCGGGGACGGGGGCCTCCGGGACCGCTCCGTCGTCGAGGTAGCGCTGGGCGAGGTCGCGGATGTCGTAGAGGCCCGTCTCGGAGGAGACCGGGACGGCCCCGGCCTTCGACATCTTCATGCCGTTGTACTCGGCGGGGTTGTGGCTCGCCGTGAAGGTCACCCCGGCGGCGCCGAACGTCCCGGACGCGTAGTACAGCTCGTCGGTGGAGATCAGCCCGATCTTCACGACGTCCGCGCCGCGGCGGACCGCGCCCTCGGCGAAGGCGTCCACGAACTCCGGCGAGGAGGGGCGCATGTCGCCGCCCACCAGGACCGTCAGGCCGGCGAGGCCCAGGACGTCCACGAACGCGGCGCCGGTGGCCCGGACCGTCTCCGCGGTGATGGACTCGCCCACGATGCCGCGCACGTCGTAGGCCTTGAACGAAGCTGAGAGATCGATAGTCACAAGGGGTGATCTTAGGCCACGGGCGCTCCCGGGTGCCGCGGGGCGCGGGCGGTCCTGTGATTGGATGACGAGCATGGTCGAGATCCTCCGCATGCGCAATCCCGTCCAGCACTATGCGTGGGGCTCCCGCGAGGTGCTGGCCCGCCTCCAGGGCAGACCCGTGCCGAGCCCCGAGCCCGAGGCCGAGCTGTGGGTCGGCGCGCACCCCTCCGCGCCCTCCGTCGTCGTCCGGGACGGCCGGGACGAGCCGCTGGAGGGCCTGCCGTTCCTGCTCAAGATCCTGGCCATCGACGCCCCCCTGTCCATCCAGGTCCACCCCTCGCCGGAGCAGGCCGAGGCGGGCTTCGAGCGCGAGCAGCGGGCGGGGATCCCGCTCGACGACCCGCGGCGCAACTACAAGGACCGCTCCGCCAAGCCCGAGACCGTCGTGGCCCTCACCGACGTGGAGCTGCTCACGGGGGTGCAGCCGGCGGACCGGCTGCGCGCCACCGCCGCGCGCCTGGGGCTGGACTGGCTGCGCGACGCCGCCGCCGGCGGGCGCCCCGTGCTGCCGGCCGTGCTGACGCTCGACGACGACGCCGCCGCGGCCGCCGTGGCGGCGACCGTCGACGCGGCCCGCGCCGCGGGCCCGCAGGACCCGGTGGCCTCGCTGGTCCGCTACGTGCACGACCGGCACCCGGGCGACCGCGGGCTGCTGGTCGCGGTGTGCATGCACCACGTCCGCCTCGCCCCGGGGCAGTCCCTGCACACCCCGGCCGGGCAGCTCCACGCGTACCTGTCCGGGACGGCGATCGAGGTGATGAGCTCCTCGGACAACGTCCTGCGCGCCGGGCTGACGGGCAAGCACGTGGACGTGGCCGAGCTGCTCGCCGTGCTGGCCGACGAGCAGGCGGCCCCGGAGGTCGTCGAGCCCGCCGCCGACGAGCACGGCCGCCGCGTCTACCCCCTGTGGGACGAGCGGCTGTCGCTGACCGCCCACGAGCTCGTGCCGGGACGGGCCGTGCCCGTCGGGCTGCGGGGCACCACGGTCCTGCTGAGCACCGGGGACCGGGCGCTGGTGCGGGCCGCCGGCCGGGAGTGGGAGCTGGCCGGCGGGGAGTCGCTGCTGCACCGGGGCGGCCCCGGCACCGTCGAGCTGTCCGGCGACGCTAGGGTGTTCACGGTCTCCTGCCGCTGAGCCGCCCCGGCGCGCGGTGCCGCTCAGGGGGTGGTCAGCTCCGTGCGGACCTCGATGAGCGTGGGACCCTCGGCCGCGAGACCCTGCCGCACCAGGTCGGCGAGCTCCGCGGCCGTGCCCGCGGCCTGCGCGGGCACCCCGTAGCCCCGGGCGAGGCTCAGGAAGTCGATGCCCGGCACGTCCAGCCCCGGCACGTCCCCCGTGCCGAGCATGCCCGCGAACCAGCGCAGCGCGCCGTAGGTGCCGTTGTTGAGGATCACGAACACGACCGGGACCCGGTACTGCGCCGCGCTCCACAGGGCGGTGATCCCGTAGTTGGCCGACCCGTCGCCGACCACCCCGATGACGGGACGGTCCGGCCGGGCCAGCTTCACGCCGACCGCCGCGGGCAGCCCGAAGCCCAGGCCGCCGGAGGCCGGCCAGAAGTAGGAGCCGGGCTCCCGCAGGTCCATGTGCCTCCAGAAGTCCCCGTTGGTGGAGGTCGACTCCACCACGTAGGCGGTGTCCGCCGGCGCCGTCTCGCGCAGCACTTCGAACACGGCGCCCGGGTGGAAGACGCCGTCCACGGGCTCGCGGGCGGGCGGCGGCACCGTCCATCCGACCGGGGCGGCCGGGCGCGCCCCGCCGCGCCGCTCGTGCAGGGCGGCCACCAGGGCCGCGGCCGTCGCGGCGAGCCCGGCCACGAAGGAGGTCCCGAACGGCGCCCGGGCGGCCTCGCCCGGGTCCTCGGTGACGTGCAGCAGCTGCGTGCCCTCGGCCAGGTACCGGGCGGGTTCGTACTGGTGGTAGCGGAAGACGGGGGCGCCGAGCACCAGGACCACGTCGTTCTCCTCGAGGGCGGCGTGCACGCCCCGCTCCGAGGCGGGGAGGACCCCGCGGAACTGCGGGTGCCGGTTGGGGAAGGGGAGCCGGTAGGGGGAGGGCGCCACCCACACGTCGGCGCCGAGCAGCTCGGCGAGCTCGCGGCTGACCCCGTTCGCCGCCACGGCGTCCACCTCGGAGCCCAGCACCAGCGCGGGCCGGCGGGCTCCGGCCAGCAGACCGGCGATCTCCCGCACGTGCTCGGGGGCCGGGTGCAGGCCCTCGGCCACCCGCCGGGGCAGCAGGTAGTCGTCGTTGTCGGCGGACTCCCGGTCCCAGTCGTCGTAGGGGACCGAGACGTAGGTGGGGCCGCGGGACCCGGTGCACGCCTCCCACAGGGCCTGGTCCAGCATGCGGGGGACGTCCTGCGCGGACAGCGGCTCGCCCGCCCACTTCGTCAGCGGGGAGGTCAGGTCCGGGGCCGCCACGTTGGCGAGCATGGGCTCCGCGCCGATCGTGGCGCGCACCTGCTGGCCGGCCGTGAGCACGAGCGGGGTGTGCGAGCTGGCGGCGTTGGTCAGCGCGCCCATGGCGTTGCCCGTGCCGGAGGCCGAGTGCAGGTTCACGAGCGCCGGCCGGCCCGTGGCCTGCGCGTAGCCGTCGGCCATGCCCACGACCACTCCCTCGTGCAGCCCCAGGACGTACCGGATGCCGGGGGGCAGGTCCCGCAGGAAGGGCAGCTCGTTGGAGCCCGGGTTGCCGAACACGGTGTCGAGGCCCCGGGCCTGCATCCAGCGGTGGGTCCTGGCACGGATGGTGGTCACGCTGCGCTCCAATCGGGACGCGGCACCGGCGTGCCGCCTCACCGCGAGAGTAGAAGGGGGCCGGGGGCACGGCCAGTCGATGTTTTCTATCCCCTCATAGACGGCGACGATGCCAGGGCCCGGGCCGCAGCGGCGCCGACGGGTCCGGCGAGACGGACTCCCGCAGCGTGTCCACGACCAGCCGCGCGAACCACTGCTGCGCCGGGCGCTGGTGGGCGGTCTCGCGGGTGTAGGCGGCCAGCTGCAGGACCGGCATCTCGACCGGGTGCGGGAAGACCCGGATCCCGGCCGCCTCCTGGAGCGTCTCGGCGAGGAACCGCGGCAGCACCGCGAGGCAGTCGGTGCGCTCCACCACGGAGACCAGGCCCGTGAAGTGGGACAGCCGCAGGGCCGTGCTGCCCGGGGCGCCCGCCCGCTCCGCCGCGACCTCGGCGAGGTCGTGGCCCATCGACGGGGCGAGCCGGATCCGCGGCTCCTCCGCGAACTGCTCGAGCGTGAGCCGCTCCCGGACCCGCGGGTGGCCGCGGGCCGCGATCACCACGTACTCGTCGGTGCCGACGACGGTGCGGACGATGCCGGGCCCGCCGATGTACGGGGCGCAGATCGCGGCGTCCACCCGGTTGCGCAGCAGGTCCTCCGGGACGCGCTCCACGTCCAGGGGCAGCACGGTCAGCTCCACACCGGGTGCCTGCTCCCGCAGCGCCACCATGACGGACGGCAGGAACGCCAGCTCCCCGAGGTCGGTCAGCGCCAGGGTGAAGCGCTCGCGGGCGGTCTCCGGGTCGAACAGCCCGCCCGAGGAGACGGCCGCGGTCACCTGGGCGATCCCCGCCTTGACCTGCGGGAAGATGCTCCTCGCGAACGGCGTGGGGCTCAGGCCCCGGCCCTCCCGGACGAACAGCTGGTCGTTGCACTGCCGGCGCAGGTTCTTCAGAGCGTGGCTCACCGTGGGCTGGGTGAGGTGCAGCTCGGCGGCGGCCCCCGTGACGCTGCCCTGCTCGTAGACCGTGCAGAACACGCGCATCAGGTTCAGGTCCAGCTCCACGGCACCCCTCCTCGGTCAGCGGCTCATAGATGTCATACATCGGTCCATCGACAACATGCACTGGTTTGTGAATGCTACGTCACTAGAGTGATCCCCATCACAACGGGCACCGGACGACACAGGGGAGGCACGATGCGGCGACCGCTCATCGGCTTGGGAGCAGCAGGATCCGTACTGGCGCTGGCCGCGTGCGGCGGCGGCGGCGACAGCGGAGGCGGCACGGAGGCCGAGGGGGAGATGCAGGCCGTCACCGTCGGCGTCATCCCCATCGTCGACACCGCCGCCATCTGGCTGGGCGAGGAGCAGGGCTTCTTCGAGGAGGAGGGGATCGACCTCGACATCCAGACCACCAGCGGCGGCGCCGCCGCCGTGCCGGGCGTGGTCAGCGGGGACTTCGACTTCGCCTTCGGCAACACCCTGTCCGTCATGGTCGCCCAGGGCGAGGGGCTGGACCTCGAGTACGTCGCCAACGGCACCACGACCTCGGGCGACACCGAGCGGGACTTCGGCGCCGTGGTGGTGCCCGCCGACTCGGACATCCAGGGCCCCGAGGACCTGGCCGGCAAGACGGTGTCGGTGAACAACCTCAACAACATCGGCGACACGACGATCCGCCACGTCGTCGAGCAGGCCGGCGGGGACCCGCAGAGCATCGACTTCGTGGAGGTCGGCTTCCCGGACGCCCCGGCCGCGCTCGACCGCGGCCAGGTGGACGCGGCCTGGATCCTCGACCCGTTCCTCACCCAGGTCCTCGACGAGGGCGCCCGCGCGGTGTCCTACAACTTCGTGGAGTTCGACCCGGAGCTCGACATCGCCGGCTACTTCACGACCGCCCAGAAGCTCGAGGAGGACCCCGAGCTGGTGGAGAAGTTCCAGAACGCCATGAACCGCTCGCTCGAGTACGCGAACGAGAACCCGGACGCGGTCCGGGAGATCGTCGGGACCTACACGGAGATCAGCGACGAGCTGCGCGCCGAGATGGCCCTGCCGCGCTTCCGCACCGAGTTCGACCGCGAGGCGCTGCAGAAGCTGGGCGACGCCGCCGTGGAGTACGGGACCCTCGAGCAGGCCCCCGACCTCGACGCGCTGCTGCCGTAGCCGTCCGCGGACCCGGCACCCGAGGGAGGGAGCACGACATGGCACGAAAGCGCACGGGACGGGCCTGGGGGCCCGGGGTTCTCGGGGTGCTGGGGATCCTCGGGTTCCTGCTCACCTGGGAGCTGCTGCCCCTGACGGGGATCGTCGACCCCCGGTACCTGCCCCCGGCCAGCGCGGTCCTGCTGGAGCTCGGGGAGCAGCTCGGCTCGGCGGGCTTCTGGCTGGCGGTCTGGCAGACCGTCCGGGCCTGGTTCCTCGGGCTGCTGATCGCCGCGGTCGCCGCGATCGTCCTGGGGCTGGTCATCGGCAGCAGCACGTTCCTGCGCCGGGCCACCCACAGCACGATCGAGTTCCTCCGGCCCATCCCGTCGGTCGCGCTCATCCCGCTGGCCGTCCTGCTGTTCGGCGTGCAGCTCGAGTCCACCCTGCTGCTGGTCGTGTACGCGTCCTTCTGGCAGATCCTCATCCAGGTCCTCTACGGGGTCGGGGACGTGGACACCGTGGCGCAGGACACGGCCAAGAGCTACGGGCTCGGGACGCTGGCCCGCGTCCGGTACGTCACGTGGCCCACGTCCCTGCCCTACGTGATCACCGGGCTGCGGCTCGGGGCGGCCGTGGCGCTGATCCTGGCGGTCACCGCCCAGCTCGTGATCGGCACGCCGGGGCTGGGCCGGGAGATCTCCCTGGCCCAGTCCGGCGGCGCCGTCACGGCCATGTACGCGTTCATCGTCACGGCCGGGCTGCTGGGCGTGCTCATCAACCTGGGGATGCGGGCGCTCGAGCGCCGGGCGCTGGCCTGGCACTCGTCCGTCCGCGGAGAGGTGGCGGTGTGAGACTCGTCAAGACCCTGGGCTACGCGCTCGCGCTGCCCGTCCTGCTGGTCCTGCTGTGGTGGGCCTACACCCTGACGACGACCAACTTCTACGTCCCGGAGCCGGGCGAGTTCGCCACGACGTTCGTGGACGTCTGGTTCGGCGACCGGTTCTTCGACGACGTGCTGCCGAGCATCGGCCGGCTCCTGGTCGGGCTGGCGCTGTCCATCCTGCTCGGCGTCGTCGCCGGGCTCGTCATCGGGTCGGTGCGCTGGCTGCGGAACCTGCTGGAGCCCGTGCTCGAGTTCTTCCGGGCGATCCCGCCGCCGGTGCTGGTGCCCGTGCTGATGCTGCTCATCGGCGTCAACGACCAGATGAAGGTGGTGGTGATCGTGCTCGGGTCCGTGTGGCCCGTCCTGCTGAACACCATCGAGGGCGTGCGCTCGGTCGACTCCGTCATGAACGAGACGGCGCGCTCGTACGGGATCCACGGGTGGTCGCGGATCGTCCACCTGGTGATCCCCGCCGCCAGCCCCCAGATGATGGCCGGCATCCGGCAGGCCCTGTCGATCGGGCTGATCCTGATGGTGATCTCGGAGATGTTCGCCTCGTCCTCGGGGCTCGGCTTCACCATCGTGCAGTTCCAGCGATCGTTCGCCATCCCCGAGATGTGGAGCGGCATCGCCGTCCTGGGTCTCATCGGGGTGGTGCTGGCGTTCGTCTTCCAACGTGTTGAACGCAAGGTCCTCGCCTGGTACCGGGGCCTGAAAGAGGTGGAGAATGCAGGCTGAATCAGGAAGCTCGGCAGTGGACGGCGGCGCGACCGCACCCCGGACCGGCACGGACGCGACCGCCACCGGGGTCTCGGACGCCGGCGCCGGACGCACCGGCGGGAAGGACGTGCTGCTGTCCGTGCGCGGGCTGCAGAAGATCTACCAGAGCGACCACGGCGACGTGGAGGCGGTCCGCAACCTCACGTTCGACCTCGGCCGCGGCGAGCTGGCGTGCCTCGTGGGGCCCTCCGGCTCCGGCAAGACCACGCTGCTCAAGTGCATCTCGGGGCTCATGGCGCCGACCTCCGGCGAGGTGCTGCTGGGCGGCGAGAAGGTGACCGGTCCGCCCAAGGACATGGCCGTGGTCTTCCAGGAGTACGGGCGCAGCCTGTTCCCCTGGATGACGGTCCGCGAGAACGTGGAGCTGCCGCTGAAGAACGCCAGGCTGGCCCGGGACGAGCGGAACCGGCTCGTGGAGGAGGCGATCGCCGCCGTGGACCTGCGCGGCGCGGACAAGAAGTACCCGTGGCAGCTCTCCGGCGGCATGCAGCAGCGCGTCGCCATCGCCCGGGCGGTCGCCTACCAGCCGAAGATCCTGCTGATGGACGAGCCCTTCGCCGCGGTGGACGCCCAGACCCGCGCCGACCTCGAGGACCTCATCCGGGACGTGTGGCACCGGATGGGCGTGACCGTGCTGTTCGTGACCCACGACATCGACGAGTCCGTCTACCTCGGCGAGCGCGTCATCATCCTCTCGAGCTCGCCCACCGTGGTCCAGGAGGACCTCCCGATCGACCTGCCCGACGACCGCGACCAGCTCACCACCCGCGGCCTGCCGCGGTTCACCGAGCTGCGCGGGCACGTCTACGAGGAGATCCAGCGCGCCAAGCGGGAGGCGGGCACGAGGGCCTGAGCCGGCCCGCGGCCGCGTCCGGAGCCGGTGCGCCCACTACACTGGGCCCACCGGCTCCGGAGCGCCCGGGGCCGTTCTCCCCGGGAGGCCCGCCATGAGCACCACCCCGTCCGACGGTCTGCGCGGCACCACCGCGCCGTGCCCGCGCTGCGGCGCCACCGGGTTCGAGCTGGTCTACGTGCAGATCATGCCCGACGACTGGGACCTGGCGCGCGACGTCGAGCTGGCGTCCCCGTCGATGATGCTGCCCGACGGGCGCGCCCCCGAGTTCTCCTGCCAGAACGGGCAGTGCCGCCACCTCTGGTGAGCCCGGGCAGGCCCCGTCGGTGGTCGCCGGCGGGGCCCGCCCGGCGCGGGGGCGTCCCGGATCAGTTGGCGAAGACGTCCAGCAGCCGGCCGTTGTCCGTCCACAGGGCGACGGACTCGCCGCCGTTGTTGAGCACGGCGGAGGTGCCGCCGTTGTAGTGGGCGTCCTCCGTGCCGGTGCCCGGTCCGGTGTGCACGCGCAGGCGCCCGCCCGGGGCCAGCTCGTAGCCCTCGCCCACGGTGAGGACGTTGTTCGCGGCGTCGCGCAGCACGTACCCGCTGACGTCCACGGCGGTCCGGCCCGTGTTGGTGAGCACCACGTGCTCGCCGGTCCCGGGCTGGAGGTCGTCGCCGGGGACGTCGTTGACGGAGTCCTCGATCCGGATCCCGTTGTTCGCGGGGAAGGGGTCGCGCCCGTCCAGGTGGCGGGCCGTCTGGAGGGGGAAGTCGCCGGTGATCATGTCGACGCCGAGGTCCACCACGTGCTGGACCGCTTCCGGGGAGTTGACGGTGTAGACGCCCAGGGCCAGGCCGGCGGCGTCGACGCGCGCGACGTCGCCGGCGTCGAGGGTGCGGTAGTTCGTGCCCACGGAGTCCACGACACCGGCCCACCGCTCGATCGTGGCGGCGTCCGGGACGCTGCCGGTGAGCTGCTGCAGGGGCACGTCGGGGGCCAGCCCGGCGAAGGTCCGGTTGGACGCCTCGTCGAAGCCGATGACGGTGACCTTGTCCGCCGCGAGCAGCTTCGCCCAGTCCCGGTCCTCGGCCAGGGCGTCGGCCACGACCTGCTCGATGCCGGGGGAGTTCTGCGGGGACTTGATCTCGATGTAGACGCCGGTGTTGACGGTGGCGATCCGCGCGGCGTCGTCGAGGTGGGGAATCCGCTCCCCGGCGAACTGCGCGTCGAAGGAGGAGCCGGCGTCGAGCTGCTGCAGCTCGTCCCACGTGAAGGACGTGATCGGGTCGTCCTCGCGGCCGGGGAAGACCTCCTCGACGTCCGTGGTGCGCGCGGGGGTGCTGTCGTGGAACAGGAACGGCACGCCGTCGGCGCTGAGCTGGACGTCGATCTCCAGGTAGTCGACGCCGGCGGCGCGGGCGTCCTTGAACGCGGGGACCGTGTTCTCGGGGGCGGTGCCGGCGGCGCCGCGGTGCCCGACGACGATCGGGTCCTCGGTGCCGGACGGGGCGGCGGCGGCCGGCAGCGCCGAGCCGAGCACGGCCACGGCGGACAGGGCCGCGGCGGCGCCGCGCAGGGTGCGGGGGGAACGGGTGGTCATGACGGTGCTCCTCGTGCCTGGGGGGACAGTGCC
Source organism: Kocuria sp. CPCC 205231 (assembly GCF_040980965.1). Lineage (NCBI taxonomy): Bacteria > Bacillati > Actinomycetota > Actinomycetes > Micrococcales > Micrococcaceae > Kocuria > Kocuria sp. CPCC 205231. The sequence continues at coordinate 165,874 of NZ_JAVKPP010000006.1, read as the reverse complement.
CCTCCACCGAAGCGGAGCGCGGAGACGAACCGGTCAACGCGACGTGACGAGCAGGTGATCTCCTGGCGTCCCGGAGGCGGCCGGTACTGTGGGCGCCATGGACAACAGCACGATCGTGAACATCCTCCTGGTCCTGCTGTTCGTGGCCGTCGGGGGCGTCTTCGCGGGCACCGAGATGGCGATCGTGAGCCTGCGGGAGAGCCAGGTCAAGCGGATCGAGCGCTCGGGCCGCAAGGGCGCCCGGACCGCCGCCCTCGTCCGGGACCCCAACCTCTTCCTCTCGGCGGTGCAGATCGGCGTGACGGTGGCGGGGTTCTTCTCCTCGGCCTACGGCGCCTCGACGCTCGCCCCGGACGTGGCCCCCGTCTTCGAGCGGGCCGGTCTGTCCACCGCGGCCGCGGAGACCTCCGCGCTGATCGGCATGACCCTGGTGATCGCGTACCTCTCCCTCGTCCTCGGGGAGCTCGTGCCCAAGCGCCTGGCCATGCAGCGCTCCGTGGGCTTCACGAAGATCCTGGCCCCTCCGCTGAGCGTCTTCGCCACGCTCATGCGCCCCGTCATCTGGCTGCTGTCCGTGTCCACGAACCTCGTGGTCCGGCTGGTGGGCGGGGACCCGCACGCCGTCACCGAGGAGGTCTCGGCGGAGGAGATCCGGGAGATGGTCGTGGACACCCGGGGCATCGGGGCCGTCTCGCGCTCGATCCTCACGGACGTCTTCGAGGCGGGCGAGCGCCGCCTCGCCGAGGTCATGCGCCCGCGCCCCGACGTCCACTTCCTGGACGGCACCCTGCCCGTCACGGAGGCCTACCGCACGGCCCTGGCCCTGCCGCACTCCCGCTACCCCGTGCTCGGCACGAGCGTGGACGACGTCCTGGGCTTCGTGCACATCCGCGACCTCGTGGTCGCGGACCAGGACGGCGACGGGGTCATCGAGGCCCCGCCGCGGACCCTGCGGGACGTGGTGCGGCCCATCCCCTTCCTGCCGGAGACCAACCACGTGCTGCGCACCCTGCAGGCCATGCGCAAGGACGGGCACCACATCGCGCTGGTGGTCGACGAGTACGGCGGGACGGCGGGCATCGTGACCCTCGAGGACCTCGTGGAGGAGCTCGTGGGCGAGATCTACGACGAGTTCGACGCCGGGGTCCGGGAGCACGAGGACACGGTGCTGCGCGAGGGCGGGGCCGTGCTCGTGGACGGCGGGCTGATCATCCAGGAGGTCCCGGTGGAGGCGGGGCTCGTCATCCCCGAGGGCCACTACGAGACGGTCGGCGGGTTCGTGATGGACCGGCTGGGGCGGGTGGCGCGCCCGGCGGACGTCGTCGACGTGGACGGCTACCGGCTCGAGGTCCTGGCCGTGGACCGCAGCCGGGTGGAGCGGGTGCGGATCACCCGGCTGCGGCGGGACGCGGCGGAGGACGGCCGGTCCGGGGCCTGATCCGTCCCGGCGGGGCCCGTCCCGCCGGCGGTGACCTCGTGGCGCGGGAGCCGGGTCAGTGGCCCCGGAAGGCCTCGGCCAGCCACCACGCCCCGCCGTCGGAGGCGATCTTGGCGTCGATCACCAAGGGCCGGTCCCGGGGCCCGTCGAGCCAGGTGCGCACGGCGGCCAGGTCCTCGGCGGAGCGCACGACCACGCCGTCGGCGCCGAAGCCCCGGCCGATCGCGGCGATGTCGGCGTCCGGGAAGACCACGGTGTCCAGGGGCGCGTCCCCGTCACCGGCGAAGTGGTGCACCTCCGCGCCGTACGCGGCGTCGTCGTAGACCACGCACACCAGCGGCAGGCCCAGCCGGACGGCGGTCTCGAGCTCGGCGATCCCCATGAGGAAACCGCCGTCCCCCGTGCCGAGCACCGGCAGCCGGTGCGGCTGCGCCAGCGCGGCGCCGATGGCCGTGGCCAGGCCCAGGCCCACGGACTGGAAGGCCTGGGTGAAGCAGAACCCGCGCTCGTCCGGCACGGAGAGGTACTGGCTGGGGTAGCCCATGAAGTTGCCGCTGTCGACGGCCACGACCCGCTCGGCCGGCAGCATCGCGTCCAGCTCGCGGGACAGCACCCGCGGGTCGATCCGCTCCGCCGTGGACAGGTCCTCGAACGCGACGTCCCGCCACCGGGCCTCCCGGGCGATCCGCGCGGCCAGCTCGGGCGTGCGCCAGGACGACGACGCCGGGGCGGCGGCTCCCGGCCCGGCCGCGCCCTCTCCTGCGGTGCCGCCCGTCCGCAGGTCGTCGCGCTCCAGCGCGGCGAGGACGTCCCGGGCGGTGAGCGCGCAGTCGCCCACGACCCCGAGGTCCAGCGGCCGGTCCACCGGCCGGTGCGCGCCCAGGGCGGACTCCTCGAGGTCCACCTGCACCACCGCGGCCTCGGGGCCCAGGAGGCGCCCGTGCCGGGTGGTCCACATGGTCAGGGCGCAGCCCCACGCCACCACGAGGTCGGCCGCCCCGATCAGCTCCGCGGTCGCCGGGGAGGAGAAGCCCCCGGAGATGCCGAGGTCGAAGTCCTCGCCGGCGAACAGGCCCTTGGCCACCGCCGACGTCGCCAGCAGCGCCCCCGAGCGCTCGGCGAGGGCGGTCAGCTCGGCGCGGGCCCCCCGGGCGCCGCGTCCCGCCACGAACACCGGCCGGCGCGCGGCGGCCAGCATCCCCGCCAGGCGCTCGGCGGTGTCCTCGTCCGGGCGTACGCGCGGCGCGGGCGGGAGCGCGGGCACCACGGCGCCCTCGGGGGCGGGGGACGCCTGGACGTCGAGCGGGACGCTGAGCACCACGGTGCGGCGGTCGTTGCGGGCGCGCCGGACGGCCCGGGCGACGTCGGCCGCGGCGCTCGCGGGGGAGTGCACCCGCTCGGCCACCGCCCCCACCGCCCGGGCGAGGGCGTCCTGGTCGATCCGGAAGTTGGAGTGCACGGCCGCGGCCTGGGTGTCGGCGGTGAGCACGATCAGCGGGGTGCGGGACTTCGCGGCCTCGCCGATGCCGGTGGTCGCGTTGGTCAGCCCGCAGCCCTGGTGCGTGGTGACCACGGCGACGCGCCCGCTGGTGCGGGCCCAGGCGTCGGCCATGGTCGCGGCGCCGTTCTCGTGCCGGGCGGCCGTGAAGGGCACGCCCGCCGCGATGAGCGCGTTGGTGAGGTGGAAGTTCCCGCTGCCCACCACGCCGAACGCGTGCCCCACGCCCAGCTCCGCGAGCGCACGGCCCACGAGCTGGGCGACCGTGCCGGTCACGCCCCGGCCCGCTCGACGAGGGCGAGCATCCGGGCGGGGCTGCCCGTGCCGCCCACGACCGGCAGGGGCGCGACCACGAGCTGCGCCCCGAGGACCGGCAGCCGGTCGAGGCGGCGCAGGGAGGTCAGCCCGTACTTGTCGTGGCCCAGCAGGTGGTGGTGGGCGGGGAAGGGCGGGTCGAAGCCGCCGGCGATGCCCGCGTCGATGCCGACGGTCTCCACGCCGAAACCGCTCACGTGCGGGTGGGCGGCGAGCCACTCGGCGGCGGCCACCGACGGCCCCGGTGCGTGCAGGCCGTCCGCGTCGGCGTTGAGGAAGCGCTCGGGGTCGTCCGCGCGGGCGGACCAGCCGGTGCGCAGGAGCACCCAGCAGTTCTCGGGGAAGCGCCCGTGCTCGGCCTCCCACCGCTCGAGGTGCTCGGGCTCCAGCAGGGCGTCCGCGTCCGCCTCCGCCTCGGCGGTGAGGTCCAGGACGGCGGCCGGCCCGACGAGCCGCGCCGGTTCGATCCGGTCCACCGACCTCCCGTCCCGGCCGGTGATCCAGTGCACGGGCGCGTCCAGGTGCGTGCCGGCGTGCTCGCCCAGGGTCAGGTCGTTCCACGCCCAGCCGGGCCCGGCCTCGTCGTAGGCGCTCACCGAGGTCATGGACAGGCCCACCGTGTTGGCGAACGGTTCCGGCAGCCGCAGGATCGGGGTGTCCCGGTCCAGGGGGGTGGTCAGGTCCACGACCTCCACGGTCCCGGCGGCCAGCGCCGCCCCCAGTTCGCCCAGCACGCTCATGACGTCGCCCTCCGCAGTTCGTGGGCCCCGTCGGCGGGGCCGTGGCACTTGCCTCGCCGCCCATTGTGCCCCGGCGCGGGCCCGGCGCCCCCGCGGTGGGAATCACTTCCACACTGTGGCATCCGTGTTCACACAGTGAGTGCAGAGCGGGTCCTGCACGTCCTCCCGGTGTACTGTGATGGGCGTCCCAACGGCTCGCGATGCCCTCCGCGCCACCGGCACCGGTGCTGCGCCGAGAGCGGTCTGCGCGGCCGCGTCCTGACCGCACCCCGCAAGGAGCCCACCATGAGCACCACCTCCGAGTCCTACCTCGTGGGCCTGATCGGCGACGGGATCACCCGCAGCCTCACCCCGCCGATGCACGAGACCGAGGCGCGGAACCACGGGCTGCACTACCTGTACCGTCCGGTGGACCTCGAGGTGATCGGCCGCCCGGGCGAGGACGTGGGGGAGCTGCTGCGGGCCGGGCGGGACCTCGGGTTCAACGCCTTCAACATCACGCACCCGTGCAAGCAGCTGGTCCTGGACCACCTCGACGAGGTCGCCCCGGAGGCGGCCGCGCTGAGGGCCGTCAACACGGTGGTGATCCGCGACGGCCGGTTCGTCGGCCACAACACTGACGTGTCCGGTTTCGCCGCGGGGTTCCGGGCCGTGCTCCCCGGCGCGGCCAAGGACCGCGTGGTCCAGGTCGGCACCGGCGGCGCCGGCTCCGCCGTGGCCTCCGCGCTGCTGAGCGCCGGCGTGCAGACCCTGCACCTGTTCGACGTGGACCCCGCCCGGGCGGGCGAGCGGGCCGCCGCCATGGCCGAGCTCTTCCCCGGGCAGCAGGTCGCGGCCGCCACCGCCGAGACGCTGCCGGAGCTGGTGCGCGCGGCCGACGGGCTGGTCAACGCCACCCCGGTGGGCATGCACCACCACCCCGGCACCCCCGTGGACCCCGGCCTGCTGGAGGCCCGGCAGTGGGTGGCCGACGTGGTCTACCTGCCGGTGGAGACCGAGCTCGTCGCCGCGGCCCGGGCCCGGGGGTGCCAGGTGCTCGACGGCGGCCACATGGCGGTCGGCCAGGCGGTGGACGCGTTCCGGCTCATCACCGGCGTGGAGCCCGACCGGGCCCGGATGCGCGCCCACTTCCTCGATCTCATCGCGGCCCAGCGGGGCTGAGCCCGGGCTCCCGTCCCGGCCGCCGCGGGCCGGCGCCCCCGGGCTCCGGCCCGGGTGACGGGCTCACTGCTGCTCGTGCCGCGGGACGGCGGCGAGGTGCTCGGGCCGCACGGCCACGGCGTACTGCTGGTGGTCGGGGTGGCTGTGCAGCCACTTCTTGATGTAGGGGCACACCGGGACGACCGTCAGCCCGGCCCCGGCGGTGTCGTCCAGGGCTTCCCGGGCCAGTCTCGAGGCCAGGCCCTGCCCGCCGTAGGCGTCGTCCACGGTGGTGTGGTAGAAGATCCGCTGCGGCCCGCCGGGGCCCTCGAAGGGCACCCAGTGGGCCGAGCCGATGACGGTCTCCCCGTCGAGGAGCTCGTAGCGCTGCCGGCCGGGGTTGTTCCGCACCGTGACGGCGGAGGTGTCCATGGTGGTCTCCTGGGGGACGGGCTCAGCCGCGGGGCCGCAGCTGGACGGTGGGCAGCGGCGGCGCCGGCAGCGGGGCGGGCTGCTCCGCCGGGTAGGGGCCGAAGCGCGGGTACGGCGCCCCGTCCTCGTAGCTGCCGGAGGCCGGCGCGGGGGCCGGTTCGGCGTCGATCTCCGACTGCCAGGCGGCGCGGTGGGCGACGACCTCCTCGTGGCTGCGGCCGACGAAGTTCCACCACATCACGATCTGCTCGCCCAGCGGCTCGCCGCCGATGAGCAGCAGCCGGACCGGGCTCAGGCCGGCCTCCAGCACCACGGGACCCTGCCCGACCGGGAGGTAGGCGAGGTGGTCCACCGGCACGGGGGCGCCGTTGAGCGCCAGGTCGCCGGTGTCGAGCAGCACGCCGTGCTCGAGGGCCGGGTCCAGCTCCAGCTCCAGCCGGGCGCCGGGCCGCAGGGTGGCCTCGGCGGCCAGCAGCGGCGGGGTGAAGGTGTCCACCGGGGAGGTGCTGCCGGCCAGGGAGCCGAGGAAGACGCGCAGCTCCGTGCCCTCCCCGACCACCGGCTCGGGGGCGTGGTGCTCGAAGGTGGGTGCCATGTGGCGGGTCGCCTCCGGCAGGGCGTACCAGAGCTGGACCCCGTGCAGCAGCGTGGTGCCGGGGGTGGAGAACTCCTGGTGGGAGATCCCCCGTCCGGCGACCATCAGGTTGACCTCACCGGGCCGGACGATCGCGTCGTAGCCGGCCGAGTCCCGGTGGGCGATCCCGCCGGTGAACAGCAGGCTCACGGTGGCCAGGCCGGTGTGCGGGTGCCGTGCCACCCGCATGCCCCCGGACTCCGAGACCAGGTCGGGGCCGTAGTGGTCGACGAAGCACCACGCCCCGATGAGACTGCGCTGCCGCTGGGGCAGGGTGCGGCGCACGGTCATCGCGCGGGGCCCGCCCAGGGGCACCTCGCGCGGGGCCAGCAGCTGCGCGCCGGCCCCGACGGCCTCGGAGCACAGCAGCTCCTGCGGGTCCACGTCCAGGTTGGTCACGCCGTGCCCCCCGCGACGGTCGACGGGGTGCGCGGGGCGTCCGGTGCCGGCTCCTCCGCGGCCCGTTCTCCCGGGGGATGCCCCTCCGACGCGGCCGCACGGGGGCGGACCCGGTGGCGGGAGAGGACGGAGACCCGGTTGAAGGCGTTGATCGCCACCGCCGTCCACTGCAGCGCCGAGTACTGCTCGTCGGTCAGCTCCGCCCGGGCCACCGCCAGCTCCGCCAGCCGGGTCTCCTCGTCGGGCAGCAGGGCCACGGACTCCCCGATGGCCAGCGCGGCCCGCTCCAGGTCGTCGAAGAGCTCCGTCTCGCGCCAGGCGGGGAGCACCGCCAGCTTCTGCGCGCTCACTCCGGCCTCCACGGCGTAGCCGGTGTGCAGGTCGAGGCAGTAGGCGCACCCGTTGAGCTGGGAGACCCTGATGTTGAGCAGCTCCACGAGCGCCCGGGACAGCCCGGCGTCCTCGGCCGCGGCGGCGACCTTGCGCGCCAGGCCGTTGAGCGCCCGCCAGCTGCCGGGATCCGCCTTGTCGAGGTAGAAGTGGTCGCCGGCGCTCATGGGGTCTCCTCGGGGTCGTCGCGGCGCCGCCGGGCGGCACCGCCGTGCGTCCAGCGAATACCCCCCGGCGGTGCCCCGTCAAGGGCGGCGCCGCGGGGCCCTGTCGGCCGGCCCGCGGACATTGGGGCACGAAAAAATGCGCTATCCATCGTCCCTCGTGAGGCGCATCCTGGAAGAGCTTGTTCAGGCCGGGGCAGCAGGCTCCGGCCCGGAGATCCTCCCGGAGGAGAAGTCATGGCCACCACCGAGTTCGTTCCCGTCTCCGACTGCACCGTGGGGCAGTGCTCGTTCAACCACGACCACGAGTGCACGGCCCACGCGATCACCGTGACCGGGTCCTCCGGCCACGCGCACTGCGGCACGTTCATCTCGCTGGGTCCCGACGGCGGCCTGCCCACCGTCCACGCCGAGGTCGGCGCCTGCCAGCGGTCCGAGTGCACGCACAACGCGCACCTGATGTGCACGGCCCACGACGTGAAGATCGGCGCCGGCGCCGACGAGGCCGACTGCCTGACCTACCAGGCCGCCTGAGGACCGTCGGCCGCCCCGTCCCCGGCCCCGGGCGCCTGACCGGGGCCGGGGTATCCGCCTGTCCCGGGGCGGACGTGCCGCGGCGCCCAGGGCGCGGGACAATGGAGGGGCCCGCGCAGCAGCACGGGGCGACGAGAGGACGGTGCGCCATGGACGAGGAGATCCGGCTCAGCGGGGCCGACCACCCGCACGTGCAGATCCCCCGGCTCGGGGAGCTCGACGCGGTCTGGGCCCGCCGGATCGTGCTGGCCGTCGTGGCGAGCCTGGTGGTCGGGCTGCTGGGCGGCATCGCGGCCGCGCTCCTCCTGGGCGAGAGGGGGCTGCTCAGCCCGGTGCAGTGGGGACTCGTGGTGGGCGGGGCGGCCCTGCTGGTCAGCGGCATCATCCTCTCGCTCACCCGGGCGGACGACGCGCCCCGCAACGACCTCATGGACGCCCGCGCCCGGGCGAGCAAGGGGCTGCGGACCTCGGTGCGCCGCGGCGCCGTCCCGCGGGACCCGGTCCTGCGGGAGATGCAGGACTACATGGCGGTGGAGATGGTGCAGTACGCCTGGCCGATCCTGCTGGCCGTCCCGGGCATGGCGCTGGTGGTGTGGGCGCTCTTCGTGCCCGTCCCGGCCGTGCTGGTGGCGCTGCTGCTCGTGCTGGTGTGGGCCGCCGTCCGGGTCAACGGGACCGTGGTGGGCCGGCGCTACTACCAGCTGCGGGGCCTGCTCTGAGCGCTCGGCCCGGCGGCGCCGGTGCCGCGGGGCGTCAGCGCGGCGGGAGGCGGACGAGCTCCACGTCGGTGAGCCGCCCGCCGTCGGCGACCGCCGTCAGATAGGTGCAGTGCGGCTGGCGCCGCCGGTCCGTGGGGGAGCCGGGGTTGAGCAGCCGCAGGCCCGCCGGGGTGGTGCTGTCCCACGGGATGTGGCTGTGGCCGAAGACCAGGACGTCGAGGCCGGGGAACGCCCGGTCCATCCGGGCCTCCCGCCCGGCGGCGGCACCGGTCTCGTGGACCATCCCGAAGCGCACGCCCCCGAGCGTCTCGCGGGCCACCTCGGGCAGCCGTTCGCGCAGCTCCGGGCCGTCGTTGTTCCCCCAGACCCCCACGAGGCGGGCGGCCCGCTCCTCGAGCCGGTCGAGGGTCGCGAGGTCGATCCAGTCGCCCGCGTGCAGCACCACCTCGGCGTCGTCGACGGCCCGCCACACCGCGGCGGGCAGGTCGCGGGCGCGCTTGGGGACGTGCGTGTCGGCGAGCAGGAGGAGTCGGACCATGACGATCAGCCTCGCACAGGGACCGGTCGTCCGTCGCGGCGGATCCGGTCCAGGCCCTTCGAGCCCAGCCAGACGACGCCGAAGAACACGATCACGGCCATGCCGAGGAAGTTGAGGTCGATCGCCGCGACGAGGGCGAGCGCGCCGCCGGTCGGCTGCAGGAGCTCGGCGAGCACGGACAGCAGACTCGTCCCGCCGATCACGAAGGCGATGACGACGGAGACGGTGGTCACCGTGACGTTGTAGTTCAGCCGGCGGCGGGCGTCCACCGAGGCCCAGCCGTAGACCCGGTTCATCAGGATGCCGTCGGCGCTGTCGAACATCGTCATGCCCGCGGTGAAGAGCACGGGCAGCACGAGCACCGCGTACCAGGGCAGCTCGGGGGCTAGCCCGCCGGCCATGACGAACAGCCCGATGGAGGCCGCCGTGTCGAGGCCGAGGCCGAAGAGGAAGCCGACGGGGTACATCCTGGCCGGGCGGTCCACCATGCGGGTCACGGGGTGCAGCACGCGGTGCAGCACGCCCCGGTCGGCGAGGTGGGCGTCCAGCTCGGCGGCGTCCAGGGCGCCGGTGCGCGCCGTGCGGCGGGCCCGGCGAAGCCGGAGCAGCACGGCGAGGTTGAGCACCCCGGCGGTGACGAGGAACAGCCCGGAGACGGTGCCGCCCCAGATCCCCGCGGCCTGCCGCAGCCCGGAGCCCTCGTCCGCGAGGCCGCCGGCGAAGGCCTCCAGGCCGAGGGCCAGCAGCAGCACGGAGACGAGGACCACCGAGGAGTGGCCCAGGGCGAACCAGAAGCCGGTGGCCGCGGACGCCCGGCCCCGCGCCATCAGCGAGCGCGTCGCGTTGTCGATCGCGGCGATGTGGTCGGCGTCGAAGGCGTGCCGGACGCCCAGGGCGTAGGCGCTGAGGGCGAGTCCCACGAACAGTCCCGTTCCCCCCTGGGGGGTGTCGGTGCCCAGGGCGAGGGCGAGCAGCGCGCCCCAGCCCGCGACGTGCAGGAGGACGACCGCGGCGCCGATGACGGTGACGCTGCGCCGTCCGGCGACGGACGGGGGGACGGTGCGGGAGGTGCTCACGGCGGGCCTTTCGCTGGGCTGGGGCGGGCTTCGGGGAGGGGCCGCGGGGGCCGGGGGCGCGCACCGGCCCCCCGCGGCGGCGTCAGTTCTCGAGCGGCACGCCGGCCGCCTCGGCCTCGGCGAACAGGGCGTCGATGTGCACCGGGTCCTTGCCCGCGCGCTCGAGCAGGCTGGCGGCCACGCCCGAGCGGTAGCCGGAGCCGCAGTGCACCCACAGCCGGCCCGCGGGCACCTCGTCCATCCGGGGCAGCAGCTCGTGCAGCGGGATGTTGACCGCGCCCGGGAGGTGCGACTCCTCGTACTCGTCCACCCGGCGGACGTCCAGGACGGTCTCGTCCTCGGGCCGCCCTTCGAGCATGCCCTTCCAGTCGACGCGCGGGTAGGAGGAGAGCGCCGCCCCGGGCGCGAGCCGCGCCGGGTCCTCGCCCAGCGCCGCGTCGGGGGAGTCGATGCCGATGCGGGACAGGTCGCGGATCGCGTTCTCGACGTCCTCGCGGGAGCCGACGAGGGTCAGCTGCCGGTCGTAGGGGAAGATCCAGCCCAGGAACGCGGTGAAGCTGGAGCCGTCGCCGTACTCGAAGCTGATGGTCCCCTTCAGGTGCTCGGCGGAGTAGGCCACCCGGTGGCGCAGGTCCACCACCCACTCGCCGGCCTCGAGACGGGCCCGCAGCTCCTCGGGGTCCAGGGAGTCGGGGGCGGACAGGTCCGGCTCGGTGGGGCCGGCGGCGTTGGCCGGGCCCATGTGCACGTAGTAGTTCGGGTACGCCGTGAGGTTGCTGATGAGCTCGGCGACGAAGTGCTCCTCGTCCGGATCGGTGTACACGTGGTTGGTCTCGAACTGCTCGCCCAGTGTGGACTCGTCCGCGCCGGTGGCGGGGCCGGAGGAGCAGAAGGAGCCGAAGCCGTGCGTCGGGTACAGGGCGGCCTTCTCCTGCGCCTCGGCCGCGAGGCGGCGGGCGGAGGCGTACTGGTCGTGGGTCAGGCCCACCATGTGCTCGCGGCCCAGCAGGTCGGTGCGGCCCACGGAGCCGTAGAGGACGCTGCCGCCGGAGAACACGGCCTGCTCCTCGCCGTGCTCCACCACGAAGGACAGGTGGTGGTGGGTGTGGCCGGGGGTGGCCACGGCCTTGACGGTGAGCTCGCCGACCCGGACGGTCTCCCCGTCGGCGATCGGGGTGCGCTCGAAGGAGACGTCGTCGGCGGCGTTGACGAGGTAGGCCGCGCCGTGCTTCCGGGCGTAGAGGCAGCCGCCGGTCAGGTAGTCGTTGTGGATGTGCGTCTCGGCCACGTGGGTGACCTTCACCCCGGCCTGCTCCACGGCGGCCTCGAGGCGGTCGATGTCGCGCTGGGCGTCGATGACCAGCGCCACCTGCCCGTCGTGCACGAGGTAGCTGCGGTCCCCGAGCTGGGGGGTGTCGATGAGGGTGACGTCCATGGTGCGTTCCTCCTTGGTGGTGCCCCGCGGCGCGCCGTGGGGCGTGGTGACGGTATCGGCGGGTTGTTACGGGAGTGTTCCAGGGGCGGGGCCACGGCGGAAGCGACGTGCCGGGGACCCGCGCCGCGGCTCAGGCCTGCTGCCCGGCCTCCTGCCCGGCCCGCTGCCGGGCGAGCTCGGCGTGGACCTCGGCCATGTCGAGGCCCTTGACCGCGGTGATGACCTGCTCGAGCCCGGCGGCGGGCAGGGCGCCGGGCTGGGAGAACACGAGCACGCCCTCGCGGAAGGCCATCAGGGTGGGGATGGAGCTGATGCCGGCGGCGGCGGAGAGCCGCTGCTCGGCCTCGGTGTCGACCTTGGCGAAGACGACGTCCGGGTGCTTCCCGGAGGCGGCCTCGTAGGTCGGGGCGAACATGCGGCAGGGGCCGCACCAGCTCGCCCAGAAGTCCACGAGGACGATGTCGTTGGACTCGATGGTGGGGGCGAAGTCGGCTTCGGTGATGTCGATGGTGGCCATGGGGACCTCCTTGGTCGGGGTTCTCGGTCGGTGATCTCGGAATCGGTCGTAGCGGACGGTGTGCGGAAACGGTGGGAAGAAGGGGGCGAGGGTCAGGCCGTGAGGGGCGTGCGCAGCGGGCACCTCGGGACCGCGAACCAGCAGACCGTGGCGGCCAGGGCCGCGACAGCGGCAGTGATCCCGACGGCGATCCCGGCCGCGCCGGGCAGCTCCTGGACCAGGACGAAGACGCCCATGACCAGGACGAAGATGCCGAAGCCCTTGCGCAGTGCGGCCTCGGGGATGCGCCCGGCCAGCCGCGCCCCGGCGAACGAGCCGGCGACCGCGGCGACGGTCACCGCGCCCACCAGGGCCCAGTCCAGGGAGACCGTGGTGAGGTAGCCGGCGAGCCCGGCGAAGGACTTCATGGCGATGACCACCAGGGAGGTGCCCACGGCCACGGGCATGGACAGCCCGCCCAGCAGGGCCAGGGCCGGGACGACGAGGAACCCGCCGCCGGCCCCGACCAGGCCGGTGACCAGACCCACGACCAGGCCCTCGGCGACGACCTTGCCGACGGGCAGCTCACCGTCGTGGGCCTTGGCGGTGCTGTTCTTGCGGCCGCGGATCATGGCCAGGGAGGTCGCGACCATCATCAGGGCGAAGGCGACCATCAGCACGGTGCCGGGGATGTAGCCCCCGGCCAGGCCGCCCAGGAAGGCCCCGGCCATGCCGGCCGCGCCGAAGACGAGCCCGGTGCGCCACTTCACGCGCCGGTTGCGGGCGTGGTTGACGGCGCTGACGGCCGAGGTCACCCCGACGACGAACAGGGAGGCCGCGATGGCCTCCTTGGGGTCCAGCCCGGCGACGTAGGTGAGGATCGGGACGGTGAGGACGGATCCGCCGCCGCCGAGCAGACCGAGCGAGAGCCCGATCAGCACCGACAGCAGGAGGGTCAGTACGAGGGTGACGGTCATGGTTCGTGTCCTTTGCTTCCCGCCGGCCGGGGCGGGTGGTCAGGCCGTGGAGGGGTGCCGGGCGCTCCGCCCGGCGTTCGTTCCGAGTATGGCAGATACCCCCCGGGGTATTCAACTACCCCCGGGGGTATCGAGTCCGGGCGCCGGTATCGCCCAGCGAGAACCCGGCCGTCCCGCACTTCCCTTTCCGGGCCCCGCGTGCCAACAGTGGAGTCCTGACCGCCAGATCCCCCGACCGAGGAGACACGTCATGACCACCGACATCACCGGCAAGAAGATCGCGTTCATCGCCACGAACGGCGTCGAGGAGCCCGAGCTCACCGAGCCGTGGAAGGCCGTCCAGGAGGCCGGCGGCACCCCCGTGCTCCTGTCCCCGGAGGAGGGCACCATCACGGCGATGCAGGGGGACTGGGACCGCGCCGGCAGCTACGACGTCGACGGCACCCTCGCCGCGGCGAAGGCCGAGGACTTCGACGCGCTGGTCCTGCCCGGGGGCACCCTCAACGCGGACACCGTGCGCACGGACCAGGACGCCCTGCGCCTGGTCAAGGAGTTCGACGCCGCGGGCAAGCCGATCGCGGCCATCTGCCACGCCCCGTGGATCCTCATCGAGGCCGGGCTCGCGCAGGGCAAGCGGCTCACGTCCTACACCTCCCTGGCAACGGACCTGAAGAACGCCGGGGCGGACTGGGTGGACGAGGAGGTCGTCGTCGACGGACGCCTCGTCACCTCCCGCAACCCCGGTGACCTCGAGGCCTTCAACCGGGAGGCTCTCACGCTCTTCGCCGGTTGATCAGCGCCGCCGGGCGACCGGCCCGCCGCGGAACCGCCCGGTTCCGCGGGTACCGCGGGGGCGCTCCCGGACGACCGTCGGAGGCGACGGCCGTCCGGGAGCGCCCCCGCGTCGGTGCCGGCCCCGCGGCTCAGGCCACGAGGTCCCGGCGGCGGAACCCGGCGGCGGCCGCGGCCAGGAGGGCGAGCGCCAGCGCGGCGAGACCCAGCAGCGGAGCGGCCTCCCAGTCCTCGGAGGGCACGAGCGGCGTCAGCTGCACGGGGGAGAGGTTCATCGCCGCCTCCGGCAGGTCGAGCAGCAGGCCGAACCACGAGACGAAGACCACGTACGCGACCACGGCCCAGCTCAGCGCGGCGAACCGCGGGACGAGTCCCACCAGGGCGGCGGCGACCCCCGCCACCACGAGCACGGCCGGGGCGTAGGCCAGGGCCGCCAGGGCGAGCTCGCCGGTCCAGCGCAGGTCCCCGGTGGTGGCGGTGACCCCGGCGCCCAGCGCGGCCCCGGCCAGCAGCAGGGCCAGGAGGGCCTCCACCACGACCACGGCGAGCCAGCCGAGCACCCAGCGCACCCGGTCGAGGCCCGTCGAGAGGAGCAGGGCCGTGCGGCCGGACTCCTCCTCGGAGCGCAGGCGCAGCACGCCCGAGACGGCGAACGCGACCACCCCGAGCGCGAGGTAGGACAGCGTCGCGGCGGCGAAGGACTCGGTGAGGGCGTCGAGGTCCATCACGAGCCAGTCGGTGATCGACGGGATGTCCGCGATGCTGTCCTCCAGCGAGTCGGCCAGCGAGCCGAAGGCCAAACCGAAGAGGACGAGCCCGGCGGTCCACCCCAGGAACGTGCCGCGCAGCAGCCGTCGCGCCAGCCCGGTCGCGGAGAGCAGGCCCGCCCCGGCCGCCGCGGGCCCGGGGCGTGCCGGCCGCAGCCCGGCGCCCAGGTCCCGCCGCTGGGCCAGCAGCACGGCCGCCACCAGCAGCGCCGCCGTGAGTGCCGCCGAGAGCGCCAGCGGCCACCAGCGCAGGTCCACGTAGAGCCGGGTCTGCTGGGCCCAGGCGATCGGCGAGAACCAGGACAGCCACGAGCCGGTGGGCTCGACGACGTCCCCGATCCCGCGCACCAGGAAGGCCGCGCCGAGCACGGCCATCGCCGTGCCGGAGGCGGCCCGTGCGTGCTCGGTGAGCTGGGCGGTCACGGCCGCCACGGCCCCGAAGACCAGGCCGGTGAGCGCCGTGGCCACGCCCCACGCCACGGCGTCGACCCCGCCCAGGCCCGCCGCGAAGAGCCCGGCGGTGATCCCGGCGCCGACCGCCGCGTCCGCCACGGCGACCGCACCCAGGGCGGCCGCCGCCGGGGCGAAGCGGCCCACCGGCAGCGCACGGACGACCTCGAGCCGCCCGGACTCCTCCTCGGCCCGCACGTGCCGGCTCGCGAGCAGGATGCTCATGATCGCCGTCGCCACGAGCACCGACAGGCTCAGCTCGTTGACCGTCATGGCGCCCAGCGTGTAGTCGTCCGCGCCGAAGGCCGGGCCGGTCATCATCACGGCGGACGGGTTGTCCAGCAGGGCCGCCCGGGCCTGGCGGGCCTCGCCGTCCGGGAACGTCTCCTCGAGGGCGAGCACCGTCGCGGACACGGTGCCGGTGAGCGCGAGCACCCACACGAGGATCCGGACCCGGTCCAGGCGCAGGTTGAGCCGGAACAGCCGGCCGGTCGCGGCCCACGGCTCGGCGGTCCTCATCGGGGCGCCCGCACGTCCCGGCCGGCGCCGCGCCCGGTCCCGCCCGGGGCGGCGGGCTCGGCCGGGCGGTCGCCGTAGTGGCGCAGGAAGAGCTCCTCGAGCGAGGGCGGGGTGACGGTCAGGTTCTGCACGCCCAGGTCCGCGAGCGCCCGGAGCACCTCGGGGACCCGGGCGTCGTCGACGTCGAAGCTCAGCCTCCCGTCCTCGTGCACGAGGTGGTGCACGCCCGGCAGCCCACCCAGGCGGCCGGGGCCGGCGGAGGTCGTGGCCGTGACGGCGGAGCGGGTCAGGTGGCGCAGCTGGGCGAGGGTGCCGCTCTCCACGTCCCGTCCGGCGCGGATGATGGTCACGGTGTCGCACAGCTTCTCGACCTCCGCCAGGATGTGGCTCGAGAGCAGGACCGTGCTGCCCTGCCCGCTCAGCCGGCGCACCTCGTCCGTGAACACGGCCTCCATGAGGGGGTCCAGCCCGGAGGTCGGCTCGTCCAGGACGTACAGCTCCGCCTCGGCGCTCAGGGCGGCGACCAGGGCCACCTTCTGCCGGTTGCCCTTGGAGTAGCTGCGGGCCTTCTTCGTGGGGTCGAGCTCGAAGCGCTCGACGAGCTCGTCGCGGCGGCGGCGCCGCCGCCGTCCGCCGCGGATGCCGGTGAGCAGGTCCACGATCTCGCCCCCGGTCAGGTTGGGCCACAGGTTCGTGTCCCCGGGGACGTAGGCGGTGCGGCGGTGGATCTGCACGGCGTCCCGCCAGGCGTCCAGGCCGAGGACGGTGGCCGTGCCCGCGTCCGCCCGGAGCAGGCCCAGCAGCACCCGGATCGCCGTGGACTTCCCCGAGCCGTTGGGACCGAGGAAGCCCGCGACCTGCCCCGGCGCCACGGTGAGGTCGAAGCCGTCCAGGGCCGCGGTGGGGCCGAAGGTCTTGACGAGCCCGCGGGCCTCGATCACCGGGGTGTCCATGGGTGCTCCTGACGGGTCGGGGCCGGCGGCGTCGCGCCCGCCTGCTCCTCACGGTAGGCACCGCCCCGGTGCCGGACAAGGAGGCCCGGGGGTCCCGGGCGCGCCGGCCGGGCGGCGGGGGCGGGAGCCGGCGCGGTCACTCCGGACGGCGTCCCTCCACGGCCGCGGGCGAGGGGTTCTGCGCGCCGGCGGAGGGGACCCGCCGGTCGGGCCGGTCGCGGGGGTCGAGCCACGCCTTGGCCCGCAGGGCGGGCTTCTCGACGAGCGTCCACGACAGCAGCGCCAGGGGCAGCGTCAGCAGGACGACGAGCAGGGAGTTGACGGCGACGCCCCACGACGCCGTGCCGAGCAGCACGAGGAGCTGCTGCACCGGGTACGCGTAGATGTAGACGCCGTAGGAGAGGTCGGTGCGGGTGGTCCAGTTCCGGGACGGGGCGGCGCCGAGGCCGAGGAGCAGCACGGCGAGCGGCAGCTGCCCGTACAGGTCCGCCCAGCCCTGGTCCGTGAGCACGGCGTAGACGACGCCCGCCCCCGCGACGTGCACCCAGGTGGGCCGCCACGTCCCCGCCCAGGCCCAGACCGCCGCGCCCGCCAGGAAGTAGCCCACCAGCCGGGCGCCGTTGAGCCAGAGGTGGCTCGTGACCTCCAGCGGGCCCTCGACCAGGGGGCGCAGGACGAGCACGACGAGGAACAGCCCCGGCAGCACCCACCGGGCGTGCCGCGCCGCGACGGCGAGGCTGAGGACGAGCCCGATCAGCAGGTAGGCGAGGGCCTCGTGGAACAGCGTCCAGAGCGAGCCGTTCCAGGAGTCCGGGGCCGGGACCCGGACCAGGGTCCCGTCGATGCCCCACTGCGAGATCCTCAGGTCGGCGTTGTTCAGCACGAAGCCGGCGGCGGAGGCCACGTCGAGCGACGTGCCCTCGAGCGCGGCCCCGAGCGGCGCGAAGACGGCGGCCACCACGAGCAGGCTCACCAGGAAGGCCGGGTAGATGCGCAGGAACCGCCGCCAGAGGTAGGGCACCAGCGTGGTCCGCACCCTGCTCTCCGCGATGAGGTAGCCGCTGAGCACGAAGAAGCCGTTGACGGCCACGTCGGACAGGACCTCGAGGCTCGGGCCGTCCGCGCCGGTCAGCGGCCAGGTGTGCCCGACGATCACCAGGGAAGCCAGACCCAGGCGGAGGGCGTTGAGGCGGTTGTGACGGTCGCCGAGGCGGTCCCGGAGTGTCGTGGCCAAGAGAGGTGCCTTCCGCAGGAGGGGGCAGCGCGGCCGGTGCGGTCAGCTGCTGGGCGTGGGGGCGGTCCCCGGGGCGGGGAAGCGGTCGTGACGCCGTGCCCCCACCCGCCCGACTCCGAGTTTAGGTATGCAAACGCATGGTGGGGTGCGGTGCCGCAGAAGTGGGGACGGAGCGCCGGACGGGCGCGGCGCACCGGCTGTCACAAAAAGCCCCGGTGCCCGGGGTGCTAACGCCCAGGTCAGGAGCCGTGCCAGGGTGGGAGCAGAGCCGCTCGAGGAGGGGGAGTCCCGTGCTGGAGATCCGCAGTGCCACCCAGGACCGGGCCGGGGGCGACGGGTGGCGCGCCGCCGCGCGCTCCGTGCCGGAGCGGCGCCCGGTCACGGCGCCGGTCGTGCTGGCCGGCCTCGGCGCGGCGCTCGTCGTCGTCGCCCTGGTGGCCGGACGGGCGTGGTCGGAGGTGCTCCTCGACGCCGGGGCCGTCCTGCTCACCGTGGGCGGTGTGGGGCTGCTCCTGGACGCCGGGCTGGCGCGCTGGCACGGCTCCGGGCCCGTCGAGGCGCAGCGTCCCCCGGTCCCCGCGCCGACGGCGGCCCGCGACGACCGGCTCGGCCTCGTGGGGGTCCGCGAGGAGCTCGACGCGGTCGACGTGCTCCGGGGCGTGCGCCCCGGCCAGGAGCTGTGGTGGATGGACACCTTCCCGCTGACCCTGGCCGGCGACCTGGACGCGATCCACAAGGCGCTCGACGCCGGGGTCCGCGTCCGGCTCCTGGTCCTCGACCCGAAGTCGCCCGCGCTCGCGTCCCGGCTCGGCGAGATCCGCCACCACTACGGTCTCTCGCCCATGGACCTGCGGCGCAGCTTCGACACGCTGGTCCACCAGCTCCGGGCCCTCGGCGAGCTCGACCCCGTGGTGGCCGAACGCCTGGAGGTGCGGGTCTACGACGGCCTGCCCGGAGCCCCGATCTTCCTGGTGCTCGGGGATCCCGACGCGGCGGAGGAGCCGGCGGCGGACCCGGGCGCGCCGCAGGTGCTCCGGGCGTTCAGCAGCTACTTCCTGCTCGACGCGAGCCAGGACATGCCCTACCTGGAGTGGCGGGACGGGCCGTTCGCGGACCGGCTGCACTCCTACGCGCGGCACAAGTGGGCGGAGGGGCACACGGTGTTCCCGACCGAGCCCGCCGACCGCTCCGCCTCGGCGTTCAACGTCCGGCCCGAGGGGGCGGCGCGCCCGGCCCGGGGGAGCTCCGAGGGCTCCTGAGCGTCCGGCCCGGCGTCACTGTGGCGGTGAGCGCACAAGTCTGCTGAGATGACGGCATGGACGTTTCGGACTTCAAGACCCTGTTCGGCGACGACATCCGGGCCTGGCTCGACTGGGGTGCGGTGGACGACGAGAACTCCCGGATCGAGGACCTCGTGATCTCGTCCCGGGAGGAGCTCGCCGACCTCTACACGGTGTGGCACGTGGACCCCGAGGGCAACCCGGGCGAGTGGTCGCACCCGCAGCACCGGCCGCTGACCCTCGCCGAGGCGGCCGCGAAGCAGTGGCCGGAGGACCGGCAGGGCAAGATCGACCACATGCGCCAGGAGTTCGCGGAGGAGTCGGGGCCGGTCCAGCTCACCGTCCCGGCGTACCGGACCGAGGGCTTCCTCGTGGTACTCGACTCCAACCACCGCCTGGTGGGCGCCTACCTCTCCGGGGCCGACCTGCGCGTGCTGCTGGTCGTGCTGGACGGGCCCTCGTCCTCCCAGGTGCTGCCCGCCACCGCGCAGATCGAGAACGACCAGGCGGAGCGGAACTGAGACGGTCCACGCCGGACCGGTCCGACCCCGGGACTAGCATGAGCCCATGAGCGACGACGCCCGCCCCGAGACCCGCTGCCCCGTCCCGCACGGCGACCGGCGCCGGACCGCCCCGCCCGGCGAGCGCAGCGTGCCGCGGGTGGAGGTGCTCGACGGCGTCTGGCACGTCCGCTCCCTGCCGATGGTCCGCCAGGTGCTGCGGGAGGCCGACGGCACGGTCCAGGCCGGCTTCAGCGCGGAGACCGCCCGGCAGGGCCTGACCGGCGACCACCCGCCCGTGCTCTACGCGGACGGTCCGGAGCACCGGCGCCAGCGCACCGCCACCGCGAGGTTCTTCACCCCGGCCGCGGTGAGCCGCCGCTACCGGGCCCTGATGGAGGAGCGCGCCGACGAGCTGGTCGAGCGGATCCGGCAGGACGGCGGGGCCGAGCTGTCCGCGATCACGCTGCGCTACTCCGTCGAGGTCGCCGCCCAGGTGGTGGGGCTGACGAACTCGGACATCGACGGGATGTCCCGGCGCCTGGAGCGCTTCTTCAGCGGCCCCGTGACCGGCTCCGCCGGTTCCCGACGGCGCCGGCTCCCCGCTCGGCTGAGCGCCGTCGCTGGGGCCCTGCGGCCGATGTGGGCGATGACCGCCTTCCAGCTCCGGGACGTGCGCCCGGCCATCCGGGCCCGGCGCCGGCAGCCGCAGGAGGACGTCGTGTCCCACCTGCTCGCGGAGGACTACACGGACCGGGAGATCCTCGTGGAGTGCCTCACCTACGCGGCCGCCGGCATGGCCACCACCCGCGAGTTCATCGCGGTGGCCGCCTGGCACCTGCTGGAGGACGACCGGCTGCGGGAGGAGTACCTCGCGGCCGACGAGCCGGCCCGGCACGGGATCCTGCACGAGATCCTGCGCCTGGAACCGGTGGTGGGCCACCTCTACCGCCGGACCACGCGGGAGCTGGTCCTGGAGGACGGGGACGAGCGCCACGAGGTGCCCGTCGGGGCGCTGCTCGACCTCTACGTCCGCCAGGCGAACACCGACGAGCAGGCCCTGGGGGAGGACGCCCGGCAGCTGTGCCCGGAACGGTCCCGGCCGCGCGGGATCCGGCCCGAGGCGATGTCCTTCGGGGACGGCGCCCACCGGTGCCCGGGCGGGTTCCTCGCGATCCAGGAGACCGACGTCTTCCTGCAGCGCCTGCTGCGGCTGCCCCTGGAGTTCGCGCACCCGCCGCGGGTCTCGTGGGTCGAGCTGATCGCCGCCTACGAGATGCGCGACGTCGTCCTGCGGGTCGGCGCCGGTCAGGGGTGGCGCACGCCCTCCCCGGCGAGCACCGCCCGGTAGCCCTCTCGGTACGTGGGGTGGCGCAGCTCGACGCCGGACTCCCGCAGCCGCCGGTTGGACAGCCGCTTCGAGCCCCGGTGCGGCGCGTCCGCCTCCGGGACGTCCTCGGGCCGGGGGACGCCGAGCTCCTGCGCCAGGAACTCGAGGACCTCGAGCTCGGGCACGGGCTCGTCGTCCGTGCCCAGGTACAGCGTGAGCGGCTGCGCATCCATGGTCAGCAGGTGCACGGCCGCCGCCGCCGCGTCGTCGCGGTGGATGCGGTTGGTCCAGGCCGCCCCGGCGGCACCGTCCCCGGAGCGCACCTTGTCGATCAGCCGCGTCCGGCCCGGCCCGTAGATCCCGGACAGCCGCAGGACCGTGCCGTGCGGGAACTGCTCGTGGAACAGCTCCTCGGCCTCCAGCAGGATGCGCGCGGTCGGGGTCGAGGGGTCCGGCGGGGTGTCCTCGGTGACCTCCCCGCCGTCGGCGTCCCCGCACACGGCGGTCGAGGAGACCAACAGGGCGCGCCGGGGCAGGGCCCCGGCGGCGCGCAGCCCGTCGAACAGGTGGTGAAGGCCGTCGACGTAGGCCGCCCGGTAGGCCTCCGGCGTCCGCCCGTCCGCGGCGGTGGCCACGACCAGCAGCTCGACGTCGCCCGGCAGCTCGGGCACCTCGGTGCTCAGGTCCACCGCGATCCCGGTCAGGGGCGGCGGCAGCAGCTCCGCACGGCGGCGCAGGCCCAGCACCTCGTGCCCCTGCCCGGCCAGCCGCAGCCCGATCTCCGTGCCCAGGTCTCCGCATCCCGCGATCACCACGCTCATGGCCCCGATTCTCCCACGTCCCGGACCGGGCGCCGCAGCGCGGGCCGGTCCTGTTCCCCCGGCGGCGGCGGCACCGTAGGTTGGAGGTGGCGGCCGGGCACCCCCGGGCGGCCGAGGAGCACGGAAGGGGTCGACGGTGGAGTGGTACCGCAAGGACGTGGAGGAGCTCGCCCCCGAGGACTGCTGGGACCGGCTGCGGGCGGACGGCGTCGCCCGGCTGGCCGTCGTGGTGGACGGGGCGCCGGAGATCTTCCCGATCAACTACGTGGTCGACCGCGGGACGATCGTGTTCCGCTCGGGCCTGGGCACGAAGGTCAGCGGCGCGCTCGAGGGCCTGGCGGTGGCCCTCGAGATCGACGGGCACGACCCGGCGACCGCCACGGCGTGGAGCGTGATCGTGAAGGGCGGCGCCGAGAGCGTCCGGCCGGGCCACGCCCTGATGGAGGCCCTGCAGCTGCCCCTGTTCCCGTGGCAGGAGGGGATGAAGGACCAGTTCGTCCGCATCGTCCCGACCGCCGTGACAGGCCGGCGCTTCACCATGGCCGACCACGAGGCGTGGAACTCCCGGGCGGCCGTCGGCCGCCGGACCCCGGGCGGGTCCGCCCGCTGGACCGAGGCCGGCTCCGGCGGGTCGTGACGGCCCGGGCCGGCTCCCGCGGAGCGGGCCGTGTCGGGACGGGGAGGCCTCCGTGCCCGGTCAGTAGGGTGGGGACATGACCGCGCACACCGTCTACACCGTGGGCCACTCCACCCGCTCCGCCGAGGAGTTCGTGGCGCTGCTGCGGGAGTCCGGGGTGCAGCAGCTCGTCGACATCCGCACGGTGCCGCGCTCGCGGAAGAACCCGCAGTTCGACCTCGACGCGCTGCCGGGCACGCTCGCGGAGGCCGGCATCGGGCACAGCTACTGCAAGGGCCTTGGCGGGCTGCGCCCCACCTCGAAGGACTCGGTCAACACCGCCTGGCGCAACGAGTCCTTCCGCGGCTACGCCGACCACATGCTGACCGACGAGTTCCGGGCCGCGCTGGCCGGGCTCGAGCGCCTGGCCGAGGACCGCGTGGTCGCGATCATGTGCGCGGAGGCCGTCTGGTGGCGCTGCCACCGCTCGCTCGTGGCCGAGGCCCTGCTGGTGCGCGGGCACGACGTGCAGCACATCATGGGCCCCGGCAAGCTGACCCCCGCGACGCTGCGGGACTTCGCCGTGGTCGACGGAGACCGGATCACCTACCCAGGAGGAGAACCATGCAGCACCTGAACGAGATCGCCCTGCAGCACCTGAACGAGGCACGCCACGCCCCGCACGGGCGCAGCGCCGAGCAGCTCCTGCACCAGAAGGTGCTGCGCCAGACCCTCCTGGCCCTCAAGGAGGGGGCGGTGCTCGCGGAGCACAACGCCCCCTACGCCGGGAGCCTGCAGGTGCTGCACGGGCGGATCCGGGTCTCCTCGAGCGAGGACCTGGTGCTCGGGGCCGGACACCTGCACGTGATCCCCGCGGAGCGGCACTCCGTGGTGGCCCTGGAGGACTCGGTGTTCATCCTCACCGCCGTGACCGGCATCGAGGACGCCGCCGAGTAGCCCCGCAGCGGCCCGGGGGAGGAGCGGGGGCGCTCAGCGCCGGCCCAGGTGCTTCTCCCGGCGGTAGGCGATGAACACGCCGGACACCGCGATCATCAGCATCATGGCGGCGATGAGCGCGAGCGTCCATGCGCCGTCGATCAGGGCGACGACCAGCAGGACGAGGGCGATCGCGGTCAGCAGGAACTGGAAGATCAGCACGGGGCAGCCTCCGGTCGGGAACAGGGGTCCCATCGAGGCTACCCGAGGCGTCCGCGGCGCCGGACGCCGGGGCCGGGCGCATTCCCGGTTTCGCCCTCCGCGTGAGCCGTGTCCCTGCGGCCGGGAGGGGGCTAGCGTCGGGGGAGAACACCACGTCCCCTCACCACCCCAAGGAGCACATCCATGTCCCGCACAGCCATCATCGGCGGCCACGGCAAGGTCGCCCTCGTCCTCGCCCAGCTGCTCAAGACCGGCGGCAACGACGTCACGAGCATCTTCCGCAACCCCGACCACACGGACGACGTCGAGAACACCGGCGCGTCCCCCGTGGTGGCCGACGTGGAGCAGCTGTCGGTCGCCCAGCTCGCGGACCTGCTCGAGGGCCAGGACGCCGTCGTGTGGAGCGCCGGCGCCGGCGGCGGCAGCCCCGAGCGCACCTACGCCGTGGACCGGGACGCGGCGATCCGCGCGATGGACGCGGCCGTGATGGCCGGCGCCAAGCGCTTCGTCATGGTCTCCTACTTCGGCGCCGGCCAGGACCACGGCGTCCCCGAGGACGACCCCTTCCACGCCTACGCCCAGGCCAAGGCCGACGCCGACGACCACCTGCGCGCCTCCTCGCTCGACTGGACGATCGTGGGCCCCGGCGCCCTCACCGAGGACGAGGCGACCGGCAGGATCGACGTGTCCGCGGGCGAGCGGGACGGCGAGCACCGGACCTCGCGGGCCAACGTGGCGCTCGTGGTCGCGGCCGTGCTGGACGACCCCTCGACCATCGGGAAGACCATCGAGTTCTCCGACGGCCACACGCTCATCACCGAGGCGCTCGAGGTGCAGCCGTGACCGCCTGAGCGCACCGCACGAGGGGCGGCCGCCGCGCACCGGGACCCCGGGCGCGGCGGCCGCCCCTCGCCGCAGGGCCCCTGACCAGGAACGGCGCAGGGTTCCTAGGCCAGGAAGTCGGCCGTCCCCAGGACGCGTGCGGTCGCGCCGGGCCCGGTCGTACCGGGGCCGGGCGCGTCCAGGGCGGCGATGCGGCGCTCGGCGATCCGCCAGC
This sequence comes from Kocuria sp. CPCC 205231, assembly GCF_040980965.1. NCBI lineage: Bacteria > Bacillati > Actinomycetota > Actinomycetes > Micrococcales > Micrococcaceae > Kocuria > Kocuria sp. CPCC 205231. The sequence goes on along the minus strand of NZ_JAVKPP010000006.1, from coordinate 141,472 downwards.
CGTCCGGGGTGCGCACGAACAGGTCCAGCTGGTCCCCGCCCAGCGCGGTCCCGTCGGCGCACACCACCAGCCACTTGCTCCAGGCCCGCACCCGGTCCGGGGCGAGCCGGCGCAGCACCGTGTCGGTGACCAGGTGGGGGTCCCGGGTCTCGGCCAGGGTCCGCTCGGCGATCTCAGCGGGCCCGCGCGCGGTCCCGCCCGGGGAGACGACGACGGCGTCCCCGGTGAACACCCGGTCCAGGTCCGGCCAGGCGCGGGCGTCCACCACCCGGGCGCACCGGCTCAGGACGGTGCCGATCTCGAGCGCGTCGGCGGCGGGCACCCGGTCCCACCCCGCGCCCGGTGCGGGGCTCACCGGCGGGCCCGGTCGGCGGCCGCGAGCACGGCGTCGTCGAACATCGCGTAGGCGTACGGGGCCGGCGCGTAGCCGCCCTCGGCGAGCGCCGCGGAGGCGGAGTCGTTGCGGGGCGCCACGGTGCGCCGCTCGATCCGCCACCCGTCGGCGGTGCGGCGGAACGTGTCGATGTAGTCGCCGCAGGCCACCCTCCGGTCCCACGTCAGCAGCAGCATCCTGGACCAGCACACGGCGGTGTCCGCGTCCACGGCCTCCACGATCGAGTTCAGGGTGTGCGTGGCGGGGAAGCGGGCGAGATCGACGGACTCGACGAAGCGCCGCACGCCCGCCGGGCCGTCGAACTCCCCCTGCGGTGCGCTCAGGCGGACTCCCGGCACGAACACCTCCCCGAACATGTCCCACTGGCGGTTGTCCAGCAGGTGCGAGGAGAAGCTCAGGATCTCGGCGATCTCGATCCGGTCCTGGGCGCTGAGCGCCCCGGTGGTGCTCTCCGTCGTGCTCTCCGCGGTCTGCTCCGAGACCTGTGTGTCGTCCATGGTCCTGCTCTCGTCCTCTCGTCCTTCTCGCGGGCCGGCCGGGCCGTTCCGGCGCGCCGGCGCACGACAAGCGGTTCCGCCCATGATGAATTCCCGGCCCCGGCCGTGCCACGAGGCCCGGTCGTTCCCTAATCTGACCACATGAGCACCCACCAGGATGACATCCAGCACATCGTCGAGTTCGTGAACCGCACCCGCGTCGGCATGCTCAGCACCCGCGAGGCCACCGGCAAGCTCGTCAGCCGCCCGATGACCGTGGTCGACGTGGCCCCGGGGGAGGACCTCAACTTCTTCACCAGCCGGGACACCTCCTCGGTCCGGGACGTGGCGGCCAACGACGCCGTCAACGTCGCGTTCGTGGGGGACCACGAATGGGTCTCGATCTCCGGCGCCGCCGAGGTGGTCGAGGACCGGCAGGTGCTCGAGGGGCTGTGGTCCGACGCGCTGAAGGCGTACTACCCGGACGGGCCCGCCACACCCGGGCTCGTGGTGCTGCGCGTGCGCACGGAGACCGCCGAGCACTGGCGCAGCCCCGGGACGGTCGCCACCGCGCTGCGCTGGGCCAGGGCCCGCGCCACCGGGGAGCAGATCGACCCCGGCCAGTCCACGGTGGTGGACCTGTGAGCCTGCCCCCGATCCACCAGGGAGCCACCGCCGGCCGGGACCCCGAACGGCTGGACCTCGAGGAGGTCCTGCGCCTGACCGCCGTGGTGCACGGCTCCGTGCAGGGCGTCGGGTTCCGCTGGTGGACCGCGCGCCACGCGGAGCGGCTGGGCCTGCACGGCTCGGCGGTGAACAACGCGGACGGCACCGTGGGGGTGATCGCCGAGGGCCCCCGGCACGCCGTGCGGGACCTGCTCAAGGCCCTCAACGGCGGCGGCACGCCCGGCGCCGTGATGAAGGTGGACTCCCACTACGGCCCCGCCACCGGGGAGTTCCGCGGGTTCGTCACCGGCTGAGCCGCGACGCCGCGCCCCCGCCCGCGTTCTACGATGGGGGCATGGCTCACGACCACGCCGGGGACCGCGGACGCGCGGAGCACGACCACGGGCCCGGGCACTCGCACGCCGGCCCCGGGACCGACCGGTGGCGGATCGCCACCGCCCTCGGGATCACCGCGGCGCTGTTCGTCGTCCAGCTGGTCGGCGCCCTGTGGACGGGCTCCCTGGCGCTCCTCATCGACACCGCCCACGTGCTCACGGACGCGGGCGGGCTGCTGCTCGCGCTGATCGCCGCGCAGCTGACACTGCGCCCGCCCAGCGCCCGGCGCACGTGGGGCTGGCGGCGCGCGGAGATCGTGGCCGCGGCCCTGCAGGCCGGGGTGTTGCTGGCCGTGGGGCTGTTCGTGCTCGTGGAGGGCGTGCGCCGGTTCCTCGAGCCGCACCCGGTGGCCTCGGCCGAGATGCTGGTCTTCGGCGCCCTGGGCCTGGCCGGCAACCTCGTGGCGATGGCCGTGCTCTTCGGGGGCCGGCGCTCGAACCTGAACCTGCGCGCGGCGATGCTCGAGGTGCTCAACGACGCACTGGGCTCGGTCGCCGTGATCGTCGCGGCCGTGGTCATCACCCTCACCGGCTGGGTGCAGGCGGACGCCGTGGTGGCGCTGCTCATCGGGGCGCTCATCGTGCCCCGCACCGTCCGGCTGCTCGTGGAGTCCCTGTCCGTGCTCATGGAGAGCGTGCCCCCCGGGCTCGACATGGACGAGGTCCGCGGGCACATCCTCGAGCTCCCGCACGTGGTGGAGGTCCACGACCTGCACGCGACCCGGATCTCCTCGGACCTGCCCGTGCTCACCGCCCACGTGGTGCTCGAGGAGGAGTACTTCTACTCCGGCGGCTCCGCGGAGGCGCTGGGCCGGATCCAGCAGTGCGTGGCCGAGCACTTCCCCGTGTCCGTCCAGCACTCCACGATCCAGCTGGAGCCCGCGGACCACGACGAACCGGAGGTCTGCGCCCCCCATGAGCACTGAGCCCCCGAGCGGCGAGCAGCACTGCCTGGTCGTCTTCGTCCCCGCCACCCACGCCGAGCAGGTCCTGCAGGCCCTGGGCGAGGCCGGGGCGGGACGGGCCGGGAACTACTCCCACACCGCGTTCGTGAGCCGCGGCACCGGGCGGTTCACGCCGCTGCCGGGGGCGCACCCCGTGATCGGGGAGGTCGGCCGGCCCCAGGAGGTCGACGAGGTCCGCATCGAGACGCTGTATCCGGCCGCCGAGCGCGAGCGCGTGCTGCGGGCGATGGCCGGGGCCCACCCCTACGAGGTCCCGGCCTTCACCACCTTCCCGGTCCACGACCGGGGCCCGTCCTTCGACGAGCAGGGCCGGCTCAGGAGCCGGCCGGATCCTGCATGAGCACCGAGCGGATCAGGAAGCGCTTGCCCTCCGGCGCCTCCACCGAGAACCCGGAGCCGCGGCCCTCCACCACGTCCACCGTGAGGAGGGTGTGCTTCCAGTACTCGAACTGCTCGCGGGACATCCAGAACTCGAGCTCGGCCGTGGCCGGGTCACCGGGCAGCGTGAATACGCCCAGCAGCACGTCCGCCGGGCCGGTGAGGAAGTCCCCGGCCGGGTAGCACATGGGCGCGGAGCCGTCGCAGCACCCGCCGGACTGGTGGAACATCAGCCGCCCGTGGATCCCCCGCAGCGTCCCGAGCAGCTCCACGGCGGCCGGCGTCAGGGCCACCCTGGAGAACGTCTCGCCCTCGACAGCGGGGACGGACTCCAGGACGGCGGTGTCCCCGGCGGTGTCCCCGGCGGTGTCCCCGGCGGCGCTCCCGGGGATGTTCGTGGTGACGTTCGTGGCGGTGCTCTCTGCGGTGTTCTCGGCGGTGCTCACAGCACGCTCCTCGGCTCGGCGGTGTGATCCACGCTACAGGCGGTGGAGCAGTTCCTCCAGGCCGAGGCCGTCCAGCACGCCCGCCGGGTGCGGTCCGGCGGCGGCGAAGGCGTCCGCCCACTCCCGGGGCAGGGCCCGGCGCCCGCCCACGAGGACCAGGTTGCCCGGGTAGCGCCCCGTGAGCAGCCGCTCCTCGGCCAGGCACCACACGTCGGCCAGCGCCTCCCGCATCGCCCGCGCCTGCCCGGCGAAGAACGCCAGCCCGGGGTCGTCGCCCACGTTGACGACCAGCACCCCGCCGGGCGCCAGCACCCCGGCGGCCTCGGCGTAGAAGGACGGCTCCGTGAGGTGGGCGGGGGCGTCCCGGCCCGAGAAGACGTCGAGGACCACGAGGTCCGCGGTCCCGGGGTCGACGACGTCCGGCAGGGCCGCCCGGGCGTCGTCGATCACGACGCGCACGTCCGCCCCCGCGGGCAGGGGCAGCGCCTCGAGCACGAACGCGGGCAGCTCCCGCTCCAGCTCCACGGCCACCTGCGCGGAGCCGGGCCGGGTCGCGGCCACGTACCGGGCGAGCGTCAGGGCCCCGGCGCCCAGGTGGACCGCGGTGACCGGCGCACCCGGCGCCGCCACCACGTCGACGACGCCGCCGATCCGCCGCAGGTACTCGTAGAAGATCTCCCCGGGGCGGGCGAGGTCCACGTGGGACTGCTCGGCCCCGCCGATGGAGAGCACGAACCCGCCCTCGGTGAAGCCGTCCGGGGTGATCTCGGCGTGCACGCCGGCGTCCTTGAGGTATCTGCGCATGAGCCCATTGTCACTTCCCGGACGGGAATGAAGCGGGGGCCGGGACGGCTCTACCGGTGAATCACTGCTGCGTCCCGAAGGATCCCCCGCCCATGGCACCCGACGTCCCCGTGTCCGAGACCCCTCCCGTCCCCGCCCCCGCGCCCGCCACCGGGCTCCCGGACACCGGCCCCCCGGCCGTCGTCGCGGACACCGACCACTCCGCCCGCAACCGCCTGGTCATCGGGCTGCTGCTGGTCTCCACGTTCGTGGTGATCCTCAACGAGACGATCATGGGCGTGGCGCTGCCCCGCCTCATGGCCGACCTCTCGGTCACGGCGGTCGCCGGCCAGTGGCTCACCACCGCATACATGCTGACCATGGCCGTGGTCATCCCGGTGACGGGGTTCCTGCTCCAGCGCCTGCACACCCGGCCCGTGTTCCTGACCGCCATGACCCTGTTCAGCCTCGGCACCCTCGTCTGCGCGGCCGCGCCCGGGTTCGGGACGCTGCTCGCGGGGCGGGTGGTGCAGGCCGGCGGCACGGCCATCATGATGCCGCTGCTGATGACCACGGTGCTGACCCTGGTGCCGCCGGCCGGGCGCGGGCGGGTCATGGGCAACATCTCGATCGTCATCTCGGTGGCCCCGGCTGTGGGGCCCACCATCTCGGGCGTCATCCTCAGCGTGCTCGAGTGGCGGTGGATGTTCATCCTGGTGCTGCCGATCGCGGTGGGCTCCCTGCTGCTCGGCGCGTGGCGGATGCAGAACGTCACCGAGCCCCGTCCGGCGCCGCTGGACGTGGTCTCGGTGGTGCTCTCGGCCCTGGGCTTCGGCGGCCTGGTCTACGGCCTGAGCACGCTCGGCGAGGGCGGGGACGCCGCGCTCCCGGCGTGGGTGCCGCTCGTGCTGGGCGTGGCAGCGCTGGCCGTGTTCGTGCGGCGCCAGACGCGGCTGCAGCGCGCGGACCGCGCCCTGCTGGACCTGCGCACCTTCCGGTCCCGGGTGTTCACGATGTCCACGGCGGTGCTCGCCGTCAGCATGATGGCCCTCTTCGGCACGCTGATCGTCCTGCCCATCTACCTGCAGACCGTGCACGGCCTCGACCCCCTGGGCACGGGCCTGCTGCTGCTGCCCGGCGGGCTCGTCATGGGACTGCTGGCACCCTTCGTGGGCCGGGTCTACGACCGATCGGGCCCCACCGTGCTGCTCGTGCCGGGCTCGATCCTGCTGAGCGCGTCCCTGTGGTACCTCGCCTCCACCACGGGGGCCACGCCCGTCCCGATGGTGCTGCTCGCCCACGTGGTGCTCAGCACGGGTCTGGCCCTGATGTTCACCCCGCTGTTCACCGCGGGCCTGGGCGCCCTGCCGACACGGCTGTACTCGCACGGCTCCGCCATGGTGGGCACCCTGCAGCAGGTGGCGGGCGCGGCGGGCACGGCCCTGTTCGTCACCGTGCTGACCCTCTCCGCCGCCGGCGCGGCGGCCTCCGGGGCCTCGGCTCCGGAGGCCACCGAGGCGGGCGTGCGGAGCGCCTTCCTGTGCGGCGGGATCATCTCGCTGCTCGCCGTCGTCGGCTCCTTCGGGGTGCGCCGCCCCGCGGGCACGGAGAGCGCCGCGGGCGCGGAGGACTGAGGCCCCGCGGGCCCGGTCCTCAGCCCCGGACGCGCTCGCGGATCAGCCGCGTGAGCTCCGCGGCGTCCTCGACGGCCCGCTCGCCCTCGGCCAGCCCCGCACGCAGCTCCTCCCGGGTCGCGGCGTCCTTGAGGGCGCGGACGTTGATCTCGAGCGTGACCATGGCCGTGGCCACCGCGGCCCGGGCCGCCTCGGAGGCCGCCGCCACGTCGCTGAGGACGTTGGGGTTGCACCAGCCGGTCAGCTCGCGCGCGAGCCCGACCACCTCGGTGCCCACGCCGATCAGCTCCCGTGGGGGACGCGCGGCGCCGGCCGTGGCCTCCTGGACGGCCCGTGAGCGCTCCGCCTTCTCCTCGGCGGTGTCCTTCGGCAGGGTGTAGGCGGCCGAGAGCGCGCCGAAGGCCTCGGCGTCGGCGTCCGCCAGGCCCAGCGCGCGCGGGATCAGCTCCTCGGCCCGGTCGGCCGCGCGCCGGGCACGGTCCGCGTGCTCGGACGCCGTGGAGTAGCGGGCGGACATCGCGATCAGGGCCGCGCCCAGCGCGGCCTGCAGGGCGCCCGCGGCGCCGCCGCCGGGGGCGGGCTCGTCCGAGGCCATGCGCTCCACGTAGGCCCTGACGTTCTCCGAGCTGATCACAGCGGCTCCTTCCGGTGGCGGGACCTGCCGCCCGCCGCGGGGCGCGCGCAGGCGGTGGCGTCCGCACGAGCCTAGCCCTCCGCCGGTCCCCGTGGTGAGTCTCACAGCCCCCGCGGGACGAATGCACGGCCCGTCCATCGCACGGAAACGTGCCGGCCACATCGGCGGACGATCCTGGAGGTGTCCGAGGGCCCCCACCCCGGACCCCGACCCCCGAGAGGACGTGCCGCCATGACGACCCTCCGAGCGACGACCGTCGACGCGACCACCGATGACACCTGGGTCCAGGACCCCGCGCGGATCCGCCCCGGCGACCGGATCGAGGTGTGGGAGCAGGACCACCTCCGCCACGTCGGCACGGTGGGCCAGTGCGCGCCCCACCTGCGGCTGCTCTGGATCCTGGAGGCCGGCACCGGCTCCCGCCGGCTGATCCCCGTCCACGGCTACCGCCTGCGCCGCTCCCCGTTCGCCCGCCCCGCCTGAGGCCCCGTCGCCTCGTGTTCAGCCGCTGTTCGCCCGGGGCGGGTACGGTCGGCGCTGACAGCCGGGCGGACGAGGAGGATCATGGGGAGTCAGCAGGTCGACGGCGGTCGCGGCGGGGCAGCTCCCGGCCGGGACCGCGGGAGGGAGCACGGCATGGCGGCGACCGCCCGGCAGGAGTGCGCCGCGCGGCTGCACGACCGGGTCGCGGCGCTCGTCGACGTGGTGCTCCGGGCCCGCCGGGCGGCCGTGCCGCAGCTCGAGCGCGTGAACCCCCGCCACCGCGGGTCCGCGCTCAACCTCGTGGACTACGTGGCCGTGCGCAGCCAGGACGTGCGGGACCTGCAGCGGGACCTCAGCGGCCTGGGCGTGTCCTCCCTGGGGCGGATGGAGGCCGGGGTCATGAGCCACCTCGGCGCCGTGCTGGAGACCCTCCGCGTGCTCGCCGGCCGACCGGAGGAGGACGTCGGGGCGCCCGGCCCCGACGAGCCCGGCGAGCCCGGTGCGGAGGTGCTGCGCCGCAACACCGCGGCCCTGCTCGGCCCGGGCCGGGAGGGGCGCAGCACCCGGATCATGGTCACCTTCCCCTCGGAGGCCGCCGCGGACCCCCGGCTCGTCCAGGACATGGTCCGCGCCGGGATGGACGTGGCCCGGATCAACTGCGCGCACGACGGCCCCGAGCAGTGGGCGGCCATGATCGGGCACGTCCGGGCGGCCGGGCAGGCGCTCGGCCGCGAGGTCCGCGTGGCCATGGACCTCGCGGGGCCCAAGCTGCGCACCGGGCCGATCGAGCCCGGTCCGCAGGTCGAGAAGATCAAGCCCACCCGGGACAGCGGCGGCCGGGTGACCGCCCCGGCCCGCCTCTGGCTGGGCGAGGCGGACCCGGCGGTCGACGACGACGCCCCGGCCGTCCCCGTGGCCGGCGCCGCCTGGACCGCGGCCCGCACCCCGGGGGAGCGGCTGCGGCTCAAGGACGCGCGCGGCTCCGGACGGACCCTGCGGGTGATCGAGGCCACCGGGCCCGGCGTGCTCGTCGAGTGCGCCAAGACCGTGTACTTCGCCACGGGCCTGGCCGTGCGGGCCGAGGACGGCACGGAGGGCGTGCTCGGCGAGCTGCCCGCCGTCGAGCAGTCCCTGCGCGTGCGCGCGGGGGACACCGTGGTGCTGACCCGGGACCTCGCACCCGCCCCGGTCCGGTCCGAGAGCCCCTTCCGGATCGGCTGCTCCCTGCCCGAGGTGTTCACGGACGCCCGGGAGGGGCAGCCGGCCTGGATCGACGACGGGAGGATCCGCTGCCGGATCACCTCCGTGGGGCCCGACGAGATCGTGCTGGAGGTGCTGCAGGCGGGCCCCGACGGCACCAAGCTCAAAGCGGGGAAGGGCATCAACCTGCCCGAGACGGACCTGCGCATCTCCTCGCTCACCGACGAGGACCGCACGCACCTGCCGTTCGTGGCCGAGCACGCCGACATCGTCAACATGTCCTTCGTGCGCTCGCGGGAGGACGTGACCGACCTGCTGCGGGAGCTCGAGCGGATCGGCAACACCGCCCTGGACGTCACCCTCAAGATCGAGACCGTGGGCGGCTTCGAGTCCCTGCCCGCGATGCTGCTGGAGGCCATGCGGTGGCAGGACGTGGGCGTCATGATCGCGCGCGGGGACCTCGCGGTCGAGGCCGGGTTCGAGCGGATGGCCGAGGTGCAGGAGGAGATCCTGTGGCTGTGCGAGGCCGGGCACGTGCCCGTGGTCTGGGCCACCCAGGTCCTGGAGTCCCTCGCCAAGAAGGGCCTGCCCTCCCGGGCCGAGGTCACGGACGCAGCGATGGGCCAGCGCGCCGAGTGCGTGATGCTCAACAAGGGACCGTTCGTGGTGGACGCGATCGAGGCCCTCGACGACATCCTCGTGCGGATGGAGGGGCACACCCGCAAGAAGTCGGACATGCTCCGCCGGCTCAACGCGTGGGCGCCCGTCGTCGAGTGAGCGGGCGAGCGGTCGGGTGAGCCGCGGGGCGGACCGCGCGGTGACCCGTGCCACACTGGGGGCATGGCCGCACGCGACACCGCCGTTCTCCGCTTCCTCGCCGCCCCGACCGACGCCGGGCGCACCGGCACCGTGGACGGCGGGCGCGTCCTCGAGTGGATCGACAAGGCCGCCTACGCGTGCGCCGTGGGCTGGTCCCGGGCCTACTGCGTGACGGCGTACGTGGGCAACATCCACTTCGACCGCCCGGTGTGCGTGGGGGACATGGTGGAGGTCTCCGCGAAGATCGTGCACACCGGACGGTCCTCGATGCACATCCGGGTGGAGGTCGCCTCCGCGGACCCCCGCGAGCACGGGGTGACCCTCAAGGACACGTGCCTGATCATCATGGTGGCCGTGGACGGGGACGGCCGCCCCACCCCCGTCCCGCAGTGGGCGCCCGAGACGGAGCACGAGCGCCAGCAGTCGGCCGTCACGCAGCGGCGGATCGAGCTGCGCAACAGCATCGAGGAGCTGATGGCGGAGCAGCGGTACACGGACGAGGGCACCGCCGAGGAGACCGTGCTGCGCTTCCTCGCCGCGCCCACGGACATCAACTGGGGCGGGAAGGTGCACGGGGGCACGGCCATGCGCTGGATCGACGAGGCCGCGTACGTGTGCGGGGCCCGGTGGGCGGGCCGGCCGGTCATCGCCGTCTACGCCGGGGGCGTCCGGTTCTACCGGCCCATGCACATCGGCCACCTCGTGGAGGTCCGGGCGCGGCTCATCCACACCGCGGCCCGCGGCCTGCACATCTCCGTGAACTGCTGGTCGGGGGACCCCGCGACCGGGGAGCTCGCGCTGACCACCAACTGCCTCATGGTCATGGTCGCCCTCGACGACCAGGGCCACGCCCTGCCGGCCCGGCAGTGGCAGCCGGTCAGCCGGGAGGACCGGGACCTGGACGCCTTCGCCCGGGAGCTGGTCCGGCTGCGCGCCGAGTTCCCGGACTCCTTCCAGCAGGTCGACCCGTCCGTCTCCCGGCTGCCCGGGAGCTGACCGCGCCCCTCCTCAGCCGTCGGCGAATCCCGGGACCCGATCAGCCTGCTGTGCATATAGTGGGCCGAGACCCACCGTCCCGGCACCCCACAAGGAGAGCACGCCATGGACCTGAATCCCCTGAACAACGCGTTCGACGACGAGGGCAAGCCCAAGCCCGCCATGAACAAGCTCCTCGACACCGTGCTGCGCGTGCAGCGGCCCGTGGTCCTGGGCTTCGTGAAGAAGGAGCGCGCCGACCACCCCGACGAGACGCCCGAGCAGATCGCCAGGCGGCTCGAGAAGATCTACGTCCGGTCCGTGACCATGGGCGGCGGGGCCGTCGGCGCCACCGCGGTGGTCCCCGGCATCGGCACCGTCGCGTCCCTCGGCCTGTCCTCCTTCGCGGTGGTCGGCTACCTCGAGGCCACCGCCCTGTACGCCCAGGCGATCGCCGAGTTGCACGGCGTGCACACGGAGGACCCGGAGAAGACCCGCACCATGGTCATGGCCCTGATGCTCGGCGAGGACGGCCGCCAGGTCATGAACCAGATCCTGGCCAGCGGCACCAAGGGCCGCGGCATGATGTCCTCCTGGGGCCTGATGATGGGCAAGGACGACTCGAAGACCTTCGACGTCAGCAGGATCATCCGCAACATGTTCGTCAAGCGCTTCCTGCTCAAGCAGACCGGCGCCGTGTTCGGCCGCGCCCTGCCGTTCGGCGTGGGCGCGATCGTCGGCGGGGGAGCGAACCTGGCCATGTCCAAGCAGGTCATCGCCGCGACGCACGAGGCGTTCGGGCCGCTGCCCACCACGTTCCCGGCCGAGCTCGGGTCCGAGGAGCGGGCCCCCCGGTTCGACGACGGCACGTCCCGGAAGGGCAGGCGGGGCCGGAAGGCCGACACGGCCGCCGCGGCCCGCGGCGAGATCACCGGGGAGCAGTAGACCCCGCGCCGCGCTCCCGCGCTGCCGCTCGACGACGCCCCGCGCCCGGCGGGGCGTCGTCGTCGTTCACGACAGGTCCGCCGGGGCGTGGCCCCGCGTTCACCGCGTCTGCCTAGCCTGGTGCACGAGCGGGGCGCACCGCGCCCCGACCGACAGCCGAGGGAGCGCCGTGCGGCCGATCGTCTATGCGCACCGGGGGGCCAGCGCGGACCTCCCCGAGCACACCCGGGCCGCCTACGTGCAGGCGCTGCTGGACGGCGCCGACGGGGTGGAGTGCGACGTCCACCTCAGCCGCGACGGCCACCTCGTCCTGCACCACGACGCCCAGTTGGGCCGCACGAGCGACGGCCGGGGCCCCGTCTCCGCCCGCACGCTCGCCGAGCTGCGCCGCCTCGACTGGACCTCCTGGAAGGGCGTGCGCATCCCGCCGGGCCACGGGGCGCCGGACCGTCAGCTGCTCACCCTGCCCGAGCTGCTGGACCTGCTGCGGGGAGCGGGCCGGCCCGTGGGCCTGGCCGTGGAGACGAAGCACCCCAGCCCGTTCGGCCACCGGCTCGAGGAGGAGGTCCTCGGTCTGCTGATGCGGGAGGGCTGGGACCCCGAGACCGGGCGGCTGGACGACGTCACGGTCTCGCTGATGAGCTTCCACCCCGACGCCGTCCGGCACTTCCTGGAGACGGTGCCCGCCCGGCACGTGTGCCAGCTGGTCGGGACGACCACCCGCCGCACGGTCGGGGACAGCCTGCGCGTCGGCCGCACGGCCGCGGCGGTGCTCCACGCCGGGATGCGGTTCGTGGTGCCGCCGGCGCTGCCCGTGATCTCGGCGGGCCTCGTGGACCTGGTGGGCCCGGGGCTGGACCTCGTCCGGGCCCGCCCCGACCTCGTGCGGCAGTGGCGGGCGGAGGGACGCGTGCTGCGGGTCTGGACGGTCGACACCGCACGGGAGGTGGACCTGTGCCGCGCGCTGGGCGTCCAGCAGCTCACCACGAACCGCCCGGCCGACGTGCTGCGCTGGGTGCGGGCGCCCTCCGGGGCCCCGCTCGGCGTCCCGGCGGCCGTCACGGGCCGGTCCCGGTGCGCGAGCACGGCGGTCGGGTAACGGGGGGTCACGTCACCGCCGGCCGGGCCCGGCGCGCGTATGCTCGACAGCAGCTGTCCGTGTCCCCCCGCACGCCGTCGTCGCCCGCCTCTCCCCCCACCACCAGGAGACGGTCATGCCCACCCCGATCCCGCCCCGCGCCCCGGACGCCGGCGCCGTGCGCGCCCCCGCCCCGGACCTCCAGGCCGAGGCCGTCCGGCTCGCCGAGCACGTGCGCCGCGAGACCGCCCGCGCCGTCGCGCCCGAGCGCATCGACTCGGAGTTGTCCCTGCTGAACCGGTTCGCCGAGCACGAGGACGTCGACGTCGTCCTCGGGCCCGTGCTCGCCGGGATCGTCGCGGCCGCTCTGCTCTCCGCCCGCCTCACGAGCGGGCTCACCGATCCCACCACCGGCGGGGCGGCCTGGCGGGCCCTGGACGGGCTCGAGCCGCACCCGGCGCCCGGGATCGGACGCCTCGACCTGGACGTGGCCACCCGGCGGCTGCGCATGGGCCGCGGCACGGTCCTGGACCTTGCGCCGGTCGCGGACGCGTGGGCGGCGGACCGCATCGTCCGGGCCTTCACGGAGACGCACCCCGGCGTTGCGCTGGTCGCCGAGGTCGGCGCGGCGTGCGCCGTGGGCGGGCCGACCGCCGCGGCCGCCGCCCTCGTGGGCGCCGCCCCGGCGGCACGGAGCGCCGACCCCCGGACCGCCGACCCCCGGACCGGTGTGGAGCCCGGGGTACGGGCGGCCCTCGTCGAGCGCGGCCGGCGGGGCCTCGCGGTGGTGGAGAGCCCCGGGAGCGTCCTGGTCGACCCGGTGACCGGCGCCGCCGCGGCGAGCCCGTGGGACCGGGTCGTGGTCGCCGCGCAGAGCGCGGTGGAGGCCCAGGCCTACGCCCGCGCGGCGCACGTGCTGGGACGGGACGCGCCCGGCTGGGTCGCGGCGTGCGCGGCCGACGGCGAGTTCACCGGTTCCCGGCCCGGCAGCACCCTCCGGCGCCGCCTCAGGACACCGGGCTGGCCGGAGCGGGCGGGCCGCGCGGCGGCCTGAGCGGCGCCGGTAGCATGACCGCATGAGAATCGTCATCGTGGGCGGCGTCGCCGGCGGAATGTCCGCGGCCACCCGTCTGCGCCGCCTGCTGGAGGACGCCGAGATCACGGTGTACGAGCGCAGCGGCCACGTGTCCTTCGCCAACTGCGGCCTGCCCTACCACGTGGGCGGCGTCATCGAGGAGCGCTCCGCGCTGCTGCTGCAGACCCCGCAGTCCCTGGGCGCCCGGTTCGGCCTCGACGTCCGGGTGGGACACGAGGTCGTCGGCGTCGACCGGGACCGGCACGTGCTGCGCGTCCGGGACCTCGCCTCCGGCCGGGAGGAGGAGCGGGGCTACGACGTCCTCGTCCTCTCCCCGGGGGCCGTCCCCGTCCGCCCGCCCGTGCCCGGCATCGAGCGCGCCCTGGTCCTGCGCGACATCGAGGACACCGACGCGGTCGTGGCCGCGGTCGAGGGCGCCCGCTCCGCCGTGGTCGTCGGCGGCGGCTACGTCGGCCTCGAGGTCGCCGAGCAGCTCGTCCACCGCGGCCTGCAGGTCTCCCTCGTCGAGGCCGCCCCCCAGGTCATGGCCCCGCTCGACCCCGAGATGGTCGAGCCCGTGCACACCCTGATGCGCGAGCGCGGGCTCGACCTGCGGCTGGGGACCACGGTCACCGAGGTGGGGGAGCGCACCGTGACGCTCGACGACGGCACCGAGCTGCCGGCCGACGTGGTCCTCGCCGCGGTCGGCGTCCGCCCCGACAGCACGCTGGCCCGGGCCGCGGGGCTGGAGGTCGGGGCGCGCGGCGGCATCGTCGTCGACGAGCACCTCCGCACCTCCGACCCGGACGTCTACGCCGTGGGGGACGCCGTGGAGAAGCGCGACGCCCTCGACGGGTCCGCCACGCTCGTCGCGCTGGCCAACACGGCCAATCTCCAGGGCCGGCTCGTCGCCGACGTGATCGCCGGCATGGACGTCTCCGACCGGCCGGTGCTGGGCACCTCCGTGGTCGGCGTCTTCGGCCTCACGGCCGCGGCCACGGGCTGGAACGAGAAGCGGCTGCGCGCCGCGGGCCGGTCCTACCGCGCGATCCACACGCACCCCGCGAACCACGCCGGCTACTACCCCGAGGCGGAGGGGATGACCCTCAAGCTGCTCGTGGACCCGGAGGACGACGCGATCCTCGGCGCCCAGGGCGTGGGCGGGGCGGGCGTGGACAAGCGCATCGACGTCCTCGCCACGGCCATCACCGGCGGCATCGCGGCCGCCGACCTCGCCGAGCTCGAGCTGGCCTACTCCCCGCTCTACGGCTCCGCCAAGGACCCCGTGAACATGCTCGGCTACATCGACCGCAACCACCGGGACGGGCTCGTCGAGACCGTCCAGTGGCACGAGCTCGACGACCGCCTCGCCTCCGGCGCCACCCTGCTGGACGTCCGCACCCCGGGCGAGCACACGGCGATGCCGATCCCCGGCGGGATCAACATCGAGCTGGACCGGCTGCGGGACCGCCTCGACGAGCTGCCGGAGGGCGAGCTCGTGGTGCACTGCCAGGCCGGCCTGCGCGGCTACCTCGCGGCCCGGGTCCTGGCGCAGCACGGACGGGACGTCGTCAACCTCGACGGCGGCTACCTCACCTGGGCGGCCCGGCCCGACGGCGCCGCGGCGACGCCCTCCGGCGACGACGAGGACCGGGGCTCCCCGGCCGGCTGAGCGGCACCCGGGCCTCGTGCGTGCCAGGACGGCCCGACGCTCGTTCACGAAAGGTAACAGGGGGAATTCTCCTGTCCCCGGAGCTGTGGCCGGGACGGGCGACCGGCCACCCACCTCCCGGCCCGCGGCGCGCGCCGGGGGAGCGTCCCCGACCGTCGACCCCCGGCCCGGGAACCGCACGATTGCAGTCGAAAACGTCTCGCAGAGCGAGATGCGGGCTGTGATCTTTACCACTGGAAACCCATCGGGCGGTCGGCATCGCCCCTGGCAGCTCCACCGACGAACGCATCGATAACGGAGGAATAACGCCGCCGTGACGGATCCGTGAGGAGGCCATAACACCCCGCTCCGTAGAACGGACATGCCGGTAACACCGGTGTTACGTGCATCGAAAGGAGTTGGACATGACCTCAGTGCCACATCGCTCTCACCGCCGCGAGGAGACTGCGGCGGCAGAGCGAGTGCTGTGGGACGAGGCCGCCGCGAAGGGAGGCCCCGCCGGAGCAGCTCCGTGGACGGAGCCCTCGACCCGGGGCGTCCGGAGCACGGAGACCAAGCCCACCCGGCTGCACCACTTCTTCGAGCGCAGCTGCGACCTGACCCCCGACGCCCAGGCGCTGCACGCCGACGGCCGGGCCTACACCTACGCGGAGCTCGACGAGCTCGCCAACCGCCTGGCCCACCTGATCACCGGCTACGGCCTGAGCGCGGGCGACCGCGTCGGGATCCTGCTCCAGCGCTCCACGATGCTCTACGCGTCCCTCCTGGCGATCCTCAAGACGGGCGCCACCTTCGTCCCGATCGACCCGAACCTGCCCGCGGACCGCGTGCAGTTCATCGCCGAGGACTCCGACCTGTCCCTCATGCTGACCTCCGCCGAGTTCGTGGCCCTGGTCGAGGACGCGCCCGCCGACGTCGTCGACGTCGGCCGGATCGGCGAGCGGCTCGAGGAGGCGCCCGCGCACCGCCCGGTCGTCCGCCACGAGGGCGACCCCACGTGCTACATCATCTACACCTCGGGCTCGACCGGCCGCCCCAAGGGCGTCGAGGTCGCGCACTCGAGCATCTGCAACTTCATCGAGATCGTGCCCGAGGTCTACGACGTCCGCTCCGAGGACCGCGTCTACCAGGGCATGACCATCGCGTTCGACTTCTCCATCGAGGAGATCTGGCCGACCTGGGCCGTGGGCGCCTCCCTGGTCGCCGGCCCCACCGACGACGCCCGCCTGGGACAGGGGCTCGCCGAGTTCCTGCAGCGCATGGAGATCTCCGTGCTCTACTGCGTGCCGACCGTCCTGGCCACCCTGGAGCACGACCTGCCCCGCATCCGCAGCATCCTGGTGGGCGGCGAGGCCTGCCCCGCCGACCTCGTGGAGCGGTGGTCCACCCCCGAGCGCCGGATGCTCAACACCTACGGCCCCACCGAGGGCACCGTGACCGCCACGTGGGGCGAGCTCGCCCCCGGGCGGCCCGTGACCATCGGCAAGCCCCTGCCCACCTACGAGGTGCGGATCCTCGACGAGGAGATGAACGAGGTCGCCGACGGTGAGCCCGGCGAGATCTGCATCGCCGGCCCCGGCGTGGCCCGCGGCTACGTCAACCTGCCGCACGTCACCGAGGAGCGCTTCCGCCCCCACCCGGACGGGCCCCGGGCCGGACGGATCTACCGCACCGGCGACCTGGGCCGGTTCATGCCCGACGGCGAGATCGAGTACCTCGGCCGCGCCGACAGCGAGGTGAAGATCCGCGGTCACCGCGCGGACCTGCAGGAGATCGAGAACGTGCTGCGCCGGGAGGACGCGGTGGCGGACGCCGCCGTGAAGCTCACCTCCGGCGGCGACGACGTCGCGGCGTTCCTCACCCTGCGCGCCCCGGTGCGCGACGAGCGCGCCCTCTTCGAGCTGCTCCACGACTCCGTGGTCGCGGCGCTGCCGCCGTACATGGTGCCGTCCTTCTACGAGATCCTGCCCGCGATGCCGATGATGGTCAGCGGCAAGGTGGACCGGAAGAACCTGCCGGACCCCAGCACGCCCCGCTTCGTCACCACGATGGGGCTGGTCCCGCCGGCGACGGACGCCGAGTGGGGGATCACGGAGGTGTGGTCCAAGGTCTTCCGCATCCCCGAGGACCAGCTCTCCGTGGAGGCGGACTTCTTCATGGAGCTCGGCGGGCACTCGCTGCTCGCCGCGACCGCCACGTCCGAGCTGCGCCGCGCGCACCCGGACCAGGACATCTCCATCGCGGACATCTACACCTACCCGACCGTCCGGGACCTGGCGCGCCACCTGGACGCCGCCCCGGCGTACGTCCCCGCCGCGGCCGCCCCGGACGACCGCCCCGCGCCGCTGCACCACACCAGCGGCCGCGTGGCGCTGTGCGGCCTCGCGCAGGTGACGACGATGGTCCTGGCGGCCATGCTCGTCGGCTCCCCGCTCGCCGCGGTCCTGTACTCCTACGGCGGTCAGTTCAGCTACGCCCTGATGTGGGACATGCTCCTGGTGGGCGTCCTGGTCTCGGTGCTCGCCCGCGTCCTCCTGCCGTTCCTCGGCTCCCGCGTGCTGGGACGCTTCGTCAGACCGGGGCACCACGCCCTCTGGGGCCGGCAGTACTACCTGCTCTGGTGCATCGACGGACTGACCCGGCTCTCGCCGCTCAACCTCCTCACCGGCACCCCGATGGCCGCCGTCTACCTGCGCCTGCTGGGCGCCAGGATCGGTCCGGACGCCCACGTGGGCACCGCCGCCATCGGCCTGCCCTCGCTCGTCACCGTCGGCGCCCGCGCCAGCATCGGCTACAACTCCTCCGTGCAGACCGCCCAGGTCGAGGAGGGGTGGGTGACCATCGCGCCGGTGCACATCGGCGACGACGCGTTCGTGGGGGCCAACGCCCTCCTGCAGCCGGGCACCCGGATCGAGGACGGTGCCCGGCTGGCCGAGCAGTCCCTGGCCTCCCGCAACCAGACGATCCCCGCCGGCGAGCACTGGCTGGGCTCCCCGGCCCGGCCCGGTGACGGGGACGACGAGCTGCTCGAGCGGATGGAGCGGCGCCCGCTGCCCAGCGGCCGCTGGCCCGCCCCGCTGGCGGCCGGCCTGCTCCTGGGCTGGCTGGTCCTCGAGCTGATGCCCTTCGTCCTGGTGCTCCCGTCCTTCCTGATGATCTGGGCCGCGGCCCTGGAGTTCGGCCTCCCCGTGGGGCTCGCCCTCACCCCGGCGGTCGGTGTCGTCTACGTGCTCACGGTCTGCGCCGTGGTCGCGGGCGGCCGGAAGATCGTCCTGCGCCGCACGCCCACCGGCATCCACCCCGTGCGCAGCGGGCTCGGCGTGCGCAAGTGGATGGCGGACCAGCTGCTCTCCACCAGCCTGGAGAGCACCAACGCCCTGTACGCCACGATGTACACGGTCCCCTGGCTGCGCGCCCTGGGCGCCAAGGTCGGCCCTCGCTCCGAGGTCTCCACGGTCGGCCACATCGACCCGGACCTCCTCACCCTCGGCGAGGGAAGCTTCGTCGCGGACATGGCCAGCGTGGGCAGCGCCGTCTACCACCACGGTCACCTGTACATGGAGCGCACCGTGGTGGGCGACCGCTCGTTCGTGGGCAACGCCGCGTTCGTGCCCTCGGGCACCCGGATGGGCGAGGGCTCCCTGGTGGGCGTCGCCTCGGTGCCCCCGGCCGACGTGCCGGACGGCACGTCCTGGCTGGGCTCGCCCGCCATGTTCCTGCCCCGCCGGCAGGACAGCGGCAACTACGACGAGAGCCTCACCTTCCGGCCCTCGCGCGGCAAGGTGGCGGCCCGCCTCGTCATCGAGGCGCTGCGCATCACGGTCCCGCCGGCGCTGATCGGGCTGATCGGCTACCTGGGCCTGCTCGCCTCGGTCGCCCTGGTGCCCGAGCTGACGCTGCTCGGCTTCGTGGCCGTGCTGCCCCTCGTCGCGCTGGCCACCGGCCTGACCGTGGTCCTCGCCGTCGTCGTCCTGAAGTGGGCGATCGTGGGCCGGTACCGCCAGCGCGTCGAGCCGCTGTGGGACAACTTCGTCCGGCGCAGCGAGTTCGTCACCGGCGTGTACGAGTCCGCGGCGGTCCCCGCCCTCATCGGCGGTCTCGTGGGCACGCCCCTGATCGGCCCGGTCCTGCGCCTGTTCGGCGCGCAGATCGGCCGGCGGACGTACATCGGCACCACCTACCTGACCGAGTTCGACCTCGTCCACATCGGCGACGACGCCGCCGTCTCGACGGACGTGTCGCTGCAGACGCACCTCTTCGAGGACCGCGTGATGAAGATGTCCCACGTGGAGATCCTGCCCGGGGCCTCCGTCGGTGCGCGCTCGATCGTGCTCTACGACACGACGGTCGGCGCGGGTGCCTCGGTGGACGCCCTGTCGCTGGTGATGAAGGGCGAGCAGCTGCTGCCCCACACCGCCTGGCGCGGCATCCCGGTGCGGTCGGCCACGGCCGCCCTGACCTCGGGACGATGACCCGGCCATGACCGCCCAGTGGACGTCCCCGCGACCCGGCAGCGGGTCGCGGGGACGCCGTTGCCCCGCCGCCGGGCACGCACCGGCCGGGACGGCTCAGGGCGGGACGGCTCCGTGCGGGAGCGCGTCAGGCGCTGCGCATGTGGCCCATCAGCTGGGTGATCTGGGGGGAGGGCGGCGCTCCGAGCTCGTCGGCCATCGTGCTGCAGAAGCTGCGGAACGTCTGCAGGGCCGGGGCGTTGTTGCCGAGACCCAGGTCCGCCTCGATCGACACGCGGACCGCGCTCTCCCGCAGCGGGTCCAGGGCCCGGACGTTGTCGGCGAGCACGTGGGCCCGGTAGAAGTCGCGGTGCTCCAGGGAGAGCCGGGCGAGGTGCTCCACGGCGTTGACGTACAGGGTCCGCAGCCGGTCCTGCTCGGCCATCACCCAGCCGTCGTACCAGCCGGGCAGAAGCTGGGCGCCGTCGGGGGACAGGAACCAGGGGTCCTCCGTCACGGGCGCCGTGGCGGTGGCCGCCCGGTCCAGGGACGCGCGCAGCTCGTGCAGGTCCACGGTGACCGTTTCGGCCAGGGCGATGTTGTTGCCGCGGGCCCCGACGGCTCCGGGCACATGGCGCGAGATGTTGAAGACGGTGGTGCGCAGGCTGCCCATCGCGCGCTCCGCGGTCCGGTCGGGCCACAGCAGCTCGCCGAGGAACCGGCGCGGCTTGGGACCGAGGACGGCGAGCGCGGCCAGCAGGCGCTGCTGCCGGTGGCCCAGGGCCAGCACGGTGCCGTCGAGCTCGACCTCGACGTTGCCGAGAAGCCGCAGCCTGATCGAGTGTTCCCTATCCATTGTCATGATCCCCCACTGTCATGATCACTGTCCCCGGTGCGCCCGGAGCCTGCCTTCCCCCGAAGGCCGTGGTCCGAGCACCGTCCTCTCCGGTCCCGCGGACCAGGATCCAGGTCCGCCGCGAGAGAGGGTTCAGGCACCGATGATCCCGGGCAACGCCCCGTGAGTCAAAAGCGAACGCCCGGAGCGCGTCAAAAGCAAACGAAAACCCAGGCGGCCGGCACGCGACCCCGGTGGAGGGTGGTGCGCAGGACCGCGCCGTGGTATACGACTGATCCCCGGACCGGCGGTGCCGGCCGGGGCACGAGCTCAGGAGTTCTACCGATGACCGACCAGCGACCCGTCACGGGCGTCCGCACGGACCCCCTCGGGAACATCGTCGCCCTGTGCAATCCCGCGGAGGTGTGGTCCCCGCGGTCGACCACCCGGATCATCCGGGACATCGAGAGCGAGGTCCACCTCTACTACGTCCCGGGGTCGTCGGGGCAGCTGCGGGTCCGCGTGGTGTCCGCCGGGTGCGAGAAGCGGCTGTGGGCCGCCCCGGAGGACACCGTGTGCAACAACCTGCACGACCTCCCGTCCGTCTGATCCGCACGGACTGGTCCGTACGGGCCGATCCGCGCGGCACGGGGTGCCCGGGCGCGTCCCGGCGCCCCGTGCCCGGGCACCCCGTCGTCACGCGGGGCGCGGGCTCACAGGAAGCGCACGAGGTCCGCCGCGATGCCCGTGTAGGTGGCCGGGGTCAGACCGGACAGCCGCTGCTCCGCGGCCGGGGACAGGCCCAGGCCCGCCACGAACTCCTGGAGTCGGGCGGCGTCCACCCGGCGGCCGCGGGTCAGGTCCTTGAGGCGCTCGTAGGGGTTGTCCATGCCCTCGACGCCGGCGATCGCCTCGGCGCGCATGACCATCTGGACCGCCTCCGCGAGGACCTCCCAGTTCGCGTCGAGATCGGCGGCCAGGACCGCCTCCGCCACGTCGAGGCGGGCCAGGCCCTTGCTCACGTTGGAGACCGCGAGCAGGGAGTGCCCGAAGGCCACGCCGATGTTGCGCTGGGACGAGGAGTCGGTGAGGTCGCGCTGCCACCGGGACGTCACGAGCGTGGCGCCGAGGGCGTCCAGCAGGGCGTTGGAGAGCTCGAGGTTCGCCTCGGCGTTCTCGAAGCGGATGGGGTTGACCTTGTGCGGCATGGTGGAGGAGCCGGTGGCGCCCTCCACCGGGATCTGCTGGAAGTAGCCGATCGAGATGTAGGACCAGACGTCGGTGCAGAAGTTGTGCAGGATCCGGTTGAACCGGGCGAGGTCGGCGTAGAGCTCGGCCTGCCAGTCGTGGGACTCGATCTGGGTGGTCAGCGGGTTCCAGGACAGGCCCAGGCCCTCCACGAACTCGCGCGAGACCTCCGTCCAGTCCGCGTCCGGGACGGACGCGTAGTGGGCGGCGTAGGTGCCCGTGGCGCCGTTGATCTTCCCCAGGTACTCGGTGCGCTCGATCCGGGACAGCTGGCGGCCCAGGCGGTGGGCGACCACCGCCATCTCCTTGCCCAGCGTGGTGGGCGTGGCGGGCTGGCCGTGGGTGCGGGAGAGCATGGGGGTCTCCGCCGCGGACCCGGCCAGCGCCGCGACGTCGGCCACGAGCGCCCGGGCCGCGGGCAGCCACACGTCGGTCGTGGCGTCCTTGACCCCCAGGGCCCACGCCAGGTTGTTGATGTCCTCGGAGGTGCAGCCGAAGTGCACGAGGGGGACCAGGTGCTCCAGCCCCAGGGCGGGCAGCCGGCGGCCGATGTAGTACTCCACGGCCTTGACGTCGTGGACCGTCACGGCCTCGATCTCCGCGAGCTCCGCGACCGAGTCCGTGTCGAAGTCCGTGACGATCCGGCGCAGCCCGGCGGTCTGCTCCTCGGTCAGGGGCGCCAGCCCCGGCAGCACCGACCGCTCGGCGAGGTGCAGGAACCACTCGACCTCCACGTGCACGCGGTTGCGGTTGAGGGCGGCCTCGGAGAGGTGGTCGACCAGGGGCGCGACCACGGGCTGGTAGCGGCCGTCGAGGGGCCCCAGCGCGACGGGCGGGACGGCGGCGGCGAGCGCCGCGCGCCCTGAGGACAGGATGCGATCGGTGTTGGGCATGGGCACATTCTTCCACGGCCCCCGCGCGCTCCCGGGCGGACGAATTGTCGTCCGCCGCCAACTTTCGCGGAACCCGGTTGTAGCTTTCGCCCCGAAAAGCAGCGGGTCGTCCGGAGGGGCGTCATCGACCGGGGGAACCCCGGGGGTGCGGGGATAGCATGACCTCCATGAGTACCAGCGACGCTACCCGCACCCTGGCCGGCACCGCCCCGGCCTCGGGCCCGGCCACCGCCACCACCCCGGCGGTCCGGCCGCGCCCGGCTCTGTCCCGACTTCCCCGCTACGCGGCCGGCAAGCCCCCGGTCGTGGTGGACGGGCTCGTGTCCTACAAGCTGTCCTCCAACGAGAACCCGTTCGGGCCGGTGCCCGCCGTCAAGGAGGTCCTCGCCGGCTGGGACGCGGTGCACCGCTACCCCGAGACGACCTCCGCGGAGCTGCGGGAGGTGCTCGGCGAGTTCCTCGGCGTTCCCGCCGAGGACATCGTCACCGGCGCCGGCAGCCTCGGCGCGCTCAACCAGCTGCTCGGCGCCTTCGTGGGCGCCGGCGAGGACGGCACCCCGGACGAGGTGGTGCACGCCTGGCGCTCCTTCGAGGCCTACCCGATCAGCATCGGGCTCTCCGGCGGGCTGGGCGTCCCGGTCCCGAACCGCCGCGACGGCTCCCACGACCTCGAGGCCATGGCCGCCGCGGTCACCGCCCGGACGAAGGTCGTGCTGCTGTGCACGCCGAACAATCCGACGGGCCCCAGCCTCACCACCGCGCAGGTCGAGGAGTTCCTCGCCGCCGTGCCGCGCGACGTGGTCGTGGTGATCGACGAGGCGTACCAGGAGTTCCAGCGCCGCGACGACCTCGTCGACGGCGTCGACCTGTACCGCCGGCACCCCAACGTCGTCGTGCTGCGGACGTTCTCCAAGGCCCACGGTCTGGCCGGGCTCCGGATCGGCTACTCCGTGGCCCGCCAGGAGATCACCCAGTACCTGCGCCAGGCGTCCCCCGCGTTCTCCGTGACCGACCTCGCCCAGCGCGCGGCGATCGCGTCCGTGCGCCACTACGACCAGGTGGCCGAGCGCGTCCAGCGGGTCGTCGACGAGCGGGAGCGGGTCCTCGCCGGGCTCGACGGGCTCGGCTGGCCGTACCCGCAGACGCAGGCGAACTTCGTGTGGCTGAACCTGGGCGAGCACAGCGAGGGCTTCGCCGAGCTGTGCGACGCCCACGCCCTGTCCGTGCGCCGCTTCGGCGACGAGGGCGTGCGCGTGACCATCGGGGAGCCGGAGGCCAACACCCGGTTCCTGGAGCTGTGCGCGCAGTTCCCCCACTCGCCCGTGCTCTGATCCGCGGCCGCGCCGGCCCGGCTCCCTCCCGAGCAACCCGAAAGGACGTCCTGCCCATGGATGCCGCCCCATCGTCCCCGGCCGCCCCCGTGCCGGCCCGCACCGTACCGACGCCGGAGGTGCGCACGCGCCTGGTGCGGCTCCTCGACCGGGACGGCCGGCTGAGCGAGGACCCGGTCCTGTCCCCGTACGTGCGCGACGTCGACGCCGAGCAGCTGCGCGGGCTGTACCGCTCGATGGCGCTGGCCCGCCGCTTCGACGAGGAGGCGACCAACCTCCAGCGGCAGGGGCAGCTGGTGCTGTGGGCGCCGATGCGCGGGCAGGAGGCAGCCCAGGTGGG
Source organism: Kocuria sp. CPCC 205231 (assembly GCF_040980965.1). NCBI lineage: Bacteria > Bacillati > Actinomycetota > Actinomycetes > Micrococcales > Micrococcaceae > Kocuria > Kocuria sp. CPCC 205231. Next base: position 117,356 of record NZ_JAVKPP010000006.1, on the reverse strand, counting down.
CTCCGCCCGTGCGCTGCGCCCGGCCGACCACGTGTTCCCGACCTACCGGGAGCACGCCGTGGCCATCGAGCGGGGCGTCGAGCCCGCCGAGCTGCTCACCGTGTTCCGCGGGCACAGCGCCGGGGGCTGGCGGCCCAGCCGGCACCACATGAACGTCTACTCCATCGTGCTCGGCTGCCAGGTCCCGCACGCCGTGGGCTACGCCATGGGCATCGACCTGGACCGGCGGACGGCCGAGGCGGAGGGCCGGGAGGCCGAGCCGGCGGCCGCGGTCGTCTACTTCGGGGACGGCACCTCCACCCAGGGCGAGGTCCACGAGGGCATGGTCTTCGCCGCGTCCTACGACGCCCCGGTGGTCTTCTTCGTGCAGAACAACCAGTGGGCCATCTCGGTGCCGTTCCGCACCCAGTCCCGCGTGCCCCTGGCCGAGCGCGCCGCGGGGTACGGCTTCGAGGGGATCCGCGTGGACGGCAACGACGTGCTCGCGGTGCTGGCGGCCTCGCGGTACGCGCTCAAGAAGGCCCGCGCCGGCCAGGGCCCGGTGCTCGTGGAGGCCGAGACCTACCGGCTCGGGGCCCACACCACCGCGGACGACCCCACCAAGTACCGCCTGCGGGAGGACGAGCAGCACTGGAGCGAGCTCGACCCGCTGCTCCGTCTCGAGGCGCACCTGCGCGAGGCCCACGGCACCGGCGACGACTTCTTCGCCGACGTCGCGGCCGACGCCCAGGCGTTCGCCGACCAGGCCCGCGCCCTCGTGCTGGCCATGGACCCGCCCGCGTTCGAGGACTTCTTCGACCGGCCCTACGCCGAGCCGCACGCCCTCGTGGATGAGGAGCGCGCCTGGTACGCGGCCTACCAGGCGGGCTTCGCCGACACCGACACCGACGACGACGCCGGGCCGGGCCCCGCCGGACCGGACCGGGGCACGCAGGCCGCGGGGCTGACCGTGGCGGCCGACCCCGTGGCCGGGGCCCCCGACCCGGAGACCGCCGGCACCCAGGAGGACCTCGCATGAGCACCGCACCGGACCTGACGATCGCGAAGGCGGTCAACGCGGGCCTGCGCCGGGCCATGGAGGAGAACCCCCGGGTGCTGCTCATGGGCGAGGACATCGGCTCCCTCGGCGGCGTCTACCGCGTCACCGAGGGGCTCAAGGCGGACTTCGGCGCCCACCGGGTGATGGACACCCCGCTGGGGGAGGCCGGGATCGTGGGCACCGCCATCGGGCTCGCCCTGCGCGGCTACCGGCCCGTGTGCGAGATCCAGTTCGACGGCTTCTCCTTCCCGGCGTTCAACCAGATCACCACGCAGCTGGCCAAGATGCGCAACCGCACCAACGGGGACGTCACCGTCCCCGTGACGATCCGCATCCCGTACGGCGGGGTCATCGGCTCCGTGGAGCACCACTCGGAGTCCCCCGAGGCGCTGTTCGCGCACACGGCGGGGCTGCGCATCGTCACGCCGTCCAACGCCCAGGACGCCTACTGGATGACCCAGCAGGCCATCGCGTGCGAGGACCCCGTGATCGTCTTCGAGCCCAAGCGGCGGTACTGGCTCAAGGGCGCGGTGGACGTCGGGCGCCCGACCGCCGACCCGTTCTCCGCGCAGGTCGTCCGTCACGGCGAGGACGCCACCGTGGTGGCCTGGGGTCCTCTCGTGCCGGTCGCGCTCGCCGCGGCGCAGGCGGCGGAGGAGGACGGGCGCAGCGTCGAGGTGATCGACCTGCGCTCGCTGTCGCCGATCGACTTCGACACCCTCGAGGACTCCGTGCGCCGGACGGGCCGCCTCGTCGTCGCCCACGAGGCCCCGACCTTCGGCGGCCTCGGCGGGGAGATCGCCGCCCGCCTCACCGAGCGGGCGTTCTACTCCCTGGAGGCACCGGTGCTGCGGGTGGGCGCCTACCACCTGCCGTACCCGGTGGCCGCCGTCGAGGACCAGTACGTGCCTGACCTCGACCGCATCCTCGAGGCCCTGGACCGGTCCTTCGCCTACTGACCCCGCCGACCCGGTCGCCGGCCCCCGGGCCGGCGGCACCGCCGCCGGCCCGGGGGCCGCGCGCGAGAGAGGAAGTACTGACATGCCCCAGATCTTCAACCTGCCCGACGTCGGCGAGGGCCTGACCGAGGCGGAGATCCTCGCGTGGAAGGTCGCACCGGGGGAGACCGTCACGGTCAACCAGGTGCTCGTCGAGATCGAGACCGCGAAGTCCGTGGTCGAGCTGCCGTCCCCGTACGCCGGCACCGTCCTGGACCTGCTGGCCGCCGAGGGCAGCACGGTCGAGGTCGGCGCCCCCATCATCGCCGTGGGCTCCCCGGGCGAGTCGGCGGAGCCCGCCCCGGCCTCCGGCGTCCCCGGGATCCTGGGGGAGGGCGGGGAGCCCGGTGCGGACCGGCCGCTCGTCGGCTCCGGGCCCAAGGCCGACCCCGTGCGCCGGCGCCGCCGGGCGGTCCCGCCGACGGCGCCGGAGGCCGAGCCGGAGTCGGCCCGGCCCGCGGGCTGGACGGAGAAGCTGTCCCGGGGCCCGCTGGGCGCCGGGCTCGGCGGTGGGATCGGCACGGCGGCCCAGGGCATCGCCGGGCGCGCCGCCCGGCTGGCCGAGGACAGCGGCGTCTGGCGCCGGCCGGGTCGCGGCGACGCGCCCCCGGCCGTCGAGGTCGTCCCGCGCCGCCCCGCGCTGGCGAAGCCTCCGGTCCGGAAGGCCGCACGGGACCTGGGCGTCGACCTCGCCGACGTCCCCGCCACGGGCGCCGCCGGACAGATCACCAAGCAGGACCTGCTCGCCCACGTGGCGCGGCTCGGCGAGGCCGTGGACCGGCGCCGCCCCGCGGCCCCGGAGGAGCGGATCGAGCGGATCCCCGTCAAGGGCGTGCGGAAGGCCACGGCGCAGAACATGGTGCGCAGCGCCTTCAGCGCCCCGCACGCCTCGGTCTTCGTGGAGGTCGACGCCACGCGCACCATGGAGTTCGTCCGGCGGCTCAAGGCAGCCCCGGACTACGAGGGCGTCAAGGTCACGCCCCTGCTGGTGCTCGCGAAGGCCGTCGTGTGGGCCGCGGCCCGCAACCCGATGGTCAACGCGACGTGGACGGACGAGGAGATCCTCGTCAAGCACTTCGTCAACCTGGGCATCGCGGCGGCCACGCCGCGCGGTCTCATGGTCCCGAACGTCAAGGACGCCCAGGACCTCTCGCTGCGCGAGCTGGCCGTGGCCCTCGACGAGCTCTCCCGGACCGCTCGGGCGGGGCGCACGCAGCCGGCCGACATGCAGGGCGGCACCCTGACCGTGACCAACATCGGGGCCCTGGGCCTCGACACCGGCACGCCGATCATCAATCCCGGCGAGGTGGCGATCATCGCGTTCGGGAGCATCAAGCAGAAGCCGTGGGTCGTGGACGGCGCCGTGGTGCCCCGCTGGGTCACCACGCTGGGCGGGTCCTTCGACCACCGCGTGGTCGACGGGGACCTCGCGGCCCGCTTCACCGCGGACGTGGCCCGGATCCTCGAGGAGCCGGCGCTGCTGCTGGAGTGAGCCCCGGCCCGTGCGGTCCGCGGCACGAGCGGCACGGCAACGGCCCCGCACCGATCGGTGCGGGGCCGTGTGCTGCGTCGTCGACGCGCGTGCCGCCACGTCTCACGGCTCTCCCCGCCGGGCCGTGGCCCGACGCCGCACCGACGTGGAACTGGGCGGTTGCGTCCCGTGCCCGGCGCCCCATCTCCTGTGGACCCGTGATTGAAATCCCCCCAGACACAATCACACATCTCATTCACGATGGATCACTCGTGCGACGCCGGCCGCGGTGGCAACCTGCCCGTCGGCCCCCGGCACTGCTGCCGGAGACCTGTCCCCCCACGCCCGGAGGACCGCCTCAGTGCGGCCTCCTGACGTCCAGGACTGGGTCCAGTATTGCGGAGGTCTGGACAAAAGTCTGTCCCCCGATGTGCGCATGACGGGGCATGACCGCGATCGCGCCGGACCGCGGCGGCCGTAGGCTGGGCGCATGCCTGCGCACCTGCCGCCCCGTCCCTCCGCACGCTCGGCGGTGCCGCCGTTCCGGGTGATGGAGATCCTCGCCGACGTCGAGCGCCTGCGCGCCGCCGGCCGGGACGTCGTCTCCCTCTGCGCGGGGGAGCCCTCCGGCGGCGCCCCGGGTCCCGTCGCGCGGGCGGCCGCCCGGGTGCACGCCCGCAACGAGGGGCTGGGCTACACCCCCGCCCTCGGGATCGAGCCGCTGCGCCGGGCGGTGGCCGGCCACTACGCCCGGTGGTACGGGCTCGACGTCCGTCCCGAGGACGTCGCGATCACCACGGGGGCCTCCGGGGCGCTCGTGCTCACCTTCCTGGCGGCGTTCGACGCGGGGGACCGGGTGGCGGTGTGCCGGCCGGGCTACCCCGCCTACCGCAACACCCTGGCCGCCCTGGGCGCCGAGGTGGTCGAGCTCGACTGCGGGGCGGCGACCCGCTTCCAGCCCACGCCCGGGATGCTCGACGCCGCGGTCGCCGAGCACGGGCCCCTGCAGGGACTGGTGGTGGCGGGCCCGGCGAACCCGACCGGCACCGTGCTGGAGCCCGGGGAGCTGGCGGCGCTGGCCCGGTGGTGCGCCGAGCACGGGACGCGCCTGATCAGCGACGAGATCTACCACGGGATCGTGCACACCGCCCCGGAGGGCGGCGCGCCCCGCGACGGCGGACCGTACCGGGGCACCAGCGCGTGGGAGCACGACCGCGACGCCGTGGTGATCTCCTCCTTCTCCAAGTACTGGGGGATGACGGGCTGGCGGCTGGGGTGGGCCCTGCTGCCCCGGGACCTCTCGGCCGCGGTCGACGCGCTGGCCGGCAACCTGAGCCTCTGCCCGCCCGCCGCCGCGCAGCACGCCGCCGTGGAGGCCTTCACCCCGGACGCCTACGCCGAGGCGGACCGGGCGGTCGAGCAGTTCGCGCGCTCCCGGAGCCTGCTCCTGGACGCGCTCCCGGCGCTCCGGTGGGGCGAGGTCGCGCCGGCGGACGGGGCGTTCTACCTCTACGCCGACCTCGGGGAGCAGCTCGAGCGGCACGGCAGCTCCCTGGAGTGGTGCCGGCGGCTGCTGGAGGCGGAGGCCGTCGCGGTCGTCCCGGGCCTGGACTTCGACGCCGCACGCGGCCACCGCGCAGTGCGGCTGTCCTTCGCCGCGGGGCCCGACCGGGTGGAGGAGGCCCTCACCCGGATCCTCCGGTTCCAGTCCCGTCCCTGAAGCACCCGGCCAGGTGCCCGGGGAGCACCCCGGTGCGGAGCAGGAACCGGTGCGCGGTGGTGCGCCCCACGAACACGAGTCCCTGCTCCTTGAGCCGGGCGGCCAGCCGGTCCCCCTCGGGGGAGCGGCGCGACTCCTCCAGGACGGTCAGGGGCGGCTCGGCGGCGGCCGGACGGAGATCCCGGACGTGCTCCGCCCAGTCCTCGGGACCGAGTCCGCGGCAGGCGCGCGCGTTGTGCACCACGGCCTCGATCTTGACCCGGTTGCGGATGACCGCGGGATCCAGGAGCAGCTCGTCGACGTCGTCCTCGGTCATCCGGGCGATCTCCTCGGGGACGAAGTCCCGCAGCGCCCGGCGCAGGCCCTCCCGCCGCTGGGCGATGCTCCAGCGGGCCAGGCCCGCCTGGAAGATCTCCAGGCCGAGGGCCTCGAACCAGCCGGAGGAGTCCGCGGGCCGTGCGCCCCAGCGCCGGTCGTGCTCCTCGAGGGCGGCCGGGCCCGTGGGCGCCCAGGGGCAGCGGCGCAGGCCGTCCCCGCAGAGCACGGCGCGGAAGGCGTCGTCGGGGGAGCGGACGCCACCGTCCCGGAGGGCGGTGTCGGGCGGGCGGTCGCCGGGGCGGTCGTGGGCGCCGCGGGAGCGGCGGGCGTCGGGCGGGCGGTCGTCCGTGCCGGGGCGGGAGCGGTCGACGGCGGGGTGCGGGCCGTGCCCGGCGGAGGCGGTGTCCATGGGGCCACGGTAGGAACGCCGGGCCGGCGGACCGCAGGGACGCGGCTCCCTGTGGACGGTGCCGCCGGTGTCCGGGGCGCCGGACGACCGGGTGCAGTGCGGGTGCCCGCACCGCGGGCGGTGGAGCCGGTCAGAACCGGGAGACCGCACCGGTGCCGTCGGCGATCTCGATGGCCACGGGCTCCTCGTCCCCGGCGTTGCCGTCGTGGACGATGAACACCGCGGCGGGCTCTCCCTCCGGGAAGGCGCGGATCGTGACCGACCCCGAGGTCGCGGCGTTGAGCACCTCCATGGCCTGGCGGGTGGCCGCGCGCAGCACCGCCGTGGGCAGGGGCCTGCCGCGCTCGTCCAGGATGTCCACCAGCACGCCCCGGGCCCGCGCCGCCCGCGTGACCTCGAGCAGGTAGGGGGTGGCGATCGACCGGCCCCGGATGGAGTCCCGCAGCTGCGCCTCGGTGAGGCGGAACTGTTCGATCTCGTACTCGGAGACGGGGGAGGGGTCGTGCGCGATCCGCTCGAGCAGCCCGCCCGCGAGGCGGCGCACCTCGTGCACGCGCTGCACGGAGGCGTTGACCGTGTCCTGCTCCGCCTCGTCGTGGGAGCGCGCCGAGATCACCATGTCCCGGGCCTCGGCGAACGCGGCGGAGGCCCGGTCGTACTCCCGGGCGATGAGCTGGCTCGCGAGCAGCAGGGCCGCCGCCGCGGCGTTCGTCAGCGCCGCGTCCCAGAGGCCCAGGGCGGAGCGGGCGCCCCACGTCATGGACACGGCGACCGCGATGACGAGCGTGGCCCAGCCCCACCCCGCGCGGCGCCGGATGCCCAGGACCACGAGGAAGCCGTCGAAGCCCAGGGTGAACCACTGCCCGCCGAACAGCTCCGCCTGGGGGTTCAGGGCGTCGTAGGAGCGCTGGATCGACACCAGCATGAGGAGCACGCCCAGGGCCGCGGGCAGATCGGGCAGCCGGCGCTGCCGGTACGGGTAGACGACCAGCGCCACCGCGACCACGTAGGTCACGAGCGCGGCCTGCATGAGGTCCGGCTTGTCCATGCTGGGCGTCTGCAGGATCCCGAGCACCACGGGGATCAGGAAGAACACCGTGGCGGCGACCAGGCTCAGGGGATGGAAGAGGGTGCGGGAGATCACGGCTGCGCGTCCCGGGGCCAGAGGATCGTGACGCGGGTGCCGCGTCCCGGTGCGCTGTCGACGTCCACCGCGCCGCCCACGTGGCGCACGTTGCCCAGGATGGACACGCGCACCCCGAGCCGCCGGGAGTCGATGCTGCGGACCTGGAAGCCGCGGCCGCGGTCCACCACCTGGAAGCGAAGGAAGAAGCCCTCGGGGTTGAGGGGGGTGGGCGGGCACACGCCGCCGTCCATGGTCACGAAGGTGACCTCGGTGCCGGCGTGGCGGGCGCTGTTGGAGACCGCCTCGGTGACCGCCTGCACGAGCGCCTGCGCCGTCTCCACGGGGATGAGCGGGCGCGGCTGGCCGGGGGGCCTGATGTAGGGGGTGATGCTGTTGAAGCGCACCCGGTTGCGCCACGGGGACAGGGACTCGAGGAGGTCGTCGAGCAAGGTGTGCACCATGGTGGTGCCCTTGCCCTCGGCGCGGCGCTCCTCGAAGGCGAGGACCTCGAGGGCCCGCTGGGCCAGCTCCCGGGTGCGCCGCTGGACGGGGCCCGGGGCCCGTCCGGCGTCCAGCAGGGCGGCCATGACGTTGTCGTGGATGAGGCGGTCCAGCCGCTCCTGCTCCTCGGCCTGCGAGCGCGAGCGGTTCAGCTGCAGCTCCTGCGCGATCGCGGCCGCGTACACCTGGTCCGCGTTCTGCCCGCCCTTGTAGACCAGGCTGATCAGCACCACGAGGACCACGCCGAACGCGATCCGGCTCGTGGCGTCGAACAGCACGCCCATCACGTCCGCCGACTCCGTGGTGCGCACCATGACCAGGACGTAGAAGACCGTGACGGACGCCAGGTACGCGACTGCCAGCTCGATGCTCCACGCGACCACGGTGGCGGCGGCCGCGAGCAGGATGAACGGCTCCACCCACGGGTCCTGCGGCGGAGCGGCGCCCGTCCAGGCGAGCGGGAGGGTCAGGACGGTGAGGGCCACGAGCACCGGGGCCGCGAGCACCGGCCACATCCGCACCTGCCGCCTGGCGCCCTGGAGGAGCATCGCGCCGCCGTTGACCAGGAGGGCCAGCAGGAACACCAGGTGCCACCGTTCGAAGGCGCGCAGCTGGTCCTCGACGATGGTGAGGGCCTCCAGGAACAGCGCGACGACGACCAGCCCGTGGCAGATGTTCGCGAGCAGGTGGATGCGGTAGGAGTTCATCCCCAGCTCCTGCGGCGAGGTCGGCACCAGGAGGCTGCTGCGGCGCCGCCGGGCGGGGACCTTCCGGTAGGCGAGCGGGGGCCGGTGCGCGGCGTGGCTCACGGAGCGGCGGCCCTCACCGGGGCGTGGGGCGGATCACAGATGCTTCTCCGCCGTGGTGATGTCCGCCGTGGGCTCGACCAGGCCGTCCTCGATCGCCCGGATGCGCAGGTCGATCTTGGTGGGCGCCGGGCGTCCGACGCGCGCGTACTTCTCCCGGATGCGGTCGATGTTGGTCTTGACGGCGCTCTGCTTGATGCCCATCCGGCGTGCGACCTGGACCTGGGCGAAGCCGGAGGCGTAGAGCCGCAGGGTCTCCTGCTCCCGCGGGGAGAGGCTGGCCCGGGAGAACTCCACGTCCCCGTCGATCGCGGCGGCGAGCTCCTTGGTGATCACGGGCTTGCCCTCGGCGATGTTGCGGGCCTCCTCGATCGCGTGCTCGAGCGGGTCCGACTTGCGCACCAGGCCCAGCGCGCCGGCCCGCAGCGCCTCGCGGATCAGCGCGGCGTTCTCGCCGATGCTGAAGATGAGCACCTTCATGCCGGCGGCGCGCAGCAGCTCCACGTTGGTGGCGGGTCGGGACATGTCGTCGAGGGACAGGTCCAGGAGCACGACCTCGCACTCGATCCGCTTGGCGCCCTGGGCGGTGAGGGCGGGGTTCTCGGGGTCCCGGCCCAGCTGGTCGAGGAGTCCGGGGACGCTGGAGGCCGATCCGACGAGCTTCACGTCCGCCTGCGAGGTCATGGAGACGAGGCGGACGCCCTCCCGGACGACCTCGTGGTCATCGACGACGGCGACAAGGGTGGACGGCATGGGTGTTTCCTCCGGGTGCTGCTCGGTGGGCCGGTCCGCAGATTTCCGCGTGGGGGTGACGGATCTCACCGAGGTGCTCCGATTGTCCCCCCTTTGGTGGTCGGATGCGAACCCGACACGGTGCCGGGACGCAAAGTTACCGGGCCCGGTCCTCCGGTCCGTCCCCCCAGCGATCGACCCTGCGGTGGTAGCGGACGCCCCACAGCCCGCCGAGCACCGCCGCGAGCAGGTCGACGGCGAGCACGGCGAGGACCGCGAGCAGGCCCGGGACCAGCAGGTCGCCGATCAGCGCCTGGGCCGAGACGCCCACGGGCGCCAGGCCGACGGTGTCGGCCCACACCAGTCCCGCGACGGTGGCCACGGAGCGGCCGAACAGGGACCACAGCCACACGGACACGCCCTGCCGTGCCCCGGAGAACCGCGCCATCCGGCCCGCGGCGTAGCCGCCGCCCAGGAACGCGATGAACTCGACCAGGCCGAGGGCGGCCGCTCCCGTCCAGGCCGCCGCGGACCCGGCGGCGAGGTCGTCCACCACGCCGCCGACCCCGTCCACGAGGCGCAGCCCCAGCGCGGCCGCGGTCAGGCCCGCCAGGGCCAGGAGCAGCCAGGACAGGGCCATGGCGCTGAGCCAGCCGAAGAAGCCGGGCACCAGCTGGAGGCCCCCGAACTCCTCCCGCTGCCGGGCGAGACGGGTCGCGGCGTCGACCGGGACGCCGGAGGACGGGTCGCCGGAGAACGGGCCGTCGGGTCCGGCGCCGTAGCCGGGCGCGGGGCCGTAGCCGGCCGCGGCGCCGGGGGCCCCGACCGCGGGCGTCGGGTCCGTGCGCGGCCGCGGGTCCTCCGGCACCGGGCGCTGGGCGGTCACCGCCGGCAGCGGCCGGGTGTGCTGGTCGTCCTCGTCGTCGTACCAGGACCAGTCCTCGGTCCCGCCGCTCCCGGCGCCCCCCTCGGGGGCGTCGTGCGGCGAGCCGCCGCCGGCCGGGGCGGCGAACCGGCTGACCGGGGGCAGCGGCCGGGTGGCGTCCGGGGAGTCGTGCGGACCGGTGTCCGACCAGGGCGTCGGGTCGTCGGGGGAGGGCGAGCCGGGGGTCGAGGAGGGCGTCATGGCACCGGAGTCTACGGCCGGTTCCCGGACCGGGCCCGGTGAGCCGTCCCGTCCTGCACGGGGTGTCGCCGTGGCCGGGCGGCCGGGTGCCGCCGCCGAGTAGGGTCGGGACCATGCCTGTCGACACCGTCCGCGAGTTCCTGCGTGCCCGCCCCTGGACCGCCAGCTACGACCCGGGCGTCCCCGCGGACCTGGACCTGCCGGAGACGTCCCTGGTGCACATGCTCGAGCGCTCCGTCGCCCGCCACGGTGCGAGCACCGCGCTCGAGTTCTTCGGGGCCACGACCTCCTACGCCGCCCTGGGCCGGCAGGTCGACCGCGCGGCCGAGGGCCTGCGCCGGCTGGGCGTGGGCCGCGGCGACCGGGTCGCGATCGTCCTGCCCAACTGCCCGCAGCACGTCGTGGCGTTCTACGCGGTGCTGCGCCTGGGGGCCGTCGTCGTCGAGCACAACCCGCTCTACACGGCCCCGGAGCTGCGCCACCAGTTCGAGGACCACGGGGCGCGCGTGGCGATCGTCTGGGACCGGGCGGCCGAGCGGGTGCGCTCCCTGCCCGCGGACCTGCGGGTCGACGCGGTCGTGTCCGTGGACATCACCGCCGCGATGCCGCGGGCGAAGCGGCTGGCCCTGCGCCTGCCGCTGCCGGGCGCACGCGCCTCCCGCGCGCAGCTCACCGGCCCCGCCCCGGGCACGATCCCCTGGCGGGAGCTGCTGGCCTCCGCCCCGATCGCCGCGGAGCACCCGCGGCCCGCCGCGCACGACCTCGCGCTGCTGCAGTACACCTCCGGCACCACCGGGCTGCCCAAGGGGGCGATGCTCTCGCACCGCAACCTCGAGTCCAACGCCCTCATGGGCCGGCACTGGCTCGGCTCCGGCGAGCGCGAGGTGGTGCACGGCGTGCTGCCGCTCTTCCACGCCTTCGGCCTGACCCTGGGCGTGACGTTCGCGATGTCCCTCGGCGCGCGGCTCGTGCTCTTCCCGACCGTGCGCGCGGACCTGATCCTCGGGGCGATGAAGCGCGCCCGCCCCACGGTGCTGCCCGCGGTGCCGCCGGTGTACCAGAAGCTCCTCGACGCCGCACCGGAGCAGGGCGTGGACCTGCGCGGCATCCCGGTGGCCGTCTCCGGGGCCATGAGCCTGCCGGTCCCGCTCGTGGAGCAGTGGGAGCGGGCCACCGGGGGGATCCTGATCGAGGGCTACGGACTGACCGAGTGCTCCCCGCTGGTGGCCTGCAACCCGCTCAACGACTCCCGCCGGGCGGGCTCCATCGGGATCCCGTTCCCGTCCACCGACATCCGGCTCGTCGACCCGGACACCCTCGAGGACGTCCCCCCGGAACACCCCGGGGAGCTCTGGGTGCGGGGCCCGCAGGTCTTCCAGGGGTACTGGAAGCGCCCCGACGAGACCGCCCGGACGCTCACGGACGACGGGTGGCTGCGCACCGGCGACATCGTCACCGTCGACGAGGACGGGTTCCTGCAGGTGGTCGACCGGCTCAAGGAGGTCGTGATCACCGGAGGGTTCAACGTGGCCCCCAGCGAGGTCGAGGACACGCTGCGCCGGCACCGCGCCGTGGCGGACGCCGCGGTGGTGGGGCTCGCCGACCCCAGCGGCAGCGAGGTGGTCGTCGCCGCCGTGACCCTCGTGCCGGGCGCCGAGCTCGACGAGGCGGCCCTGCGCGAGCACTGCTGGGCGGGCCTGGCCCGCTACAAGGTCCCCCGGCGGATCGTGGCCGTGGAGGAGCTCCCGCGCACGATGCTCGGCAAGATCCAGCGCCGGGAGGTCCGCGAGCAGCTGCGGCGCACGGGCGTGCGGCTCTGAGCCCGGGCGCTCAGGGCAGGTCCGCCTCCGGGGCGACGTCCCGGTAGGGGACCCGCCGGATCGACCGGATCCGGCCCAGCTCGCCCCACTCGTCGCGCCCGAGCCGCGCGATCGGGCGCAGCGTCCGCACGACCGGGCCCCGCTCGTCCATGTCCTCCTCGTCCACGACCACGTGCGTGACCTCGCCGAGGACCAGGAAGCAGTTGCCCACGGGGATGGGGTCCGTGTGCAGCCGGCACTCGATGGCGGCGGGGGACTCGGCCACGCGGGGGACGGCCACGGTGAGCGAGGGCTCACGGGTCAGGCCCACGGCGTCGAACTCGCTGATCTCGGGAGGGTAGTCGGTGCTGGTCGCGTTGATCCGCTCGAACAGCCCCTCAGGCGCGAAGCTGACCACGAACTCCCCGGTCTGCCGGATGTTGCGGAGGCTGTCCTTCTCGCCGACCGAGACGAACTGGACGATCGTGGGGTTCTCCGAGGCGACCGTGAAGAACGAGTGCGGGGCCAGGTTGTCGACGCCTGCGGCCGAGCGGGAGCTGACCCACGCGATGGGGCGGGGGACCACGAGGGACTTGACGGCCCGGGCGAAGGAGCCGTGCCGGTCGGCGGTGATGTCGGTGCGCATGGGCCCATTGCACCACCTCGACGGGCCGGGGGCACAGGGCGCGGCCCCGGGGTGCACGGCGGCAGCGGAGTCGATTAGAGGTCACCGATGTCCTAATGGAGCATTTTGGGTGTACTCTGTGGATCAATACGACGGGTGGCGGTCGACGACGACCCCTCCGACCGAGCGGAAGGGCCAGGTGCCACGATGGAGATCCGGCAGCTCAACTACTTCATCGCCGTGGCCGAGGAGCGCCACTTCGGCCGCGCCGCCAAGCGCCTGCACATGGCCCAGCCGCCGCTGTCCCAGCAGATCCGCCAGCTCGAGGAGCAGCTCGGCGTGCGGCTGCTGGACCGGACCACCCGGCGGGTGGACCTCACCGCCGCCGGCCAGGTGCTCCTGGACCGGGGGCGGCGGATCATCAACGAGATCGAGGCCCTCAAGGCCGACGTCTACCAGGTGGGGCAGGGGGCCACAGGCGTGCTGCGGGTCGGCTTCTCCGGCTCGGCCACCTACGGGGTGATGCCGCGGGTCGTGCGCTGGGCGAAGGAGACGATGCCCGGGCTGTCCCTGGCGCTGCACGGCGAGATGCTGACCCCCGCCATGGAGGAGGGGCTGCGGGAGCACACCCTCGACGCCGCCCTCCTGCGCCCGCCCGTGGCCTCTGCGGACGTCGAGTACCGGGTGGTCGCCCGCGAGCCGCTCGTGGTGGCGCTGCCCTCCTTCAGCGCCCTCGCCGTGGACCTGCCCGTGGCCGTGCACGAGCTGCAGGACCAGGAGTTCATCACCTACCCGCCCGACTCCGTGCTCTACCGCACCGCCGCGGACCTCTGCCGCCAGGCCGGCTTCCAGCCCCGGATCGCCCAGGTGGCGGGGGAGACGTCCACGCTGCTGTCCTTCGTGGCCGCCGGCGGCGGGGTGGCCGTGGTGCCCGCCGGGGTGCGCGCCTTCCAGCTCGAGGGCGTCGTCTACCGCGACATCGAGCACTCGCCGCAGATCGAGCTCGCCGTCGCGTGGCGGCGCGAGGACCGCTCCGCGCTCCTGCACAACTTCATCGACCTCGTCGTCGACGTCCAGGCCGCCCCCGGGTCCCCCGGCGGCACGCCCGTCCCGCCCGCCCAGGAAAGGCCCGCCCGCCCATGAAGATCGCGACCGTCGAGGCGATCCCCTACTCGATCCCCTACGTCCACCCGCTGCACTTCGCCTCGGGCGCCGTCCACGAGGCGGACCACGTGCTGGTGCGGATCACCACCGACGACGGGATCGTGGGCACCGCCGACACCCCGCCGCGGCCCTACACCTACGGCGAGACCCAGAAGTCCATCGTGGCCGTCGTCGAGGACCTCTTCGCCCCGCAGCTGGTGGGCCTGGACGTCCTCGACCGCGAGAAGGTCCAGGCCGTGCTGGCCCGCACCGTCCACAACCAGACCGCCAAGGGCGCCGTGGACATCGCCCTGTGGGACGTCATCGGCCAGTTCCTCGGGCAGCCGGTGACCAGACTGCTGGGCGGGTTCACCGACTCCATGCGGGTCTCCCACATGCTGGGCTTCAAGCCGGCCCAGGAGCTGCTGGACCTCGCCCTTCAGTTCCGCGAGACCTACGGCATCACCACGTTCAAGCTCAAGACCGGCCGGCACCCGATCGGCCTCGACGTCGAGGCCGCGGCCGTGCTGCGCGAGGGCCTGGGCGAGGACGCCGAGCTCTACATGGACGCCAACCGCGGCTGGTCCGCCAACGAGGCCATGGAGGTGCTGCGCCGCACGGCCGACCTGGGCCTGCAGTTCCTCGAGGAGCCCGACGACGCCCGCGAGGTGCTCGGCCGCCGCCGCCTGGTGGAGCGCTCGACGATCCCCATCGCCGCCGACGAGTCCGCCCCGAACCTGGGGGAGGCCGCCAAGGAGATCCTCACCGGCGGCGCGAACCTGCTGGCGGTGAAGACCGCCCGCTCCGGCTTCACCGAGGCCGCGAAGATCGTGGGCATGGCCGAGGGCATGGGGGTGGACGTCTACGTGGGCAACCAGATCGACACCCAGGTCGGCACGATCGCCTCCGTGGTCTTCGGCGCGGCCCTGGCCCACACCTCGAAGCGGGCCGGGGAGCTGTCCAACTTCCTGGACATGTCCGATGACCTCCTCGCCGAGCCCGTGGTCATCGCCGACGGCCGGATCCGCGTGCCGGACGTGCCCGGGGTGGGCACCGCCGTGGACGAGGACAAGCTCACCCGCTACCGCACCGACCGGTAGACCCGGCCCGGGAACCCAGCACGAGATCTCAGCCCGAGAACCCATCCCGACGGAAGGACGCACCGTGAAGTACCTGGTCCACATGGACATCGACCTCCCCACCGACATGCCCGCCGAGGAGGCCGCGGAGATCAAGGCCACCGAGAAGGCCTACTCGCAGGAGCTGCAGCGCTCCGGGAAGTGGCCCGAAATCTGGCGCGTGGTGGGCGAGTACGCCAACTACTCGGTCTTCGACGTCGACTCCCACGACGAGCTCCACGACATCCTGCAGAACCTGCCGCTGTTCCCCTACATGGACATCACCGTGGTGCCCCTGGCCAAGCACCCCTCCGACGTGAAGTAGCACCGGCCCGCCCCGCGAGGTGGCGGACGACGGCGACCCGGCCACCGGCCGTCGCCGTCGTCCGCCACCTCGCGATCGTCCCGGGACGGTCAGTCGGAGGTGCGGTAGCGGGCGGCGAGCTCGCTGCGGGAGCGGATCCCCAGCTTCCCGTAGATGCGCGTCAGGTGGTACTGGACGGTCTTCTCCGCGAGGAACAGGGCCCGCGCGGTCTCCTTGTTGGTGGCCCCACCCGAGACCAGCTCCGCCACCGCCTGCTCCTGGGCGGTGAGCTGCACGGCGGTGCGGCCCACGGCCGCGAGCACCGGGTCGGAGGGGTCCGGAAGGTTCCCGACGTCGAGACCGGTCGCCTTCAGCTCGCGGTCGCAGCGCTCCACATACGTGGCGGCGCCCAGCGAGTCATAGAGGTCCCGCGCGGTCCGCAGCACGGTGGACGCCAGGCGCCGCTTGCCCGCACGGCGCATGCTCTGCCCGAAGGCGAAGCTGATCCGGGCGCGCAGGTACGGGCGGTTGAGCCCGCGCAGGTGGCCCAGGGCCGCCTCGAAGTGCTCCCGCGCCGTGTCCGGGTCCCCCTGCGCGGCGAGGATCCGGCCCCGGGCCCAGGAGATGCGGGCGTCGTCGGAGGGGATCCGCCGCTCGCGGCGCACGCGCTCGAACGTGGTGAGGAACGCGTCCGCGTCCTCGAGCCGGTCGGTCATCACGAGGGCGTTGACGTAGGTGTCCTGCCACGGCCAGAAGGAGACCCGCTCGTCGGTCCACGGGTCGAGGTCCGTCAGCGGCTGCAACACCCCCAGCGCGCTCTCGTAGTCGGCGCGGGCCTCGTGGAAGCGGGCCCGCGCGAGACTGGCCGGGACCTGCATGGCCCGGTAGGTGCCCGGCTGCACGGCGGCCTGGGAGACGTAGTGGCGGGCCCGGTCCCAGTCCCCGCGCATCGACCACAGCTCCGCGGCGGTCCAGTACAGGAGCGGGCGGATGAGCGGCATCTGCGAGGTCTCGAGGCGCACCGAGGCGCGGGAGACGGTGGCCGCCGCGGCGTCCCAGTCGCCCAGCACCAGCTGGGTGCGGGCCAGCCAGGCCTCCGCCCACAGGGAGATCCGCAGGGACCCGCCCCGGTACTCGGTGGGGGCGGCCGCCTGGAAGTTGACGAGCGCCGTCTCGACGTCGTCGGCGCGCAGCGCGAGCCACCCGGCGCCCATCTGGACGCGCTGCTTCTGGGCGTTCTCCGCCGCGTGCTCGAAGGCGCGCTCGTAGGAGGCCTCGGCCTCCCGCAGCCGCCCCTGGGCGAAGAGGCCCAGGCCGTAGATCGCCTCGGACTCGATGTGGGCGGGGGTGCCGGGGGCGGTGAGGGACATCGCGGTCTCCGCCCACCGGGTGATGACGGGTCCGTCCCAGGAGGCCACGCCGTGCAGCACGAAGCGCTGGGCGATCTGCGCGGCGGCCGCGGGGTCCCGCTGCCGGTTGCTCGTGCGCCAGGCCATCTCGAGCTGGGTCTGCGCGCTGCGGTTCTGCCCGGACACCGTGGAGAGGTAGCCGAGCACCGACGAGCGCAGCGGGGAGGACGGCATGGCGTCCACGGCGGCCGCCCACATGCCGGCCTGGGCGATGTCGCCCGAGCCGACCAGGGCGTCCACGGCCCGGAGCAGACGGTCGTTGCGGGCGCGCGCGTCCGCGGAGAGCCGGGACGCCGAGAACAGCGCCGTGGCGACGTCCTGCCAGGCGCCGACCATCGCCTGCCGCGCGGCGAAGGCCTCGAGCTCCACGGCCAGCGGCTCGTCGGGCCCCGGGGTGGCCGAGACGCGGTGGCCGAGCCGCTCGCCCTCCTCCTGCACCACGGTCGCGGACCGCCGGTGCAGCGCGATCCGCCGGCTCGGCACGATCAGCCCGTAGACGGCCTCCGCGGCCCCCGGCTCGAAGAACTGCACGACCGAGCGGGCCTGGTCCACGGAGAGGTCCAGCAGCCCGGCGCGGTGGCCCTCGTCGAGGGCGTCCATCAGGGCGTCCACCCCGCTGACGTGGGCCACCTCGGACAGGCCCGCGCTGCGTCCCAGCACGGAGACGGCCTCGGCCGTGCGGATCAGGTCGGGCGAGGCCCCGGTGAGGACGCTGTGCACGCGGGCGCGCACCCGGGAGCTCGCCGGCAGGTCCGCGAACCAGGAGTGCCAGGTGTCCTCGGGCAGCTCGCGCAGCAGCTCGAGCACCTGCTGGGGGAGCCCGCCGGTGTGCCGGACGAGCCGGTGCGCGGCGGTCGCGCCGAGGTCGAGGCCGAAGAACTGCCGGGCCGCGGCCCGGACCTCCTCCGCCCCGAGGGGCTCGAGGGGGAGGCGCTGGACCTGGTGGCCGGTGAGGAAGTCCAGCACCCCCGCCGGGACGTGCCACGCCTGCGCCGGGTCGAGGGTCAGCACGAACATGACCCGCTTGCCGTGCATCCGGCGCATCACGAACACCAGGATCCGCAGGGTCTGCTCGTCCAGCCGGTGGGCGTCGTCGACGGTGACCACCACGCTGCCGCGGGTCTGCAGGCTCTCGAGGTGGGTGCTCAGGGTGGCGGCGTAGTTCACGGCCTGCGCGGGGCTCAGCTCCGCGACCGGGGCCGAGGGCGGCGCGGGCTCGCCGTCGAAGCCCCGGGAGGAGCGCAGGGGCGTGGCGAGCATGAGCTGGCTGTACCCGGCCAGGGCGAGCTGGGACTCCCACTCGTCGCCGGTGGCGCTGAGCACGCGGACGCCGCGCGCGGCGGAGCGGCAGTGGTCGAGGAACAGCTCGAGCAGGGCCGTCTTGCCCGAGCCCAGCGGGCCCTCGAGCACCACGGTGCGGACGTGGCCCTTGCGCACGGTCCGCAGGACCTCGAGGAGCTCCTCGAGCGCGGCCGCCCGCCCGACCAGCGGGAGCTCCTCGCCGGGTTCTCCGTGCTGCAGGCCCGCCGTCATGGCCGCGAGTCTACCCGTGGAGGGGGCGCGGCCACGGCGGCGGGCGTCCGCCCGGAGGCGGCTCAGCCGAGGTCCCCGCCGGCGACCGGCAGGACGCTGCCGGTGACGTAGGAGGCCTCGTCGGAGGCGAGGAACACGATGGGCGCGGCCTGCTCGTCGAGCGTGCCGTAGCGCTTCACGAACGAGGAGTCCACGGTCTGGTCGACGATCACCTGGTACCAGGACCGCTCCTGGGCGCTCTCGGCCTCGGGGCCGCGCTTGACCCTGCGGGGCGGGGCCTCCGTGCCGCCGGGGGCGGTGGCGACCACGCGGATCCCGCGGCCGGCGACCTCCATGGCCAGGGACTGGGTCAGCGCGTTCACCCCGCCCTTCGCCGCGGCGTAGGGCACCCGGTGCATGCCGCGGGTGGCCACCGAGGAGACGTTGACGATCGTGCCCGAGCCCTGCTCGAGCATGGCCGGGAGCACCGCGCGGCAGGACCACAGGGTGGGGAAGAGCGAGCGGCGGATCTCCTTCTCGATCTTCTCCTCGTCGTACTCCTCGTAGGGGCGGGCCCAGATGGTGCCGCCCACGTTGTTGACGAGCACGTCCACCCGGCCGTGGGCCGCGAGCGCGGCCTCGACGGCCTGCTGGGCCCCGGCCCAGGTCTCGAGGTCGGCGGTCACGGACGTGGCGGCACCGCCCGAGCCCGAGGCCTCGGCGGCGCGGACGATGCCCCGGGCGACGTCGTGCACCAGCTCGGCGCGGTCCACGAGGACGACGGCGCCGCCCTCGGCGCCGATCCGCTCGGCCACCTTCTGCCCGATGCCCTGCGCGGCGCCGGTCACGACCGCCACCCTGCCGGCGAAGCGGCCCGGGGTGAGGAACTGTCCCGCGTACGGTGCGCCCATCAGCGGCCGGCCTCCTTGGCATCGATCGCCGTGGACATGGTCTGCTTGGCGTCGCGGGCGTGGGCCATGATGACCTCGCGGGCGCGCTCCTTGTCGTTGCGCTCGAAGGCCTCGACGACGTCCAGGTGGTCCTGGGCGACCCGGGCGAAGATCTCCGTGCCCCGCTCGAAGGTCGCGGCCATCTGCTCGCGCACGTCGAGCCGGCGGTAGGACTCCAGCAGCGTGGGGTTGTCGCAGACCATGAAGAGGTACTCGTGGTACTCCTCGTTGGTCCGCACGTACTCCTCGGGGTCCTGCACGGTGCCCGCGCCCACGGAGCGCGTGGTGGCCTCGGCGAGGCGCCGGAACTGCTCCAGCTGCTCCTCGGTCAGCCGGCCCATCACGAGCTCGGTGACGGCGAGCTCGAGGCCCATGCGGGCGTCGAGGTGGGCGAAGCTGTCCTCCTTGCGGAACTCCAGCCGGCCGGTCTCCAGCGAGGAGAGCGCCTCGGAGCGGGTCATGGTGTCCCCCTCGGCGGCGATCGTCTCGGGGGAGGGCGGCGCGCCGGTCTCGGCGTCGCCGCCGGTGGTCTCCTTCGGCGCGAAGCGCTCGAAGTAGAAGTTGGCGGGCTCGATCCCCTCGCGGTCCAGCCACGCGGAGACGGCGTTGACCATGGGGGGCGGGCCGCACAGGTAGATGTCGACGTCGCCGTCGTTGAGGTGGGCCGGCTCGATGATCTGGGTGACGTAGCCGGTGTGGGGGGCGGAGGTGCCCTCCTCGGAGGCGATGTGGTCCCAGGTGAAGTGCGGCAGCTTCGCCTCGTAGGCGCGGAGCCGGTCGAGGCCCACGATGTCGGCCTCGCGGGTCACGCCGTAGATGAGGTGCACGGGGGTGCTGGGCGGGTTCTCGGCGAGCTTCTCGAGGATCGACAGGAGCGGGGCCAGGCCGGTGCCCCCGGCGAGCAGCAGCAGGGGGCGCTTGGGCTCGCGCAGGAAGAACGAGCCGTAGGGGCCGCTGAACTCGACGGTGTCGCCGACCTGGGCGCGGTCGCGCAGGTACTCGGACATCGCGCCCTGCGGGGTGATGCGGACCATGAAGGCCGCGCCCTCCACCTCGGGGCCGCTGCTGAAGGAGTAGGAGCGCTCGGCGTCGGTGCCGGGCACCTTGATGTTGACGTACTGGCCGGGCAGGAACGCGAGGTCCTCCCGCTTCTCGACGTCGAGGGTGAAGGAGATCGTCGTCTCGGAGTGCTTGTCCAGCTCCTGGAGCGTGGAGGTGTACGTGGCCGCGGAGGTCTTCGCGGACTCGGCGGTCGCCGGGATCTGGATGGCCATGTCGGACTCGGGGACGGCCTGGCAGGTCAGCAGGTAGCCCTTCTCGAGCTCCTCCTCGGTCATGGCGTCGTCGATGAAGTCCCCGGGGTCGAAGGAGCCGGAGTCGCAGAAGGCCTTGCAGGTGCCGCAGGCGCCGTCCCGGCAGTCCGCGGGAATGTTGATGCGCGCCTTGTAGGCGGCGTCGAGGACGGTCTCGTAGTCGCCGACCTTGACGACCTTCGTGACGCCGTCCTCGAAGCTGAGGGCTACCTGGTGGCCCATGATTTCCTCCTGGGTGGGGGGCCGCGTCGTCGCGGCCCGTGGGAAGTGCGGGGGTGCTCGGTGAGCACGGAGTGCGGACGGTCCGTCGTGGCCGGCCCCGGCGCGGGACCGGCCACGGCCGGCGTCAGATCATGTAGACGTCCACGACGTGGTGGATGTAGTCGTTCTTCAGGACGACCTTCTTCTTCAGGATCAGCGGCTCGTCGCCCGAGAGGTCGATCGTGTAGAAGCTGGTGCCGAAGTACGTGTCCGTCGTGTTGTAGCGGAAGTACAGCGTGAACCAGTTGAAGCGGACCTGCACCCGGTCGCCGTCGTGCTCGAGGACCTCCACGTCGGTGATGTTGTGCCCGGTGCGGGGGTCCGGCAGGGACGTGGCGGAGGAGCGGTCCGTCTTGATGCGGAACACGCGGTCCTCGATGCCGCCGCGGTTGTCGTAGTAGATCAGGGAGATCTCGTTCTGGGGGTCCTCGGTCAGCCGGTCGTCGTCGTCCCAGGACGGCATCCAGAACTCGGAGTCCGGGTGGTAGCACTCGAGCCACTCGTCGAACTGCCGGTCGTCCAGCAGGCGTGCTGGACGGGGTACAGGCCCTCGTCCTCGGTGCGCACACCGGAGGCGATGACCTTGGTCATGCCGAGGGCCTGGGCCTGCTCGTCCGGGCCCTGGATCTCGTGCGCGGCGCCGCGGGACATGTCGTTCCACGGGGCGGAGGTGGCCCAGTAGGTCTTGTTGCAGGAGCGGAACTCCTCGAGGTCGTCCGGGGTCGCCATGCCCGTCGCGTTGAAGAAGTCCTCGTACTGGCGGATGCGCTTGGAGCGGTTCTCCTGGGACTCGCCTCTGGGGGCGATGCAGTAGATGGTGACCTCGGTCTGGTCCGCGGAGATCGGCCGGAAGTGGCGGATCTGCGAGGAGAACTGGTCCATGATGTACACGTTCGGGTACAGGCACAGGTTGCGCGAGATGTTGATCATGAAGTTCGCCATCTCCTCGCCGTACTTTTCGACGAGCTCCTCGCGGCGGTCCCACAGCGGGCGGTCCTGCGGGTTGGTCCACTCCTGCCACAGCAGCAGGTGGCCGTGCTCGTAGGAGTAGAACCCGCCCTTGACCTTGCCCCACTTGCCGGCGTCCATGGCCTTGGTCTTGTTGGCGGAGTCGCCGGCGGTGCGGCGGGCCGTGGTCGCGGCGTAGTTCCAGTGCACCGAGGTCACGTGGTAGCCGTCGGCGCCGTTCTCCGCCTGGACCTTCCAGTTGCCGTCGTAGGTGTAGGTCGAGGCGCCGCGCAGCACCTCGAGGCCCTCGGGGGACTGGTCCACGATCGAGTCGATCACCGTGGTGGCGTCGCCCAGGTGCTCCTCGAGGGGCAGCAAGTCCGGGTTGAGGGAGCCGAACAGGAAGCCGCGGTAGGAGTCGAAGCGGGCGACCTTGGTCAGGTCGTGCGAGCCCTCCTTGTTGAAGTTCTCCGGGTAGCCGCCGTTGCGGCCGTCCTTGACCTTGAGCAGCTCGCCGGAGTTCTTGAACGTCCACCCGTGGAAGGGGCAGGTGAAGGTGGTGCGGTTGTCCGTCTTGCGCCGGCAGAGCATCGCACCGCGGTGGGAGCACGCGTTGACGATGCAGTTCAGCTTCTCCTCCTTGTCACGGGTGATGACCACCGGGGTGCGGCCGATGTAGGTGGTGAAGTAGTCGCCCACGTTGGGGATCTGCGACTCGTGGGCCAGGTACACCCAGTTGCCCTCGAAGATGTACTTCATCTCCAGCTCGAAGATCTCCTGGTCGGTGAAGATCTCCCGCTTGGCCCGGATGAGCCCGTTCTCGCGGTCGTCCACCACGGCGTCGGAGAGGACCTCGCGGACGTGGGTCAGGTTCTCGGTCATGACGTGCTCCTTCTGGTCGGGCTGCCTGGTCGGGCTGCCTGCTCGGGATGTCTGGGCGGGACGTCTGCTCGGGACGTGCGGGCCGAAGTCTGCGACCGGCTCCTGCCGGACGGTACGGAGCCAGTCTGGTGCGCCGTGACTCCGCTCACATCAGGCAAACCCCTAGGACTAACTCAGGGGGTGTTTATGCCTTATTGGGTGCAGAAAAGACGCCCAATTGATATTTGTCGCGTCCTGATCGCGCCCCTAGGCTGGTGGAGACGTCGACGTGTCCGGTGTCACAGCCGGAGGGCCCGAGCCGGCGGCCGCGAGCCGCGTCGGGAGCGGCGGGCACGAGGGGCGTCCCTGATCACCGTTTAACGAGGAATGTGGAGCACACCATGACGGAGACCCACGCGGCAACGCGCAAGGAGAACGAGGGCACCGCGGTCGAGGCCGGGTCCAAGGCGACCGAGCGGTTCACCGCCTCGGGCAAGCTGGCGAAGCTGGACGTGCCGAAGGAGCGGGTGTCCCTGCTGGCCGGTGCGGCGATCAAGGCGATCAACGACATCGCGGTCGAGCACCAGGTCACCTACGAGGAGTACAACGCGCTGAAGGCGTGGCTGATCAAGGTCGGCACCGACGGGGAGTGGCCGCTGTTCCTGGACGTTTGGCTGGAGCACACCATCGAGGACGTCAACTCCCAGGAGCGCCCCGGCGCCGTCGGCACCATCGAGGGCCCCTACTACGTGCCGGACTCCCCGGTGCTGCCCACTCCCGCGACCCTGCAGATGCGCGAGGACGAGCCCGGCACCCCGCTGCTGTTCAAGGGCCGGTTCACCGACACCGACGGCAACCCGCTGCAGGGCGCCCAGGTGGAGATCTGGCACGCCGACGCCAACGGCTTCTACTCCCAGTACGCCCCGGAGCTGCCCGAGTGGCTCTTCCGCGGCACGGTGAAGGCCGACGAGAACGGGTACTTCGAGATCAACACCAAGCGCCCGGCCCCGTACCAGATCCCCACCGACGGGGCCTGCGGGCAGCTCATCGGTGCGGCCGGCTGGCACGCCTGGCGCCCGGCGCACATCCACATCAAGGTCTCGGCCCCGGGCCACCAGCTGGTCACCCAGCAGCTGTACTTCCCCGGCGACCCGCACAACGCGGACGACATCGCCTCGGCGGTCAAGCCCGAGCTGATGCTGGACCCGAAGCCGCGCACCGACGGCGGCGCGGGCGAAGAGGTCGTCTACGACTACGTCCTCGCCAAGGAGGGCCAGACCAAGTAGGACGCCGGCCGCGGGCGCACCGCCCGCGGCGCACAGGAGCACCCCCGCAGGCCTCGGCCCGCGGGGGTGCTCCTGTGTCCCGGCCGGGCCGTCCGGCCACGGCGCCGAGCGCGCCCGAAGTCGCCTCCCGGGCCGCCGCGGCCGTCGAGGACACAAAACGCACAGGCGGCTTGCTCATGCAGATCACTGGGTCTAAGGTAAATCTGTCGTCGGCGATGGCCCGGAGGTGATCCCCCCATCTGCCTCCGGATGGTTCCTGCCGGCGACTGGTGTCCCATTCCCCCGATCGGGATGCCTGACAGGCCCTGCCGATCCCCCCATGCGGCAGGGCCTGTCCCCTGCGCGGGGCGGTTCCGGGCCGCGGACGGCCTCGGCCGGTGGGCGGCTCAGGCGCCCGGCGTCAGCACAGCCCCAGCTCCTCGAGCCGGGGGAGCACCTTGCCGGAGACGGAGAGCAGCGCGTCCATCTCCTCCCGGGTCAGGTGGTCGATCAGCGCCGCCCGCACGAGCTCCAGGTGGCCGGGGGCGGAGGCCTCGATGGCACGCCGCCCCTCCGGGGTGATCCGCACGTCGAGGCCGCGGGCGTCGCTGTCGCACGGCAGCCGTTCGAGCAGCCCGCGCCGGGCCATGCGGGAGAGCAGGTGGGAGAGGCGGCTGCGCTCCCAGCCGAGCTCGTGGAGCAGGTCGCGGGAGCGGATCACGCCGGTGCTGCTCTCGGACAGCTGGACGAGGACCTCGTACTCCGAGCCGGACAGCGCGCTGTCCCGGGACAGCTGGCGGTCCACCGCGGTCTGCATGCCGCGGCTCAGGGCCAGGAAGCCGCGCCAGACGCGCTGCTCCTCGTCGGACAGCCAGTTGACCTCATCGGTCTCCGGGTGGCTCATGCGGCGGTCCTCTCGTGGCGCGGGAAAACCCCCACTATAAATTGACGTGTCAACAAATGTCAACCGCCGACAGGGTCCTCCGGTGGGTCCGGGCGGTCGCCGGCGTCGCGGCCGTACCGTGCCGGGCGGCGGTGGATCCACTCCGAGTCGTAGAGGTCGCCGGGCCCGCGCGCGGGCCGCCGGAGCCGCTCGGCGTAGCCGGTGGGGCGCAGCGGAGAGTCGTCGTCGTCGACCGGGGTGAACGAGGCCATGGCGACGAGTCCGAAGCCCAGGCCGGCCGCGACGACCAGCGTCATCCCCGAGACGACCAGGACGCTGACGTACTCGTCGGCCAGGTGCGCACCCGTGGTGCCCGCCAGCAGCGGCTGGACAGCGAACGCCCCGGCGAGGGGCAGGAGGCCCAGCAGCAGCAGGGCGGCGGGGACGAGCCACAGCTTCGAGCGGCTCCGCAGCGGGGGCACCGAGGCGTCCCGGAGGGCCGGGTGCAGCTGGGCCTGGACGACGACGAAGCCCGCGAGCCCGGGCAGCCCGAGCAGCGCTCCGACCGCCCACCCCCACACATGGCCCAGGGCGGCGAGTCCGCCGCCGAGCAGGAGGCCCAGCAGGATGAGGGTGAAGGAGAGCCCGCGCGCCATCCGCCGGGCGGCCCGGGGCGAGGTCGCAGGCCCGCGGGCCGCCCGGGGCGCGGTCCGGGGCGGGACGTGCTGCGGGGGAAGGCGCTGGCCGTACTCGGGCTCGTTGCCGTGGGTGCTCATGGGCGGGCTGTTTCCGTGGTGTGAGGGTGCCGGACGCCTCCACTGTAGACCTCGCCTCCGACGGGAGCTCCCGCTGGCGCCCTCTCTGTGATTGACATATCATCAAAACCGAGGGGCGGGAGGTGCGGCCGTCCCGCCGCCGACCGTCGTCCCGGCCGGTGGCGCCCCGTCCCGCCGCACCGCGAGGAGCCACCATGTCACAGCGCAGCACCCAGCGGTCCGAGCACAGCACCGCCGGCGCCTACGTGCATCCCGGCGAGGAGTTCACCCGGGACACCGCCTACATCGAGGACCGTATCGTCCGCGACCCGGCGCGCGCCGACGTGCCCGAGGGGGCGCGGGCCTGGCCCGTCGAAGCCGGCCGCTACCGGCTCGTCGCCGCGCGGGCCTGCCCCTGGGCCAACCGCACCCTCATCGTGCGACGGCTCCTGGGGCTCGAGGACGCCCTCTCCGTGGGGCTGCCCGGTCCCGTCCACGACGTCCGGTCGTGGACCTTCGACCTCGACGCGGACGGCAGGGACCCGGTGCTGGGCATCGAGCGGCTCCAGGAGGCGTACTTCGCCCGCTACCCCGACTACCCGCGGGGCATCACCGTGCCGGCGGTCGTGGAGATCGCGAGCGGCCAGGTGGTGACCAACGACTTCCCGCAGATCACGGAGGACCTCGCCAAGGAGTGGGGCGCCTTCCACCGCGAGGGCGCCCCCGACCTCTGGCCGGCCGATCTCGAGGACGAGATGCGCGAGGTCATGCAACGGGTCTACACCGAGGTCAACAACGGGGTCTACCGGTGCGGCTTCGCCGGCTCCCAGCGCGCCCACGAGAAGGCCTACGAGCGGCTGTGGGTCGCCATGGACTGGCTCGAGGACCGCCTCTCGACCCGCCGCTACCTCATGGGGGAGCACATCACCGAGGCGGACGTGCGGCTGTTCACCACCCTGGTGCGCTTCGACCCGGTCTATCACTCGCACTTCAAGTGCTCGCGCAACAAGCTCACCGAGATGCCCCACCTGTGGGGCTACGCCCGGGACCTCTTCCAGACGCCGGGCTTCGGCGACACCGTGGACTTCGAGCAGATCAAGCAGCACTACTTCGTGGTCCACGAGGACATCAACCCGAACCAGATCGTGCCCGTGGGCCCGGACCTGGCCAACTGGGTGTCCGCGCACGGCCGGGAGGCCCTCGGCGGCTCGCCCTTCGGGGCGGGGACCGCGCCGGGCCCCGTCCGGCCGGAGGAGCGGGTTGACGGACGTCACACGCCCCTGACCGTCTGAGCGTTCCGCCGGATCGGCGCGCGGCCTAGACTGGACAGCTCCTACGGCCCGGGCCCGTTCACGGGGACGGGTGCCCAGGGGTCTCCCGTCCCCGCTGACCTCATCCCGGAAAGGACCCTCACGTGGCCCCCTACCGCAACCAGCGCGCCGCCGCGCTGCCCGCCCGCCTGTCCCGCTCCTGGCTGCTCACCTCGGCCGCCGACCCGTCCGTCTTCCCCGCGGCCCTCGCCTCCGAGGCGGACTCCGTGGTCTTCGACATCGAGGACGCCATTCCCGCCGAGGGCAAGGACCAGGCCCGGCAGAACGTCGTCGAGGCCTTCGAGGCCGGGGCGAGCGCGTGGGTGCGGATCAACGACATCACCACGCCGTACTGGGAGCAGGACCTCGCCGCGCTCAGCCGGGTCGGCCACCTGCGCGGGATCATGCTGGCCAAGACGGAGCACCCCGACCACATCACCAAGACGGCCATGATGGCCCCGGCCGGCACCCCCGTGGTGGCGCTCATCGAGTCGGCGGTGGGGATCATGAACGCCAACGACATCGCCCGCGCCCCGGGCGTGTTCCGGCTCGCCTTCGGGGTCGGCGACTTCCGCCGGGACACCGGCGTCAGCGCGGACCCCCTGGCGCTCGCGTTCGCGCGCTCGAGCCTCGTGGTGGCCTCCCGGGTGGGGGAGCTGCCCGGTCCCATCGACGGGCCGACCCTGGGCGCCTCCGAGGAGGGCCTCGCCGAGGCGTGCGCCGTGACACAGTCCATGGGCATGACCGGCAAGCTGTGCCTGGACCCGCAGCAGACCGACGGGATCAACCGCCACCTCGCTCCGAGCGAGCAGGAGATCACCTGGGCCCGCGAGCTCATCACGCAGCACGACTCCGGGCACGTGGTGGGCGACGGCAGCTATCTGCCCCGCCTGGCCCGGGCCCGCAAGGTCTCCGAGCTGGCGCAGACCTACGGTCTCTGGAACCGCTGAGCGCTCCGGGCGCCCGGCTCAGCCCAGCCAGCGGGTCATGAGCTCCCGGAACACGGGGTCCGTCAGCGTCGCGGCCCGGTGGTGGGCGGGCACGGGGTCCCCGTCCGGGACGGACGGCACGGCCACGACCACCAGTCCCGCCGCCACGGCCGAGGTCGCGCCCACCACGGAGTCCTCCACGGCCAGGGCCTCACCCGGGGCGAAGCCCAGCCGCCGCACCGCCTCGGTGTAGATGTCCGGGGCCGGCTTGCCGCGCGGCACGTCCTCGGAGGAGACCCAGGTGCTGAGGTGGGGGGCGAAGCCGGCCTCCTCCAGCTTCACGCCGAGGATCGTGCTCGTGGAGTTGCTGGCCACGGCCACGGGCAGCCGCTCGGCGAACGCGCGCACCGTCTCGAGCGCGCCCGGCAGGGGCACGATGTGCCCGGTCAGCGTCTCCTCCTCGGTGCGCAGCACGTCTGCGTGGACCGCGGCGCGGTCGGCCCGGGCGGCCTCGGCGATCGCCGTGGCGACGTCCGCCGCGGACCAGCCCATCATCCGGCGCTCCATGGCCTCGGTGAACTCGAGCCCGTAGCGCTCCGAGACGGCGCGCTGGACCCGGGCCCAGTTCGCCTCCGTGTCCATGAGGATGCCGTCGCAGTCGAAGACCACGCACGCCGGGGCCCACCCGGGGGCGGGCGCCGGCAGCTCGGGGGAGGACGTGGGCGGCGACGGCGTGGGGGCGGGGAAGGACGTCATGCTCCCATGGTGCCCCACCGGGCGCCGTCCGGGGCGGGGGTGTGAGCAGGACAACGCCCGGGAGGACGCCCGGAATAAGCACCCCGGCCGGGGGTGTTGCCGCCACCGAACCCCTTCGTGCCATCCCCGACGGAAGAAGCCCCGCCCTTGCCCGCCACGCCCCGCGTCCCGCTGTCCGCCCTCGACCTCGTGCCCCTCTCGGAGGGCCGCTCCACCGCGGACGCCCTCCGCGAGGCGCTGGACCTCGCCCGCCGGCTCGACACCTCCGGCTACCGGCGCCTGTGGTACGCCGAGCACCACAACACGGAGGCGTTCGCGTCCTCCGCCACGGCGGTGCTCGTCGGGCAGGCGCTCGCCGCCACGGAGCGCCTCAGCGTGGGCTCCGGCGGGATCATGCTGCCCAACCACGTGCCGCTGACCGTGGCCGAGGCCTTCGGCACGCTCGCCAACCTCTACCCCGGCCGCGTGGAGCTGGGCCTGGGCCGGGCGCCCGGCACCGACATGCGCACCGCCCTGGAGCTGCGGCGGGGCCACGCCGGCCACGACACCTTCGAGGCCGACGTACGCCGTCTGGTGCGGCTGTTCGGCGGGCAGGAGCAGGAGGTCGTCCGGGCGCCCGTGGCCCGGCACACTGACGTTCCCCTGTGGATCCTCGGCTCGTCGACGGGCGGCGCTGAGGTCGCCGCCCGGCTCGGCCTGCCCTACGCGTTCGCCTCCCACTTCGCCCCGGCCAGGATCATGGACGCCATCGCCCTGTACCGGCAGCGCTTCGACGCGCAGGCCCCGACCGCCACGGTCGAGCGCCCGCACGTGATGGTCGCGGCGAACATCCTCGCCGCCGACACCGACGAGGAGGCGCGGCGCCAGTTCAGCACCCACCAGCTGCTGGTGCGCGGGATCGCCCGCAACGACCGCCGGCCGCTCCAGCCGCCCGTCGAGCGCGTGGAGCTCACCGCGGCGGAGGCGGGCATGGTGCAGGAGCACCTCGCCGTATCGGCGGTCGGCACGCCCGAGCGGGTGGTCGCCGATCTCGAGCAGATCGTCGAGCTCACCCGGGCCGACGAGCTGATGCTCAACAGCTACGCCCACGACCCCGAGGTGCGCGCCCGGTCCTACGAGCTCGTCGCCCACGCCTGGTGAGCGCACCGTCCCGGCGCCGGCCGTCCCGCCGGCCGCACGCCCCCGGACCCCACGACCACCGCCCGGCGACCCCCGCCGGGCGTCATCCGCACCACGACAGGAGCACCCCATGACCACCGTCCCCGCCCTCGAGGCCGTCTCCGCCGACTCGGGCTTCCGCCGCACCACGATCGAGCGTCGCCCGGTCGGCCCGGGTGATGTCGAGATCGACATCCACTTCGCCGGCATCTGCCACTCCGACATCCACGTCGCGCGCGACGAGTGGGGCGGCACGTACTACCCCGTCACCCCGGGGCACGAGATCGTCGGCCGCGTCCGCGCGGTCGGGGAGTCCGTGACCGGCTTCGCCCCCGGCGACACGGTGGGCGTCGGCTGCTTCGTCGACTCCTGCGGCCGCTGCGAGTACTGCACCGGCGGCCAGGAGCAGTTCTGCACGGAGGGCGTGACCGCCACCTACAACACGCCCCAGGCCGACGGCACCCCCACCCGGGGCGGCTACAGCGGCGGGATCGTGGTCGACGAGCGGTTCGTCCTGCGCGTCCCCGAGGCGCTCGACCCCGCCCGGGCCGCCCCGCTGCTGTGCGCCGGGATCACCACGTACGCCCCGTTCAAGCGCTGGGGCGCCGGACCGGGCCGGCGGGTGGCCGTCCTGGGCATGGGCGGGCTCGGCCACGTCGCCGTGAAGATCGCCGCCGCCATGGGCGCCGAGGTCACCGTCCTGAGCCAGAGCCTGTCCAAGCAGGAGGACGGCCTGGCCTTCGGCGCGACCGACTACTGGGCCACGAAGGACCCCGAGACCTTCGAGCGCAACAAGGGCCGCTTCGACCTGATCCTCAACACCGTCTCCGCGGACCTGCCGGTCGAGCAGTACCTGTCCCTGCTGCGGGTCGACGGCGTGCTGTGCTCCGTGGGGCTGCCCACCGAGCCGTACAGCGTCCGCCCGGGCGCCCTGATCGGCCCCCAGCGCGTGCTCACCGGGTCGATGGTCGGCGGGATCCCGCAGACGCAGGAGATGCTGGACTTCTGCGCCGAGCACGGCGTGGAGGCCGAGATCGAGCTGATCGGCGCCGACGACGTCGACGCCGCCTACGACCGGGTGGTCGCCTCGGACGTGCGGTACCGCTTCGTCGTCGACGTCGCCCGCACCCTGGCGTAGCCGCCCGGATCATCAGCAGCCTGCGGCTCCGGCCGCGCCGGTGGTTAGAGTGGGGTCCATGGCCCACACCACCACCACCGACGGCGCGCTGCGCCGGCTCGCCGAGGCCTACCGGGTCTCCACGACCTACTCCGGGTTCGACGGACAGGAGCGGGAGGTCCCGGAGCCGACGCTGCGCGCCGTGCTCGACGCGCTGGGCGCGGACGCCGGGGACGACGCCGCGATCGAGGCGTGCCTCGCCCAGCGGGAGCTGGCGCCCTGGCGGCGGGTCCTGCCGCCCGTGGTCGTCGCCGTCGCGGGGGAGCGCACCCGCTTCGCCGTGCACGTCCCGCACGGCTCCACCGTCCGCGTGACCCTCGTGGCGGAGGGCGGCGCCCGGACCACCGCCCCCCAGGTCGACAACTGGCGCTCCCCGCGGGACGTGGACGGCGTCCTCACCGGCCAGGCCACCTTCGAGGTGCCCGAGGGCCTCGCCGTGGGCTGGTACGAGGTCCGCGCCGAGTGCCCCGAGGTCGACGGCGGACGCGCGGTCACGACGCCGCTGGCCGTGACCCCGCGGCGCCTCGCCAGCACCGACCGGCTGCACGGCCGGCACCGCTGGGGCTACATGGCGCAGATCTACTCGGTGACCTCCGGGCGCTCGTGGGGCGTGGGCGACGCCTCGGACCTCGCGAGCCTCGCCGCGATCTCGGGCGAGCAGGGGGCGGACTACCTGCTGGTCAACCCGCTGCACGCCGCCGAGCCCGCACCGCCGGTGGAGCCCTCGCCGTACCTGCCGACCAGCCGCCGCTTCTTCAACCCCCTCTACCTGCGCATCGCCGAGGTCCCCGAGTACGCCTACCTGCGCCCGGGCGACCTCGAGGTGGTCAACACGCTGGCCGCCATCCAGCGCAAGGACAACCTCGACACCAGCACCATCGACCGGGACAAGGCGTACGCGGCCAAGCTGAAGAGCCTCGAGCTGCTGTTCACCGTCCGCCGCTCCCCGCACCGCCAGCAGCAGCTGCGCCGCTTCGTGGCCGAGGGCGGGCAGGGCCTGCAGGACTTCGGCCTGTGGTGCGCGCTGCGGGAGGAGCTCGGCGAGGACGCCCCCGAGTGGGACGACGCCGCGGCGCGCCCCGACGCCCCGTACGCGGTGGAGGCGCGGACCCGGCTGTCCGACCGGATCGACTTCCACGTGTGGATGCAGTGGCTGCTGGACGAGCAGCTCGAGGCCGCCCAGCGCGCGGCGCACCTGGCCGGGATGGACATCGGCGTGATCCACGACCTCGCCGTGGGCGTGCACAAGCAGGGCGCCGACGCGTGGACGCTCCAGGACGTGCTGGCCCTGGGCGTCAGCGTGGGCGCGCCCGCGGACATGTACAACCAGAAGGGCCAGAACTGGTCCCAGCCCCCGTGGCACCCGGAGCGCCTGGCCGAGGCCGGCTACCTGCCCTGGCGGGACATGCTGCGCACGATCTTCCGGCACGCCGGCGGCATCCGGGTGGACCACGTCCTGGGCCTGTTCCGGCTGTGGTGGATCCCGGACGGCCAGGAGGCCTCGGAGGGCGCCTACGTCTACTACGACCACGAGGCGATGGTCGGCATCCTCGCGCTCGAGGCGGAGCTCGCCGGGGCGGTGGTGGTCGGGGAGGACCTGGGCACCCTCGAGCCGTGGGTGCGGGAGTACCTCGCGGAGCGCGGCGTGCTGGGCACCTCGATCCTGTGGTTCGAGGTGGACGGCGACGAGCCGCTCCCCCCGGCGCAGTACCGGGAGCTGAGCATGGCCTCGGTCAGCACCCACGACTTCCCGCCCACGGCGGGCTTCCTGGAGGGCGTGCAGGTGGACGTGCGCCAGGAGCTGGGCCTGCTGGCCCGGCCCGTGGAGGAGGAGCGGGCCGAGGCCCGCCGGCAGCTCGACACGTTCTTCGCGGCCGTCGCCGCGGACGGGCTGCTCCCCGACGGGGACGCCACGGACGAGCAGGGCCTGGTCGAGGCGCTGCACCGCTACCTCGCCCAGTCCCCGGCGCTGCTGTTCAACGTCTCCCTCGTGGACGCCGTCGGCGAGCGCCGGATGCAGAACCAGCCGGGCACGGGGGACGAGTACCCGAACTGGCGCGTGCCCCTGGCCGACTCCGCGGGCAACCCGGTGCTGATCGAGCAGCTGCCGGACAACGCGCGGGCGAACTCCCTGGTGCGCGCCGTCAACGAGGCGCTCGGCAACCGCTCCCGCCTCCGGTCCGTGGGGGAGCCGGGGCAGCCCGAGCACACCGACCGCACGGCGCCCTGACCGCGCCCCCGCGGCCCCGCCCGCAGCACCCCCCTGCCCCGAACGGAGGAAACACCGCATGACGGAGCCGACGACGCCCCGCCCGGCCACCGTGCCGCTCGCACCGCCCATCCGCTACGTGGCCCTCGGCGACTCCATGACCGAGGGCGTGGGCGACCCCGACCCCGCCCGCCCCAACGGGGTGCGCGGCTGGGCCGACCTCGTGGCCGAGCAGCTGACCGCGGCCCACCCGGACACCCGCTACGCGAACCTCGCGGTCCGGGGGCGGCTGCTCCGCGGGATCGTCGAGGAGCAGCTCGAGGCGTGCCTGGCCCTGGAGCCGACCCTGGTGAGCCTCTACGCCGGGGGCAACGACCTGCTGCGCCCCCGCGCGGACGTGGACGCCCTCATGGGGGTCTACGAGCAGGCGGTCGCCCGGCTGCGGGGCTCCGGCGCCCAGGTGGTGCTGTTCACGGCCTTCGACCCCGGCCGAAACGCCCCCACGTCCTGGACCCGCCCCCGGCAGGCGCTCTACAACGAGCACGTCCGGGAGATCGCCGACCGGCACGGGTGCCTGGTCCTCGACTACTGGCGGATGCGCACCCTGCAGGACTGGCGCTACTGGGCGGTGGACCGGCTGCACATGTCGACCGCGGGGCACACCCGCGTGGCCGCCCGGGTGCTCGAGCTGCTGGGCGTGGAGCACGCCCTGGAGCTGCCGCCCACCGACCGGCTGCCGGTCACGGCGAGCCCGGGGGTGCTGAAGGAGGACCTCCTCTGGGCCCGCGAGTACCTGCTGCCCTGGGTCGGGCGGCGGTTGCGCGGGACCTCCTCCGGGGACGCGGTCGCCGCCCGCCACCCCGGGTACACGACGCTGCTCCCGCGCCCGGTGCTCCCCGCCGGTCCCGCGGCCCCCGCGGAGCCGTCGGCCCCCGCCCGGTGCGGCTGAGCAGGGAGTCCCCCGGTTTGCGGGGGTCCGGGGAGCCGGTAGACTGACCCGAAGCTGGTCACACCTGACGTCAGGTTGCGGGGAAGTCCGTCCGGGCCTAGACTTCAAGGCTGTCGTGTGGTGGAGTCCACCTTCCGGCACCTTGATCTTCACCGTCTTCATCGTGGCGAGGCCTTCGCCGGTTCCGGCCGCGGGCCTTACGAGAGGGCCCGGTTGGCGAACGGTGGCAATTCTGAAGGTGGCGGGACGCTCGTTGCCGCAGCTGAGTGATCAACTGCGGCACCCACTGCGTGCCGTCATTTCGTCAACATTGGAGGAGAACACTATGGCAGCGCACTGCCAGGTGACCGGAGCTCAGCCGGGCTTTGGGCACAGCATTTCGCACTCGCACCGCCGTACCAAGCGCCGGTTCGACCCGAACATCCAGAAGAAGCGGTACTGGGTGCCGTCGCTGCGCCGCAGCGTGACGCTCAACGTCAGCGCCAAGGGCATCAAGGTCATCGACGCCCGTGGCATCGATTCCGTCGTGACCGACATTCTCGCACGTGGGGAGAAGATCTAGCATGGCCAAGGACAAGGACGTTCGTCCCATCATCAAGCTGAAGTCCACCGCCGGCACCGGTTTCACCTACGTGACCCGCAAGAACCGCCGCAACGACCCGGACCGCATGGTGCTCAAGAAGTACGACCCGGTCGTCCGCAAGCACGTCGATTTCCGCGAGGAGCGCTGAATCCATGGCCAAGAAGTCCAAGATCGCCAAGAACGAGCAGCGCAAGGTCGTCGTCGAGCGCTACGCCGCGAAGCGTGCCGAGCTCAAGAAGACCCTCGTCGACGAGAACGCCACCGACGAGGCCCGCGAGGAGGCCCGCCTGGGCCTGCAGAAGCTGCCCCGGGACGCCTCCCCGGTCCGGCTGCGCAACCGGGACCAGATCGACGGCCGCCCCCGCGGCACCCTCCAGAAGTTCGGCATCTCCCGCGTCCGGTTCCGCGACATGGCTCACCGCGGCGAACTGCCCGGCATCACCAAGTCCAGCTGGTAATTTCTGACGCAGGAGCGCGATCGGTCCCCCGTGCCGCGCTTCCCCACGACCCCAAGTCCAGGAGGACATGAACATGGCTAAGAACCGCAGTGAACTCGTCGCAGAGGTCGCCGAGAAGGCCGGCACCACCAACGCCGCCGTGAACGGCGTCCTGGACGCGATGTTCCAGGTCTTCGAGGAGTCCGTCTCCGCCGGTGAGAAGATCACCATCCCGGGCTGGCTGGCCGTCGAGCGCACCGACCGTGCCGCCCGCACCGGTCGCAACCCGCAGACCGGCGAGACCATCGAGATCCCGGCCGGCCACGGCGTCAAGCTGACCGCTGGTTCCAAGCTCAAGGCGGCCGTGTCCAAGAAGTAAGGACACCCGCGGGTCCGTTCCGGACCCCGTCCCATGGCTTCGTCCGAAGGGGCGGCCCCCGCACCGGGGGCCGCCCCTTCGGCGTGCCCGGGCCCCGCGCCGCGGACACGACCGGCAGCGCGGCCCCCGGCACCGCAATTGGTCCGGCGCCGGGTGCGGCGCGCATAATGGGACCACCGGGCCGAGCGGCCGGCGATCCAGACGGGAGGTGCGGCGTGAGCCCACGTGCACGGCGCCTCGCCCGCGGCTGGGCCGGAGCGGCCATCGCCACCTCCGCCGCCGCTCTCTCCCACGCGGCCGCCGGCGGGCAGGCCCCGCCCGTCGTGCTCGTGCTCCTCTCGCTGGCCCTGTCCGGGCCGCTGTGCATGGCCCTGGCCGGCCGGGTGCTCTCGCGGTCGTCCCTGCTGCTGGGCGTGCTGCTCAGCCAGTCCGTGCTGCACGCCCTGTTCGCGGCCTCCGGCGGTGCCGGCACGGTCGCCCACGCCGCCCACCCCTCCCTGGACCACGCCGCGCAGCACGGCGCCACGGGGGGTGCGCCCGGCCCCGCCCTGGTGCTGGAGGTCCAGTCCCACGCCGAGCACGGCGGAACCGCCATGCTCGTCGCCCACGCGCTCGCCGCACTGGCCTCCTACGTGCTCATGCGCCACGGCGAGGTCGCGGCCGTGGTCCTCCTGGAGGCGCTGCGGCTGCGCGTGCGCCGCCGGCGGCAGGTCCTGCCGGCCCCCGTGGTCGTCGGCCGCCCGCGCGCCGTGCGGGCCGGGCGCCCGCACGTGCTGACCGACCAGACGCTCCTGCGTCCCGTGCGCTCCCACCGCGGGCCGCCGCGCGCCCGCCGTCGACCCCTGCTGCCGGTCCTCCTCCCGGGACCCGCCACGCTGCCCGCCGGCTGAGCCGGACGGCCGCGGGGCGCCGCCCGGGCCACCGACCTCGGCAGGACGTCCGACGGCCCGTGCCCGCCGCCGGCCCTCCCGGCCCGGCGGCCCCGCCCACCGCCGCCCGGCCCTCCGAGGAGACCCCATGCCCACGTCCACCACCCGCCGCACCGCCGCCCTGCTGGCAGCGGGAGCCCTCACCCTCCTGCCCCTGCTGCCCGCGGCCGCGCACGACGAGCTGACCGCCGTCACGCCGGAGCCCGACTCCGTCCTGACCACCGCGCCGGAGGAGCTCGAGCTCACCTTCTCCGGCGAGATCATGGACATCGGCCACCAGATCCTGGTCACCGACTCCGAGGGACGCTCCGTGACGGAGGGCCCGCTCGAGCCGGTGGGGAACACGGTCGTCCAGCCCCTGGCCGCGGCCGGCGCGGAGGACGAGACCTACCGCGTGGTCTGGCGCGTGGTCTCCGGCGACGGGCACCCCATCGAGGGGACGT
Organism: Kocuria sp. CPCC 205231; assembly: GCF_040980965.1. Lineage (NCBI taxonomy): Bacteria > Bacillati > Actinomycetota > Actinomycetes > Micrococcales > Micrococcaceae > Kocuria > Kocuria sp. CPCC 205231. The sequence goes on along the minus strand of NZ_JAVKPP010000006.1, from coordinate 80,705 downwards.
TCAGCTACGACGTCGGCTCCGGCGGCGAGCCCTCGGCGGACCCGAGCGCCGCGGTCGAGGACGCCGCCGCGAGCGCCCAGGACGCCGCGGACCGCGCCTCGTCCGGGGACGTCCCGCTCTGGCTCGTCGCGGTCGCGGGCGGGGCCGTGGCCCTCGCCGTGCTCGGCGTGGTGAGCCTCGTCTCGAGCCGGCGCCGCAAGGGCTGAGCTCCCGGGGTCCGCCCCGCTTCCGCACCGTCCGCACCTCCCGGCCGCAGCCCGCCGGGCGCCGCCGCGCCCCCGGGGGCTGCCGCCGCGCCCCCGGGGGCTGCCGCCGTGCACCCTCCCGCGCGTGCCCGCCCCGCGCACCCTCGTCATCGACTCCCAGGAGCACCCATGCCCACCTCCCTGCCCACCTCACTGCCCGCCGCGCTGCTGCGCACCGGCACCGTCCTCGCCCTCGGCGCCCTCGCGCTCACGGGCTGCGCGTCCTCCGCCCAGGAGCCGGCACCGTCCGCCGCGTCCACCTCCGCCTCCGGCGTTCCCTCCCCGCACGACGCCGGGGGCGCCGCCGCGCACGAACCGCTCACCGTGGAGCAGCCCTGGGCGAAGGCGGGCCCCGCCGGGGGGATGACCGGGGTGTTCGGCACCCTCGTCAACGAGGGCGACGCCCCGGTCGTGCTCACCGGCGCGTCCGCCGAGGGCGTCGCCGGGGCGGTCGAGCTGCACGAGACCGTGCTCGACCCCGAGACCGGCAGCACGGTCATGCAGCGGATGCAGGACCCGGTCGGCATCGCGCCGGGGGAGTCCTACGCCCTCGAGCCCGGGGCGGACCACCTCATGCTCCTGGACCTGCGCTGCGGGCTCCGTGCCGGGGACGACCTCGAGCTCGTCCTGCGCTTCGAGGACGGGACCCAGCAGACGGTCACGGCGGCCGTCCGCGACTACGCGGGCGCCCAGGAGGAGTACGCCCCGGGCCACGGCGAGGACGAGGACGCAGGCGAGGACGCCGGCGAGGACGACCACGCGGACGACGGCGAGGGGCACGCCGGGGGCCACGCGAGCGGGACGGGGTCGCCCTCCGGGGCCACGCCGGCGGCGGACCTGCCGGGCTGCCGTGGGTGAGGCCCGCGGCCTGGACCGGCGGCGCCTGCTCGTGGCGGGCGGCGCCGCCGGCGTCGGCGCCGCCTCCGCCCTGGGCCTGGAGTCGGCCCGCCGCGCCGGGGCCCCCGCCGCGGCCCCGCAGGACACCGCCCGGATGGCACCGCAGGGGCACGGGCAGGCCGTCGAGCCCTTCCACGGCCCCCGGCAGGCCGGGGTGGCGACCGCGCCGCAGGCGTTCGCCGCCTTCGTGGCGCTGGACCTGAACCGGGACACCACCCGGGACGCGGTGCGGCGCCTGCTGCGGGTGCTCTCCGAGGACGCCGCCGCCCTGACCCAGGGGCGGGCGCCGGTCGCCGACCAGGAGCCGTGGCTCGCCGAGCACCCCGCGCGGCTCACGGTCACCCTCGGCTTCGGGCGGCGGCTGCTCGGACTGGTCGCCCCGGACCGGGTGCCGGCCTGGCTGCGGCCCCTGCCCCCGTTCTCGATCGACCGGCTCGAGGAGCGGTGGAGCGACGGCGACCTGCTGCTGCAGATCTGCGCCGACGACCGCCTCGCGGTCTCGCACGCCCAGCGGGTGCTGCTCAAGGCCGCCCGCTCCTTCGCCGCCGTGCGCTGGGTGCAGGACGGCTTCCGGCACACCGTGGGCTCCGTCCCGGACGGGCAGAGCATGCGCAACCTCTTCGGTCAGGTGGACGGCACCGTCAACCCCCGGGGCGGCAGCGAGGAGTACGAGCGGGTGGTCCACGGTCGGGACGGCTTCGCGCCGTGGGTCCCGGACGGCACGGCCCTGGTCGTCCGCCGGATCGCCATGAACCTGGACACCTGGGACGAGGCGGACACGCCGGCGCGGGAGGACGCCGTCGGGCGGCGCCTGCGCGACGGGGCCCCGCTGACGGGCGGCGCCGAGCACGACGAGCCGGACCTCGCCGCGCGGGGGCCGCTGGGCTTCCCCGTCATCGCGGACTACGCCCACGTGCGCCGCTCCCGCTCGGAGGACCCCCTCGAGCGGATCCACCGGCGGGTCTACAACTACGACCTGCCCGTGGCGGGTGCCTCGGGCACCCGGGGCCGGGGCGCGACCACCGGAGGGGTCAGCGACGCGGGGATGGTCTTCGCGGCGTACTGCGCGGACGTCGACCGCCAGTTCGTCCCGATCCAGCGCCGGCTCGACGAGCTCGACATGCTCAACGCCTGGACCACCCCGGTCGGGTCCGCGGTCTTCGCCGTGCCCCCGGGCTGCGCGGAGGGAGGGTTCGTGGGGGACGTGCTCTTCGAGGACTGAGGACCGCCCGTGTGGGATCCGGCACACGCGCACGGGCCGGTGCGCTCGGGGAGGGACAATGGAGACGGGCCGCCCCGTCGTCGTGGGGCGGATGAAGGAGACTGACCATGAGTTCGAGGACGGCCGAGCGCGCCGACCACGGCACCGCCGCCCGGCCGGGCGACCGGGGGATCGACCCCTGGTGGCTCGCGGCCGTGCCCCTCGTGGCCCTCGCGGCGCTCATCGCGGCGATGCTGTGGACCGGCTCCGGCGCGGCCCGGCTCGCCGCCGACCCCGGGGCGCTGGTCCGCTGGGGGCTGCCCGCCGCGGAGCTCGTGCACAACGGCGCGCTGGTGGTGGTCATGGGGGCCCTGCTGTTCGCGGTGGGCGTCGTGCCGACCACCGTCGACGGGCGCCGCCGGGGCACCCGGGACCGCGCCGCGGCCCCCGAGCACCCGCTGTTCCGCCACACCCTGCGCCTCGCCGAGGCCGCGGCCGTGGTCTGGACCGTGGCCGCCGTGGCCGTGCTCGTCCTGTCCTACTCCGACGTCGCGGGCGTGCCCGTGGGCGGGGACGGGACCTACACCCAGCAGCTGCTGCACTACACCACGGACATCCCCACCGGACAGGCCCAGGCGGCGATCGTCGTGGTGGCCGCCGTCGTGACCACCCTGGTCTTCGGCATCCGGGCGCTGCTCGGGCTGCTGCTCACCCTGGCCCTGTCCTGCGCGGCCCTCGTCGCCATGGCCCTCAACGGGCACTCCGCCGGCGGCAACGACCACATGGGCGCCGTCAACTCCCTGGGCCTGCACCTGCTGGGCGCGGGGCTGTGGACGGGAGGGCTCGTGGTGCTCGCCTGGCTCTCCCCGCAGCTGAGCGCCCCGGACGCCGGCACCGGCACGCTCCCCGAGGGCGCCGCCCGGGGCCGTCCGTCCGCCGGCCCGCGGCGGCGGGTGCCGATCGCGGCCGTGGTCCTGCGCCGCTTCTCCGCGGTCGCCCTCGGCGCCTTCCTCCTCGTCCTGCTCTCCGGGACGGTCAACGCGGCCGTGCGCATCGGCTCCTGGGAGCAGCTCTTCAGCGGCTACGGGTGGCTCGTGCTGGTCAAGTTCGTCCTCACGCTGGGTCTGGGCCTGGCGGGCCTCGCGCACCGCCGGTGGCTGGTGCCCGCGCTCGAGGCCGGCCGGCTCACGGCCCGCCGCGCCGTGTGGCAGCTCGTGCTCGGGGAGCTGCTGGTGATGGGCGCCGTCATGGGCGTCGCCGTGGCCCTGTCCCGGACCGCCCCGCCGGTGCCCGAGGAGATCGCCCCGGACGCCTCCCCGGCGCTGATCCTCACCTGGTACGAGCTGCCGCCCGAGCCCACCGCGGCCTCGTGGTTCACCACGTGGCGCGTCGACTGGCTGTGGCTCGCGGTCTGCGTGTTCCTCGCGGCCGTCTACCTGTGGGCGTTCGTGCGCGTGCGCCGGCGCCGGGACTCCTGGTCCGTGCTGCGCACCCTCTCGTGGCTCACCGGGGTCGGGGTGCTGTTCTTCATCACCTCGGGCGGGTTCGCCGTCTACGGCCGGGTCCTGTTCTCGGCGCACATGGTCGAGCACATGGCACTGACCATGGTCGTGCCGATCTTCCTGGTCCTGGGCGCGCCGGTCACCCTGCTGCTCAAGGCCCTGGAGTCCCGCCCGGACGGCACCCGCGGGCCCCGCGAGTGGATCCTGCGGCTCGTGCACTCCGGGTTCGGCAGGGTCGTGACGCACCCGATCTTCGCGGCCGTGAACTTCGCCGGCTCCATCGTGCTCTTCTACTTCACCCCGCTGTTCCACTTCACCCTGCACTACCACGTGGGCCACGTGTTCATGGTCGTGCACTTCCTGATCACCGGGTACCTGTTCATGCTGGTGCTGATCGGCACGGACCCCATCCCGTACCGCCCCGGCCACATGATGCGCCTGGTCCTGCTGCTGGCCACGATGGTCTACCACGCCTTCGTGGGGGTCGCCCTCATGGGCTCCGACACCCTGCTGCAGGCCTCCTGGTTCGGCAACACCGGCCGGGACTGGGGCCGCACCGCGATCGAGGACCAGCAGCTCGGCGGGGCCCTCATGTGGGGGATCGGCGAGTTCCCCACCGTCGTCGTCGCCGTCGTCGTCGCGATCATGTGGGCGATCGAGGGCACCAAGGAGAACCGCCGTGCGGACCGCAAGGCCGACCGCACGGACGACGCCGAGCTCAAGGCCTACAACGAGATGATGGCCGGGCTCGCCGAGCGCGACGACCGCGCCGCCCGGCCCTGAGCACCGTCCCGCCCGTCCCGCCGCCCGTCCCGCCCTGGTCCACCCCGTCCTGCTCCGCCCCGAAAGGATCCCCCTCCATGCGCCTCACCTCCCGCGTCCGCGCCTCCGAGCTGCAGGGCCGTGCCTGGCTCAACACCGGCGGCAGGGACCTCGACCTCGCCGCGCTGCGCGGCAAGGTCGTGGTCCTGGACTTCTGGTCCTTCTGCTGCATCAACTGCCTGCACGTGCTCGACGAGCTGCGCCCCCTCGAGGAGCGCTTCTCCGACGTCCTCGTCACGGTGGGCGTGCACTCCCCGAAGTTCGAGCACGAGGCCGACCCGGACGCGCTCGCGGCCGCCGTGGACCGCTACGAGGTCCACCACCCCGTGCTCGACGACCCCGAGCTGACCACCTGGGACGCCTACACGGCCCGCGCGTGGCCCACGCTCGTGGTGGTGGACCCGGAGGGCTACATCGTGGCGCACCTCTCGGGGGAGGGCCACGTGCAGGGCCTCGTCACCCTCGTGGAGGAGCTCGTGGCCGAGCACGAGGCCCGGGGCACCCTGCACCGCGGCGACGGGCCGTACGTGCCCCGGCCGGCGCCCGAGGGGGACCTCCGCTTCCCGGGCAAGGTGCTGCCGCTGCCGGACGGCTCGTTCCTGGTCTCCGACACGGGCCACCACCGCCTGGTCCAGCTCGACAACGACCTCGAGACCGTCCGGCGGGTGATCGGCGCGGGCAAGGGTCACGCGGACGGCGACCCGGGGACCGCGCGCTTCACCGAGCCCCAGGGGCTCACGCTGCTGCCCGAGGAGGTGCGCGCGGCCGCCGGCTACGACGTGGTCGTGGCGGACTCCGTCAACCACCGGCTCCGGGGCGTGGACCTCGCCACGGGGCAGGTGCGCACGGTGGCCGGCAGCGGGGTGCAGCGGCTGCTCGACGAGGAGCGCGCGCGGGGGGCGGAGCCGAACCACATCGACCCCGAGGCCGACCCGCTGGAGGTCGCGCTGTCCTCCCCGTGGGACGTCGTGTGGTCCGCGCGGGCCGACCGGCTCGTGGTGGCCATGGCGGGCACCCACCAGCTGTTCTCGTTCGACCCCCGGACCGGCCGGCTCGCCGTGCTCGCGGGCACGGGGGACGAGGGGCTCAAGGACGGGTCCGGCGCCGAGGCGTGGTTCGCGCAGTCCTCGGGGCTCGCGGAGGACCACGAGGGCAACGTGTGGATCGCCGACTCGGAGACCTCCGCCCTGCGCGTGCTCCGGTTCGACGACGACGGGGCCGTCGCGGTCGAGACCGCCGTGGGCGAGGGGCTGTTCGACTTCGGCTTCCGCGACGGCGACGCCGGCGGGGCCCGCCTGCAGCACTGCCTCGGCGTGGCTCAGCTGCCCGACGGCTCGGTGGCCGTGGCGGACACCTACAACGGCGCCGTGCGCCACTACGACCCCCGGACCCGGCAGGTGGCCACGCTGGCCCGCGGCCTGGCCGAGCCCTCCGACGTGCTGCTGGACGTCTCGGGGGAGGAGCCGCTGCTCGTCGTCGTCGAGGCCAACGCCCACCGCCTGGTGCGCGTGCCGATCCCCGCCGCCGCCCAGCGCGTCGACGAGGGGGCGTCGCGGACCCAGCGGGCCCGCACCAGGCTCGCCCCGGGCGCGCTCGCGGTCGAGGTGCGCTTCGCGGCGCCGACCGGGCAGAAGCTCGACGACCGGTGGGGGGACCCGACGCAGCTGAGGATCTCGTCCTCCCCCGAGGAGGCGCTGGCCGAGGGCGCCGGCACGGCCCAGGGCCTGCGCCGGCAGCTCGTGCTGGCGGACGGCGTCACCGAGGGCGTGCTGCACATCACCGCGCGCGCCGCGGCGTGCGACGGCGAGCCGGGCGGGGAGATCCCCGACCACGCGGCCTGCCACCTCTACCAGCAGGACTGGGGCATCCCCTTCGTGCTGGACGCCGACGGGGAGAGCGAGCTGGTCCTGGACCTGCGCGGCGTCAACTGAGCGGGCTCAGCCGCGCGGGTCGACCCGCACCGTCGAGCCGTCGATGTCGAGGTCGGCGGCGACCTCGAACGGCACGGTGCGCTCGAGCCGTTCGACGTCGCCGGTGAACAGGTCGAGGGAGTCGAAGGCGATCCGCGCGGTGCCCTGCGCGGGCTCCAGGGCCCAGCCCCGGCCGCCCTCGGCCCCCACGACGATCTCCGGGTCCGGATAGGACTCGATCGTCCACTCCACGTCCCCCGAGACCCGGCCGTCGAACTCGAAGGAGAACGGGCAGCCGGACGGGAAGAGGCTGCCCTGCCCGGCGCAGCCGTCCAGGTGCTCCTTCAGCTGCCGGTCCACCTCCTGCTCGAGGGCCTCGGTCGGCCGGGCCTCCAGGACGATCTCCGCCTGCTGGCCCGGGTCGGTCAGCACGGTGCGCACCGGGTCGGCAGCCACGAGCTCGGACGTGTAGGAGGCCGTGTAGACGCCCGGGAAGAAGGCGGAGAACTCCGCGGAGGACTCCGGCAGGGCCACGGACATGCCGTTCATGTCGACCGAGGTGGCCCCCGGCAGACTGACCGTCACCGTGGGCAGGGGGGTCTCGTCGAACGCCCACACCGTGAAGAAGCCCCACTGGGTGTCCACGGGGTGGAGGGCGAACTCGGAGCTGTGCGGCTCGCCGTCGAGGGTGTAGTCCGCGCGGACCACGGCCCGCTCGCCGTCCTCCGAGACGGTGGAGACCTCCAGGTCCTCGAGGTCCTCGGCCGCGGCCTCGAGCGGGTCGCCGTCCAGCATCGCCGCGTTGGCCTCCGGGACGCGGGCGTTGAGCAGCCCCAGGGCCTCGCCGCCGTCCCCGTCCCGCAGGTCCTCGACGTAGGCCCGGACGTCCGTCTCCGGGCCGTACATGTACTTGTTCACCAGGGCGATGGTGACGGCGGCGGCCGCCACCCCGAGCAGCACGAGGAACAGCCAGGCCCCGAGGGCTTTCAGCACGCGGACGTTGGACTCCATCCGATCACGCTAGCCGATCGCCCCCCGGCCTGCGCGTGCACCGGGCCGGGCGGGGCCCGTCCGGGGGCGCGGTCCGCCCCAGGACGGGTACGCTACGTGCCGCACCCCTTCCCCGCCCGATCGTCCCCCGTCTGGAGCTGACTCCCCATGGCCGACTCCGTCCGCCAGGTCCCCGAGAAGTACGGACCCGTCCGCGCCGTGCTGCGTCCCCGGCTGGGCTCCTACGGCCGGCGCCTGCTCTCCTGCCTGGGCCCGCTGCTGGTGGTCGTGGTGCTCGTGCTGTTCCTCTGGGCGCGGCGCCCGGCCCCCGGCGTGGCGGCGGTGGTGCTCGCGCTGGTGCTCGTCGCCGCCGCCGCGTGCTGGGTCCGGCTGCGTCCCGTCCTGGTCGTCCGCACGGACAGCCACGTCCTGCGCTCCCGCACCGTGGGCTTCGCCGCCACGCCGCTCGCGGAGGTGGAGCACGTCGTCACGGTCGGGGCCCTGCACCGGGCGGCCGGCGCCCCGCGCTCGGACGCCCGCCCCCACCTGTGGGCGGCGGGCCGCTCGGGCCGCCGGGTCCTGGGCCTCGACGGCGCGGTGTGGGACGCCCGCGCCCTCGAGGACGTCGCCGTGGCGCTGGGAGCGCCCCGCACCCACCTCGAGCGCGCGACGGCGCGGGAGGCCGCGGCCCGCTGGCCCCGGCTCGTGCCCTGGGGGCTCCGGCACCCGCGGCTGCGCTCGGCCGCGTCCTCCGCGGGCCTGCTCGCCGTCCTCGCCCTCGTGGGGTGGTTCTCGCTCGGTCTTCCGGGCACCGGCTGAGCCCCCCGGGGCTCGCCGGCTCCTGCGGCGCCCCCGGGCTCCCGTGCACCTGCCGCGCCCCGGACACGCGGGAGCCCGCCGCCCCGGCAGCGGGCGGCGGGCTCCTCGGGCACCGTGCGGAGCGCCTCGTGCTCAGCCGGCGGCGGCCAGCTCCTGGCGGGCCCGCTCGATCTCGGCCTTGCGCTCCTCGACGGCCTCGCGGGTCAGCTCGGCGCCGGCCTCCTCGTCCCGGGTCAGGTTCGCGCCGGTCTCGGGGTCGAAGACGTGCATCCGGCGGGTGTCGACCCAGATCCTGCCCTTCGTCCCCCCGCGGATGCGGGAGGTGGCGTCGAGGGAGACGACGATCTGCGGGTGCATCTCGTCCCCGTCCAGCTCCTGCGCCAGCTCGTCGAGCTTCGCCTTGACCGAGTCGTCCTGCCGGTAGTTGATGTAGCCGTACTGCTCGTTGCCCATCCACTCGGTGTGGGTGAACTCGGTGTCGAAGACGGTGCCGCGGGAGGCGATCGCCTCGTCCACGAACTTGGCGTCGTTGAAGTGCTCGGGGCGCAGGCCGAGCAGCACGATCGACCCGTCCGCGGGCAGCTTCCCGGCGGCCTTCTCGGGGACCGGGATCTCGCCCAGCGGGGTGTCGAACACGCTGCCCTTCACGTGCGCCGGGAGGAAGTTCATCGACGGGGAGCCGATGAACCCCGCCACGAACAGGTTCGCCGGCTGCTCGTAGAGCTCACGGGGCGAGGCGATCTGCTGCAGGATGCCCTTCTTGAGCACCGCCACGCGGTCGCCGAGGGTCATGGCCTCCGTCTGGTCGTGGGTCACGTAGACCGAGGTGATGCCCATCCGGCGCTGGAGCTGGGCGATCTCGGTGCGCATCTGGCCGCGCAGCTTCGCGTCCAGGTTGGACAGGGGCTCGTCGAACAGGAACGCGTCGGCGTCCCGCACGATCGCCCGGCCCATCGCCACGCGCTGGCGCTGGCCGCCGGAGAGGTTGGCCGGCTTGCGCTCGAGGTGGTCGTCGAGGTCCAGGGTCGACGACGCCGTGCGCACCTTGCGGTCGATCTCCTCGTCGGAGAACTTGCCCTTGGACAGCCGCAGCGGGAACGCGATGTTCTCGTACACGGTCAGGTGCGGGTAGAGCGCGTAGTTCTGGAACACCATGGACAGGTTGCGCTCGCGGGGCTCCTTCTCGTTGACCCGCTGGCCGTTGATCAGGAGGTCCCCGGAGGTGATGTCCTCGAGGCCCACGATCATCCGCAGCAGCGTGGACTTGCCGCAGCCGGAGGGCCCCACGAGGATGAGGAACTCGCCGTCGGCGATGTCGATCGACACGTCGTTGACGGCCGGGAAGCCGTCGCCGTACTTCTTGACGAGGTGGTTGAGGGTGATGGATGCCATCTGGGACTCAGTCCTTCGTTCGGTTCGGAAGATGCGGGAGGCGGCGCGGGCTCAGCCCTTGACCGCGCCCTGGGTGAGGCCGGAGACGATCTGGCGCTGGAACAGCAGCACCAGCAGCACCACCGGGATGGTGACGACGATGGCCGCCGCGGAGATCGCGCCCGCCGGGTCCTCGAACTGTGAGGCGCCGGTGAAGAACGCGAGCGCCGCCGGGACGGGCCGGGCCGCCTCGGTGGAGGTGAGGCCGATGCCGTAGACGAAGTCGTTCCACGCGATGAAGAACGCGATGATCGCCGTGGTGAAGACGCCGGGCAGGGCCAGCGGCACGATGACCTTGCGGAACGCCTGCCACGTGGTGGCGCCGTCCACCTGGGCCGCCCGCTCGAGGTCCCACGGGATCTGCTGGAAGAACGCGGTCAGCGTCCAGATGGAGATCGGCAGGGTGAGCGAGAGGTAGGGGATGATCAGGCCGGGCCAGGTGTCGTACAGCCCGATCTGGCGCCACAGGTTGAACAGCGGGGTCACGATCGAGACCACGGGGAACATGGACACCGCCAGGGCGACCGTCAGGATCATCTTCTTGCCCGGGAAGTCCAGCCGGGCGATGGCGTAGGCGCAGAGCGTGGCGAGCACCACGGCCACGGCCGTGGCGATCAGGCAGATGCCGATCGAGTTGATCAGGGAGGGCACGAACAGTTCGCGCGCCTGCCCCACGAAGATCGAGGAGTAGTTCTCCCCGACCCACTGCGTGGGCAGGAACTTCCCGGAGGTCAGGTCCGCGGGCGTCTTGAAGGACGTCATGAGGATCGAGGCGACGGGGAACAGGGCGTAAATGAGGACCAGGACCGTGACGACGCCCCATCCGACCTTCTGCTTGGTGGTCATGGGTTACCTTCCCTTCCCGGCGCCGGCGAGGTCGACCTTGAACACCTTGATGGCGACGAAGGCGATCAGCAGCACGCAGACGAACAGGATCACGGAGATCGCCGAGCCGAGCCCGATCTCCAGTCGGCCGATGGAGGTGCGGTAGGCGAGCAGGGACAGGGTCTCCGTGCCGTACTGCCCCTGGGTCATGATGAAGATGTTGTCGAAGATGCGGAACGCGTCCAGGGCGCGGAACACCACGGCCACCATGATCGCGGCCTTCATGTTGGGCAGGACCACCCGGGACATCCGCTGCCACCACGTGGCGCCGTCGACCCGCGCCGCCTCGGTGTACTCGCTCGGCACCTGGGCCAGGCCGGCGAGCAGCAGGAGCGAGATGAACGGCGTGGTCTTCCAGATCTCGGAGGCCATGATCACGAACAGGGCCGGCCACTGGGACGCGAACCAGTTGAAGTCCGGGCCGATGCCCGGGACCCAGGAGAACCAGTTGTTGATGTAGCCGGTCGTGATGTCGAACGCGTAGAACCAGGCGAACGCGGAGACCACGGTGATGATGCCGTAGGGGACCAGGATCGCGGTGCGCAGCAGCCCCTTGGTGCTGCGGATCGCGTTGTTCATCACGAGCGCCAGGGCGAAGCCGAGGACGAGCTCCACGACCACGGTGACGATCGTGATGAGCACCGTGATCCACAGGTCCCGCCAGAACACCCCGTCGGTGAGGACCGTGGCGTAGTTGCCGAGGAAGACGAACTCCTTCTCCCCGGGGGCGGTGAGCCGGAACGAGAAGAAGGAGTCCCACAGCGCCTGCAGGATCGGGTACATCGTGACCAGCAGCATCACGATGAACGCCGGACCGGCGAGCATCCAGCCGAGCTTGCGCTCCGACCGGGCCCGGTCGGACATCACCGGCTTCGCGCTGCGGCGGCCGGTCACGGGGGCCGGGGAGACCTCCCGGGGCCCGGTGCCGGGGGCGTTGGGGTTGACGACGGTGCTCATAGCAGCCGCTCTCCTCTCAGGACGGACTCGATGAACTCGGCGGTGAGCCGGGGCGTGTCCTCGGTGACGGACGCCGGCGGGGTCCACTCCTGCTGGATGGCGGTGGAGACCTCGTTGTAGAACGGCGTCTGCGGGCGCGGGGCCGCGTTGTCCAGGGACTCGCGGATCGTGGCGTACATCGGGTAGGCCTCCCGGACCTCCGGGTCCTCGTAGGCGGCCTCGGACGCCGCCGGGTTGCCGTTGCTCACGAAGTAGTAGGCCTGGTTCTCGGGCTGGACGATGCACTCGACCGCCTCCCACGCCAGCTCCTGGTGCTCGGACGTGGCGCCCACGCCGATGTTGATCCCGCCCAGCGGGGGAGCGGAGGGCTCGTCCGGGTCCACCCGCGGCCACAGGGCCCAGCCGATGTCCTCGTACACGGACTGGTCGACCGTCCCGCCCTCCACGGCGGCGGCGGTCGCCGCGTAGATGAAGGGCCAGTTGACCATGAAGGAGCCGTCGTCGGACTGGAACTGGATCATCGAGGCGTTCTCGTCGGCGGTCGGCAGGCCGGGGCCGCCGAGCCCGTCCTGGCCGATGGTCCCGACGATCTCGGCCGCCTTCCGGCCGGCGTCGGAGTCCAGGCCGATCGAGATCTCGTCGGAGGGGGCCTCCGGGTTCTCCACGATCGAGCCTCCCGCGGACGCCACGAGGGCGTTCACCCACACGGTCATCGACTCGGCCGACGTGCCCTGCACCCCGAGGTACTTGTCCTGCTCCCGCGCGGCGTCCATGATCTGCTCCCAGGTCACCGGCTCGTCCATGTTCAGACCGGCGGCCTCCGCCACGGACTCCCGGTACCACAGCAGCTGGGTGTTGGCCCAGAACGGCACCGAGACCAGCTCGTCCTTCCACTTCGCGCCCTCGAGGGGCCCCGCCAGGACGTCCTGGGTCGTGGCCTCCTCCACGTCCCCCGGCACGGGGGACAGGAAGCCCGGCTCGGCCAGTTCGGGGATGAAGGGCGGGTCCAGGCTCATGATGTCCATCGAGCTGTCCCCGGCGGCCAGGCGCCGGGCGAGCTGCTCGCGCTGCGACGCGGCGTCGCGCGGGAGCAGCGAGGTCTCGATGTTGTACCGGCCTCCGGACTCCTCGGAGCACTGCTGCGCGAGCTCCGCCTGACCGCCGGCGTCGGGGTTGATGTACCAGGTCAGGGTGGGGGTGGCGCCGGCGTCGGCGTCACCGCACCCCGTCATGAGCAGGGCACCCACGGCACCGAGGGCCGCGGCGGCGCTGAGCCGCCGCCTGCCCGGTGCTCTGTGGGGGTGTGAGGTGGTGGTCAACGGTCGTTCCTCCCCTTCGGCGATGTGGCGGTCCGCGAGGGGCGTCGAGGGGATCCTGTGGGACCCGGTCGGCGGGACGGTCGGCGGCGGGTGCTGCCGGTCGACCACCCCTGCACGGAGCCTTCAGTCTATGAGTGCGCTACCTCACATACCAGTAACCTGACGGTTTGCATCGGTGTGCCGCCGTGGGTCCGGGCGTGTCCCGGTGCGCCCGGCTGTTCCCGCCTTGAACGGCACCGGGTGCGGCCCCGCGCCGGGAGGTTCTGGGGCGCGGCGGGGCGGCTCAGGAGAGCAGCAGGGCCACGACCGCCATGGTCAGCATGGCGACCACCGTGGTGACGAGCACGGTGTCCCGGCACAGCTGCTCCGCCCGGCCGTAGCGCACGGCCGCCACGTAGATGTTCTGGGCGGTCGGCAGCGCCGCCATCACCACCACGGCGTAGAGGAGGTGGCCGTCCAGGCCCAGCACGAACCGGGCGAACAGGAACGCCAGCGCCGGGTGGAGCAGCAGCTTGAGCGTGCTGGCCAGCACCACGTCCCGGCGCGGCCCGGCACCCCGCCGCAGCGGAGAGGCGCCCACCAGGGAGATGCCGAAGGCCATCAGCATCGCCGGGATGGAGGCCCCCGCCACCAGCTCCACGGGCTCGTGCACCACCTCCGGCAGCCGCCACCCGGTGACGGCGAAGAGGATGCCCAGCCCGGAGCCCACGATCATCGGGTTGGTGACCACATTGCCCAGGACGCTGCCGAGGCTGGGGCGGCGGCCGTCGGTGAGGGTGTCCATGACGGTCAGGTAGACGGGGGTGTTGAGCGCCAGCTGGAACAGGATGACGGGGACCACCTGGGACGCGTCCCCGAGCACGAAGACGGCGATCGGGATGCCGAGGTTGGCCGAGTTCACCTGGGAGGCGGCCTGGGCGCCCATCACGGTGCTGGCCGCGTCCCGGCGCAGCACCCACCGGGCGATCCCGGCGTAGACGAGGGTCGTGGCCACGGCGGACACGGCGGCCACCAGCAGCGGCGCGGAGAGGATCTGGGCGATGTCCGCCTCGGAGATGGTGAGGAACAGCAGCGGCGGGCTGGCCACGTAGAAGGCGAACTTGCTCAGCACGAGCTGCCCCTGGGGACCCAGCACGCCCCTCCGGCCCACGGCGTAGCCGGTCAGGATGACGGCCCAGACGATGAAGAACCCCGAGAACACTCCGGTCACGGGACCCTCCCTCGCGCTGCTGCGGGTCCGCGTCCGCGGGCCCATACAGTTCTATCCCATCACCGGCCCGTCCGCGGTCGGGCCGGGGCGGGTCACGCGGCGGGCAGGTCGGCGCGGGCGGCGCTCAGCGTCCGGGAGTGGGGCGGGCGGGCGACGCCGTCGAGCAGGGCCTCGGCGGGATCCGACCCGAGGTCGACGATCCGGTTGTCCGCGTCCACGTGGACCACGGACGGCACGTGGGCGCGCGCCTCGGCGTCGTCCATCTGCGCGTAGCTGATGAGGATGACGAGGTCCCCGGGGTGCACGAGGTGGGCGGCGGCCCCGTTGATCCCGACGACGCCGGAGCCGCGCTCGCCGGCGATCGTGTAGGTCTCCAGCCGCGCGCCGTTGGTGACGTCCACGATGGAGACGAGCTCGCCGGGGAGGATGTCGGCGGCGTCGAGGAGGTCCTGGTCGACGGTGACCGAGCCGACGTAGTGGAGGTCGGCCTGGGTCACGACGGCACGGTGGATCTTGGCCTTGAACATGGTGCGCAGCATGACGGGAGATGTGCTCCTCGTGAGCGGGGTGCGGGTGACGGGCGCGGGGCCCGGGCGGTCGCCCCGGTGCGGATGCGGGGAACGGGGCGCGGGGACATCCTACCGCGCGGTCCCGGGAGACGACGAACGCCCCGGCCGGGTGGGCTCGGGGCGTTCGGTGCGAGAGCGGCTGACGGGAATCGAACCCGCGTATCAGGCTTGGGAAGCGTGCGCTCTACCATTGAGCTACAGCCGCGCATCCGTGGTCCGTCCGGCGCGAGCACCGGACGAGGACAGCACACACTCTACACCACCCGCCGGGACGGGGGTGGGCACGGGGCGGCGGCGCAGCGCGGTCCGGCGCCCGGCCGTGCGATACCTTGGGGACCGTGCTGATCTCTGACCGCGACATCCGCCGGGAGCTCGACGGCGGCCGGGTCGTCCTCGAGCCCTACGATCCCGCCCTGATCCAGCCCGCCAGCATCGACGTGCGGCTGGACCGCTGGTTCCGGCTCTTCGACAACCACAAGTACGCGCACATCGACCCGTCCGTGGAGCAGCCGGAGCTCACCCGGCTCGTGGAGGTCGACCCCGAGGAGGCCTTCGTGCTGCACCCGGGGGAGTTCGTGCTCGGCTCCACCTACGAGAAGGTGACCCTCCCGGACGACATCGCCGCCCGTCTCGAGGGGAAGTCCTCGCTGGGGCGCCTGGGCCTGCTGACCCACTCCACGGCGGGGTTCATCGACCCGGGCTTCTCGGGGCACGTCACGCTCGAGCTGTCCAACATGGCCACGCTGCCGATCAAGCTGTGGCCGGGCTCCAAGGTGGGCCAGCTGTGCTTCTTCCGGCTGTCCTCGCCCACGGAGCACCCGTACGGCTCCGGCGCCTACGGCAACCGGTACCAGGGGCAGCGCGGACCCACGGCCTCGCGCAGCCACCTCGGGTTCTCCCGCACCCGCATCTGACCCCGCACGGCCCGGCCGCGCCCGGCGGTGTGCCGGCGCCCCGCGGCCCGTGAACCGGCGGGCCCACGAACCGGTCGGCTCACGAACCGCCGGCGCCGTGGTGGGGGGACGCCGCGGTCTTCGGGTCGCGCGCACGCAGCAGCAGGAGCAGGCCGGCGCCGACCACCAGGAGGATCCCGAGGATCCCCCAGCGCTGCGCGCCGAGCACGGAGACGAACACCGCGAACAGGGTGGGCGCCAAGAAGCTCACGGCCCGCCCCGTGGTGGCGTAGAGGCCGAACAGGGCGCCCTCCTCGCCGGTCCGCGTGAGCCGGCCGAGGAACGTGCGGGAGGCGGACTGCGCGGGGCCCACGAACAGGCACAGCAGCAGCCCGCAGACCCAGAACGCCGCCGTGCCCTCGAGGAACAGCAGCGGGGTCCCGGCCAGCAGGATGCCGACGAGCGACGCCACGATGACGCGCTTGGGCCCCACCCGGTCGTCGAGCCGCCCGCCCACGAGGGCGCCCGCCCCGGCCGCCACGTTGCCGACGATCGCGAAGACGATGACCTCGCTCAGGGTGAAGCCGAACGTGCCGGCCGCGATGACGCCGCCGAAGGTGAACACCGCGTTGAGCCCGTCCCGGAACACGGCGGAGGAGAGCAGGAACCACAGCGTCTGCGGGGCGTCACGGTACAGCTCCCGCAGGGTCTGCCACAGCTGGCGGTAGGAGCGGGCCACGGACGGGCGCGGTCCCCGGCGGGTGGGGCGGATCTCGGGCACCACCAGCAGGACGGGGATCGAGAACAGCGCGATCCACAGCCCCGAGAACAGGGCCACGGCCCGCACGTTGAGGGCGTCCTCCTCGGGGATGCCGAGCAGGCCCGGGGTGATGAACCCGAACAGCACGATCGTCAGCGCCACGATCCCGCCGAAGTAGCCCATCGCCCAGCCCTGGCCGCTCACCCGCCCGATGTGCTCGCGGCCCGCGATCCCCGGCAGCATCGCGTTGTAGTTGACCACCGCGAACTCGTCGAAGACGTTGGCCAGCGCCAGCAGGCCCACCCCGAGGTAGAGGTACGGCTGGTCGGGGAGGACCAGGAAGCACAGGGCCGTGAGCAGCGCCGTGAGCATCGTGTTGATCCCGAGCCACAGCTTGCGCCGCCCCGCGCCGTCGCTGCGCTGGCCCACCACGGGGGCCAGCAGGGCCACCACCACGCCGGCGGCCCCGATCCCGTAGCCCAGCACCTCCGAGGCGCGGTCCTCCCCGCCGAAGGGGTCGCTCGTGAGATAGACGGTGAACACGAACGTGGTCATCACGGCGTTGAAGGCGGCGGATCCGGCGTCCCACAGGCTCCAGGCCCACACGTGCGAGCGGCGCGGCACGAACGCCGTCGCCGGGAGGGAGGGGACGGGGGCGGGAGGGCCGGGGGGCGTGGCGTCCATGGCAGTCATGCTAGGCCCGCGGTGCCCGTCGCGGAGGGCGGCCTCGCCGGAGGACCGCCCGGCAATCCGGGTTCCGCCCAGGAAACCGTCCGGGAACGTACAGGTGCTGTCAGGACATGCGAGCGGGAGCGGCAACACCCCTTTGATAGGGTGGAACACCCGGGTGCGCCCCGGCCACCCCGTGCTCGCACAGGTCGTCCGTGCCCGCGTCCGGGCCCCTCGACGCCCGCCCGCCGATCTCTTCCCCGACCCCCGGAGGCGCCTGATGACCGCTGTGCTCCTGCTCCACGCAGTGGTGGCCGCGGTCGCGCCCCTGCTGTTCGCACGGATGGGACGCAGCGCCTTCTACCTCCTGGCGGCGGTCCCGTTCGCCGGCTTCCTGTGGCTGCTGGGCTCCGGCCCGCGGGTCTACGGCCCGGAGGGCGGCTGGACCGAGGGCGGCGAGTGGATTCCGTCCCTGCGCCTGGACCTGGTGCTGCGCATGGACGCCCTCTCGTGGACGATGTCCCTGCTCGTGCTCGGCGTGGGCTCCCTGGTGCTGTTCTACTGCGCCCGCTACTTCAAGTCCGGCGCGAGCGGCATCGGCGGCTTCGGCGCGCAGCTGCTCGCCTTCGCGGGCGCCATGTTCGGCCTGGTGACCGCCGACGACATGCTGGTGCTGTTCGTCTTCTGGGAGATCACCACCGTCCTGTCGTTCCTGCTCATCAGCTACAGCCGGACCCGCCTGTCCGCCCGGCGCGCGGCGCTGCAGGCCCTCGTGCTCACCACCGCCGGCGGCCTGGCCATGCTGGTCGGCATCGTGATGCTGGGCCAGGCCGCGGGCACCTACCGGATCTCCGAGGTGCTCGCGGCGGCCCCCGAGCTGGCGCAGCGCGGGACCGTGGTGGACGTGGCGATCCTCCTGCTCCTCGTCGGCGCCGTGACGAAGTCCGCGCTGATCCCGCTGCACTTCTGGCTGCCGGCCGCGATGGCCGCGCCCACCCCGGTGTCCGCGTACCTGCACGCCGCCGCGATGGTCAAGGCCGGCATCTACCTGGTGGCCCGCTTCGCCCCGGGCTTCGCCGAGACGGCTCTGTGGCAGCCGACCATCGCGGTGCTGGGGCTGGGCACCATGCTCTTCGGCGGCTGGGCGGCCCTGAAGCAGTACGACCTGAAGCTGATCCTCGCCTACGGCACCGTCAGCCAGCTCGGCTTCCTCATGGTCATCGTGGGCCGCGGCTCCGCGGACACGGCGCAGGCGGGCATGGCCATGCTCCTCGCGCACGGGCTGTTCAAGGCCACGCTGTTCCTCGTGGTCGGGATCATCGACCACCGGGCGGGCACCCGGGACATCCGCCGCCTGTCGGGGCTCGCCGGCCGCGTGCCCGTCCTGTTCGCCGTCTCGCTCGTGGCCGCGGCGTCCATGGCCGGGCTGCCCCCGCTGGCCGGCTTCGTGGCCAAGGAGGCCGTGCTGACCGCCTTCGCCCACGACGTCGAGGGCACGGCGGGGACCGTGGTGCTCGCCGGGCTCGTGGTCGGCTCCGTGCTGACCTTCGCCTACAGCGCCCGGTTCGTGTGGGGCGGGTTCGCCCACAAGTCCGCCGAGTTCTCCGAGCTCGACGCCGGGGTCGGCGGCAGGGCCGTGGTCAGCGACATGCATCGGGTCGAGCCCGCGTTCCTCGCCGCGCCGCTCGTGCTCTCCGTCCTCACGGTGGTCCTCGGCCTCTGGCCCCAGCCGGTCGACGCGATGCTGCAGCCCTACGTCGACCAGTTCCCGGCCGTGGAGCACGACTTCTACCTGGCCCTGTGGCACGGGTTCACCCCGGCCCTCGGGCTCTCCGCCCTCATCGTCGCGGGCGGGATCCTGCTCCACCGCTTCCGGAGCCAGGTCGCGGACCTCCAGCGGGCCCTGCCGTCCCTGCCCCCGGGGGAGCTCCTCTACCGGCGGGTCGTCAACGTGCTGGACTTGGCCGCCGTGTGGATCACCGGCCGCACCCAGCGCGGTTCGCTCATGTTCTACCTCTCGGTCATCCTGATCACGGCGATCGTCGTGCCGCTGGTGGCGCTGATCGCGGAGGAGACCCCGCCCCTGGGGGCGCTGCGGGTCTCCGACGGCCCCGGGCAGCTGATCGCCGGCGCGGCCATGGTCGTCGCGGCCCTGCTGGTGCCCCTGGCCCGCAAGCGCTTCCTCGCGGTGCTGCTCGTGTCGGTCACGGGCTACGGGCTGGCCCTCATCTTCGCCCTGCAGGGCGCTCCGGACCTCGCCCTGACGCAGACGCTCGTCGAGACCGTCCTGCTCGTGGCGTTCGTGCTCGCGCTGCGCTCGCTGCCCGCCCCCCTGTGGCACCGCAACCCGGCCGGGCGCCGGCTGCTGCGCGGCACCATCGCCGTGACGTTCGGGCTGTTCATGATGGCGCTCGCGGCGTTCAGCATCTCCTCCCGCACGGCCGACCCGATCTCCCTGGAGCTGCCCCGCATGGCCTACGAGCTCGGCGACGGCCAGAACGTCGTCAACGTGATCCTCGTGGACATCCGCGCGTGGGACACGTTCGGGGAGATCTCCGTGCTCGTGCTCGCCGCCACCGGCGTGGCCTCCCTGATCTTCGTCACGGGGCGCGGGGACCGCATCGTCCGCTCCGGGGACGATCCCACCACCGACCAGCTGCGGGTGATCCGGCGGCGCAACGCCGCGGCCGTCTCGCCCGGCGGCGAGCCGCTGGACGTGGGGCTGGCGCGCCGCGACGACGACCTCGAGGACCCCTACCTGCTCGCCGGGCGGACGATGGCCCCCGAGCGGCGCTCGATCGTCTTCGAGGTGGTCACCCGGCTGCTGTTCCACACGTTCATGATGGTCTCCCTCTACCTGCTGATCGCCGGGCACAACGACCCCGGCGGAGGGTTCGCGGGCGGGCTCATGGCCGGCCTCGCCCTGACCGTGCGCTACCTCGCCGGCGGGCGCTACGAGCTGGAGCTGGCCACGCCGATCAACGCCGGCACGATGCTCGGGACCGGCCTGGCGCTCGCCGCGCTCTACGCCGTCACCCCCGTGTTCTTCGGCGGGTCGGTGATGCAGAGCTACACCTTCGAGGCCGAGCTGCCGCTCTTCGGGGCGGAGAAGTTCGTGACCGCCCTGGTCTTCGACGTCGCGGTCTACCTCATCGTGGTGGGGCTCATCCTGGACATCCTGCGCTCGCTCGGCGGCCGGATCGACCAGCGGATCGAGGAGGACGCGGTCCGCCGGCGGCGGCGCACCCCGGGGCGCGGCACGCGCATCCGCGTCACGCGGCAGCGGAAGGTCTCCGCCGGCGCCCCCGCGGGAGCGACCGCGGCGGCCTCCGCGACATCGCCGACCGCGATCGCCCGGATCCGCCCCGACGGAGGGAACGAGCACCGATGACCGTGAACCTGACCCTGCTGGTCGTGATGGGCGTGCTCTACGCCGTGGGCGTGTACCTGCTGCTCGAGCGCTCGCTGACCCGCGTGCTGCTCGGGCTGATGCTGCTGACCAACGGCACGAACCTGCTGATCCTGCACGCCGGCGGGGCCGCCGGCTCCGCGCCCCTGTACGACGGGTCGATCGCCGCGGAGGACTACAGCGACCCGCTGCCCCAGGCCCTCATCCTCACCGCCATCGTGATCTCCCTCGCGGTCACCGCGTTCCTCCTGGGCATGATCTACCGGTCCTGGGTCCTCGGGCGCCGGGACGAGATCCAGGACGACGTCGAGGACCGGCGCGTGGCGCGGCAGTCCTCCTACGACATGGAGGACGACGCCGACGTCCCCGCCGACACCACCGAGTTCGACGACGCCCCCGCGCCGCGGGACCCCGGTGAGGCCCTGGAGACCCCGGGTGTCCGCGGCACCGGCGAGCGGGGAGGGAAGCGGTGACCGTCAACTTCGCCCAGCTGGCCCCCCTGGCCGTCATCATCCCGTTCCTCGGCGCGGCCCTGAGCCTCCTGCTGCTGCGGCGCAACGCCCTCCAGCGGAGCGTGGCCATCGGCTCGCTCGTGCTCACCCTCGCGGTCGAGGTGCTCATCCTCGGCACCACCTGGAACCTGGGTCCGCAGGCCGTCCACCTCGGCGGGTGGGAGGCGCCCTGGGGCATCGTCATGGTCGTGGACCAGCTCTCGTCCCTGATGCTCGTGGTCTCCACGGTCGTCTCCCTCGCCGTGCTCGTCTACGCGAGCGGACAGGGCGTGGCCGACGGCGACGAGGAGGGGCCGATCTCGATCTTCCACCCCTCCTTCCTCATCCTCGTGGCGGGGGTCTCGAACGCCTTCCTGGCCGGGGACCTGTTCAACCTCTATGTGGGCTTCGAGATCCTGCTGACCGCCTCCTACGTGCTCATGACGATGGGCGGGACCGTGCAGCGGATCCGCACCGGCGTGACCTACGTGGTGGTCTCGGTGATCTCCTCCGTGCTGTTCCTGATCACCATCGCGATGATCTACGCGGCCACGGGCACCATCAACATGGCCGATCTCTCGGTCAAGCTCGAGGGCCTGCCGGTGGGGACGCAGATGCAGCTGCACCTGATGCTGCTCATCGCGTTCGGCATCAAGGCCGCGGTCTTCCCGCTGTCCTTCTGGCTCCCGGACTCCTATCCGACCGCCTCCGCGCCCGTGACCGCCGTGTTCGCCGGCCTGCTGACCAAGGTGGGCGTGTACTCGATCATCCGCACCGAGACCGTGCTCTTCCCCGGGGACCGGCTCGACGACCTCCTGATGTGGGTCGCGCTGCTCACCATGGTGGTCGGCATCCTGGGCGCGCTCGCGCAGATCGACATCAAGCGCATGCTGTCCTTCACCCTGATCAGCCACATCGGCTACATGATCTTCGGGGTGGCCGTGGGCACCCAGGAGGCGCTCTCCGCCACGGTCTACTACGTGGCCCACCACATCGTGATCCAGACGAGCCTGTTCCTCGTGGCCGGGCTGATCGAGCGCCGCGGCGGGTCCACCAACGTGGACCGGCTGGCCGGGATGGCCAAGATCTCCCCGCTGCTCGCGCTGCTCTACCTCGTGCCCGCGCTCAATCTCGGCGGGATCCCGCCGTTCTCCGGCTTCCTGGGCAAGACCGGCCTGCTGCAGGCCGGCGTCGACCAGGGGGACGGGCTGGCCTACGTCCTCGTCGCGGGCTCCGTGGCGGTGTCCCTCCTGACCCTGCTCGCCATGATCCGGGTGTGGAACCGCGTGTTCCTGCGCGCGCCGGAGGACGCGGAGTACCCGGACCCCATCCTGCTGGCCCCGGTGCCCGCCGGCTCCCGGTTCCTGCTGACCTCGGGCGCCGTCGACGACCAGGCGGGCCGCTTCGCGGGCAAGGGCGACGTGCGCCTGATGTCCCCCTCGATGCTGGGCGGGGCCTCGGCCCTCGTCGCCGCGGGGGTGGCCCTGACCGTGTTCGCCGGGCCGCTGTTCCAGCTCGCTGACAACGCCGCGGAGAACCTCGTCCGACCCGAGCGCTACGTCGAGGCCGTGCTGGACCCCGCATCCGCGCCGCAGCCCGTCGTGGAGGAGGCCCCGTGACCCGCCCCAAGAACTCCCTGCTCGTCGAGCTGCCGCTGCTGGTGTGGCTCGTGGTGGTGTGGGGCGCCCTCTGGGGCGACTTCGGCCCCGGCAACCTGCTGGTCGGACTGGTCCTGGCCCTGCTCGTCACCTGGGTGCTGTACCTGCCGCCCGTCCAGCTGTCCGGCCGGTTCAACCTGTTCCAGTTCGCCCTCTTCGCCGTGACGTTCGTGTGGCAGGTCGCCAAGGCGAGCATCGAGGTGATGCTCATCGCGATCCTCGTGGGACCGCGCGCGCGCAACGCCGTGGTCGGCGTCCAGTTGCGCACGCGCTCGGACCTGCTCCTCACGGCCACCGGCCACACCATGACCCTGATCCCGGGCTCGCTCGTGGTGGAGGTGGACCGGGCCTCCGGCACGCTGTACTTCCACGCGCTCAACGTCCGCAGCGCCCAGGAGGCCGAGGACTTCCGCCGGTCCGCCCTGCAGGTGGAGGCGGCCTGGATCCGGATCATGGGCACCCCGGAGGAGCTCGCCGCCCTGCGCGCCGAGCGGGGCGGCGGACGGGACTCCGGCACGGACCGGCGGGACAGCGCCGCGCTCAGCTCCCCGATCACCGCGAGCCTGCAGATCGTGGGCCGCCGCCGGGACGAGGTGCCCACCGGGTCCCCGGCGGACGCCCCGAGCCACCCCCCGGGATCCACCCCGGCCGACGACTCCGAGGAGGACCGCCCGTGATGCAGATCGCCGTGGCCGTCGCCGCCGTGCTGCTCAGCGCGGCCGCCGCGGGCACCCTCTACCGCCTCGCCAAGGGCCCCTCCCTGCTGGACCGCGTGGTGGCCACGGACGTGCTCCTGGCCATCGTCGCGGCCGCCCTCGCCGTGGACATGGCCTACCACGGACACCTCAACAACCTGATCCTCATGGTGATCGTCTCGCTGGTCGGGTTCATCGGGTCCGTGACCGTGGCGCGCTTCGCCACCCAGACCGCCGAGCACGGGCGGTGAGCGCCGTGCTGGACACCGTCCTGGACGCCGCCGCGGCCCTGTGCCTCGTGGTCGGCGCGCTCATGTCCCTCGCCGCCGGGATCGGCCTGGTCCGCTTCCCGGACCTGCTGACGCGCATGCACGCCGGCACCAAGCCCCAGGTCTTCGGGCTGCTCCTCATGCTCACGGCCGTCGCCCTCGAGAACCGCGAACCCGTCATGATCCCGCTCATCGCCCTCGGCTGGATGTTCCAGCTGCTCACCGTGCCCGTCTCCGCCCACATGGTGGGACGCTCGACGTACCGCACCAAGCACCTGAACCGGACCACGCTGACCCGGGACGACCTGCAGGAGGTCCTCAACCGCGCCGCGGAGAGCGGCTCGGAGGGCGTCGCCGCGGGGCCGCCGGCGCCGAGCCCGGACGGCCGGCGGGCGGACGGACAGCAGACTGACGGAGCGCCGGGGACGCGTTAGGCTGAGCAGGATCGACAGGGCGCACCCGCGTCCCCCTCGGACGACAAGGAGCAGCACTCCATGAACACCAAGGTCCTCGAACTCGTGGGCACCGGCCTCTCGCTCGGCGGCGTGGCGCTCTCGCACAAGGTGCTCGGCGCGGCGTGGACGCGCATCACCGGCGACCCGCCCCCCGCCAAGAACCCGGACCCGGACGAGGCCTGGACGGGCATCATCATCTGGTCGCTCGTCACCGGTCTCGTGGGCACCGTCATCAAGGTCGGCATCTCCCGCCAGATCGCGAAGATGGAGGACAGGCCGCGGACGAACCCCAAGGCCTCGAGCCAGGCCGAGGTCTGAGGCCCGGCGAGCACCTCGCGCAGGGGCCCGTCCGGCCGGACACCGCACCGGTGTCCGGCCGGACGGGCCCCTTCGTCGTGCACCGGGCCCGTGGTCGTGCACGGCGGGGGTGGGGGAGGGGTAGACTCGGTGCCACTGAACGACAGGGGAGCGCCCCGCCGGTGAGACCGGAGCGGCGCTGAGAGTGCGGATCGCCGCAGACCCTCGAACCTGCTCCGGTTAGCACCGGCGAAGGGAGTCGAGCATCTCAGGGGTGCTTCCCCGGGAACGCGCCACCGGCGCGGCCCGCGGAACCCCGTCCCCTCCTGGCACCGACGGCTCGCTGAGCCCAGGAGGAACCCACCGTGAACACCACCACCCACCGTCCCGCCCGCCGCCCCGGCACGTCCCGCGCGTCGTCCTGGCGCGTCGTCGACATCGTCGTGGCCGCCGTCCTCGCCGCCGTGTGCGCGGTGGTCTTCTGGGCGTGGTCGAACCTGCTCTACCCCGTGGTCGGCACGGCCGCGGTCGCCTATCCCCCCGCCGTGGGGCTGATCGCCGGCGGTTGGCTCGTGGCCGGCGTGCTCGGCGGGCTGATCATCCGCAAGCCCGGCGCCGCCCTGTTCTGCGAGCTGCTCGCCGCCGTGATCGAGAGCTTCCTGGGCACCCACTTCGGCCTGCTGGTCGTGCTCTCCGGCCTCGTCCAGGGCATCGGTGCGGAACTGGCCTTCGCCGCCTTCCGGTACCGCCGCTTCGACGCCCTCGCGGCGGCCGCGGCGGGCGCCGTGAGCGGGATCTTCCTGGGCGTCCACGAGAACATCGTCTACAACTACGAGTGGGCGCTGAGCCACCAGGTGGTCTACGTGGTCCTGGCGGCCGTCTCCGGGGCGGTGCTCGCGGGCCTGCTGATGCACGCCGTGGTGCGGGCCCTCGCGGCCACCGGCGTGCTGCAGGGGCTCGCGTCGGGGCGGGCCGTGCGGCGATGACGGCTCCCACGACCCCGGGCCCGGTGGCGGCCGCCACCCGCGGGGCGAGGGTCGAGGCCCGCGGCTTCGGCTGGCACCACCCCGGGCGGGAGACGGCTGCGCTGCGCGGTCTCGACCTCGTGGTGGAGCCGGGGGAGCGCGTGCTCCTGCTGGGACCCAGCGGGGCGGGCAAGTCCACCCTCCTGCACGCCCTGGCCGGGGTCCTCCACGACGACGACGGGCAGTCCGCCTCCGGCGAGCTGCTGCTCGACGGCATGCCGCCGGAGCAGGCGCGCGGCCGGGCCGGGCTCGTGCAGCAGGACCCCGAGTCCCAGGTGGTGCTGTCCCGGATCGGGGACGACACCGCCTTCGGCCTCGAGAACCTCGCGGTGCCCCGGGAGCAGATCTGGCCGCGGGTGCGCGCGGCGCTCCACGACGTGGGCCTGGACCTCCCCCTCGACCACTCCACGTCGGCCCTGTCCGGCGGGCAGAAGCAGCGCCTGGCGCTCGCGGGCGCCGTGGCCATGGGCCCCGGGCTGCTGCTGCTCGACGAGCCGACCGCGAACCTGGACCCCGCCGGCGTGCGGCAGGTCCGCGACGCCGTGGTGTCCTGCCTCGACCGCAGCGGCGCCACGCTCGTGGTCGTGGAGCACCGTGTCGCCGTGTGGGCCGAGGTCGTGGACCGCGTCGTCGTGCTCGGCCGGGACGGGAGCATCACCCACGACGGCGCGCCGGACCGGGTGCTCGGCGCCGCGGCCGACGAGCTCAGCGGCGCGGGGGTGTGGGTGCCCGGCCGGGTGCCCGCCACCCGTGCGCCCGCCCGCCCCGCCGCGGGTCCCGGTGCAGGCTCCGGTGCCGGCTCCGCCGGGGGTCCGGCCGGGACCCGGGCCGCCGGTTCCGGGGCGGACGGCGGACCGCTGCTGAGCGCCTCCGCTCTGGGCGTCTCGCGCAGCCAGCCCTCGGCGCGGCAGCTGCGCGCCCGGCGGCGGGCGCGGCGCCGCGACCGCCCGGGAAATGACGCCGCCGAGGGCCGGGACCTCCCCACGGCGGTGGCCGACGTCGAGCTGACCCTGCGCCGCGGCCGCGCGCTCGCGCTGACCGGTCCCAACGGGGCCGGCAAGTCCACGCTCGCGCTGACGCTGGCGGGCCTGCTCGCCCCCGTGCGCGGCACCGTGCGGGCCCACCCGGGCCTCGACCGCGGTGCGGGCCCCGACCCGCTCGAGTGGAGCGGCCGGGAGCTCGTGGCCCGGGTGGGGACGGTCTTCCAGGAGCCCGAGCACCAGTTCCTGCGCGCCACCGTGCGGGCCGAGCTCGAGCTCGGCCCCCGGCTGGCCGGCACCCCGGTGGCCGAGCGGGAGCGCCGCACGGACGAGCTGCTCCGCCGGCTGCGGCTCTCGCACCTGGCCGACGCCAACCCGTTCACCCTCTCCGGCGGCGAGAAGCGGCGGCTGTCCGTGGCCACGGTGCTCGCCACGGACCCGGACGTGCTGGTGCTCGACGAGCCGACGTTCGGTCAGGACGCCCTGACGTGGGCGGAGCTCGTGGACCTGCTCGTGGAGCTCGTCGACGCCGGCACGTCGGTCCTCGCCGTGACCCACGACGAGGACTTCGTGCGGGCGCTCGGCGCCGAGGTGCTGGCGCTGGGCACCCCGTGCGCGCGGGGCCGGGCGGCTCGCACGGCACCGGCGGCGGAAGGGGCGCCGGCCGTTCCTGCCGTGCGGTCCGCGGCCGCGGCCGGGAGTGCCCCGGCGGCTCCGGCGGCGCCGGGCGCCGGCGCGGTGCGGGTCGTCCCCGCCCGGCGGGAGCCCGTCCGGTGAGCGCCGCCGCGATCGCGCCGTCGGCCCGGACCTCCCTGCTGGGGCGCACGAACGCGGTGGTCAAGCTGGCCGGGGCGCTGCTGCTGACCGTGGTGCTGCTGCTCAGCGCGGACCCCGTGACGTCGGGGACCGTGCTGCTGGGCGAGGTGCTGCTGCTGGCGCTGGCCGGTCAGCGCCCGCTCGCGCTGCTGCGCCGGGCGTGGCCGGTGGTCGTGGCGGCGCTCGTGAGCGGGTGGGGCACGGCCCTGCTCGCCGAGGACACCGGGCCGGTGCTGCTCGACCTGGGGATCACCGGGATCTCGTCCGGCTCGGTGGCCGCAGGGGCGGCGATCGCCCTGCGCGGGCTGGCGCTGGCGCTGCCCGGGCTGATGCTGGTGCTCACCACGGATCCCACGGACCTCGCCGACGGCCTCGCCCAGACGCTGCGCCTGCCGGCCCGCTTCGTGCTCGCGTCCCTGGCCGCGCTGCGGCTGGTGGGGGTGATGGTCTCCGAGTGGGCCACCCTGGCGATGGCGCGGCGGGCGCGCGGGGCGGGGTCCGGGCACGGTCCGGTGGGCGCGCTGCGGGAGTTCGGCGGTCAGGCCTTCACGCTGCTGGTGCAGTCCCTGCGACGGGCCACCCGGCTCTCGGTCACCATGGAGGCCCGCGGCTTCGGGGCGGGTCCGCGCACGTGGGCCCGCGTCCCGGGGTACTCCTGGCGGGACGCGGCGGTCCTCACGGGCTGCGCTGCGGCCGCCGCGGCGGGCCCGGCGGTGTCCGTCCTGCTCGGGACGCACCGGTTCATCTGGGCCTGAGCGAAGGATCAGGCCTGCTGGACCCAGCTCGTGACGAGCCTCGTCAGGTCCGGGTCCACCGGCAGCGGCTGGTGGTCGAGCCGGCGCACCGGCACCGCGAGCCGGACGCTGGAGACCAGCCACACGGCGTCGGCCTCCATGAGGTCCGCCGGGTACAGGGGCCCGTAGCCGAGCTCCCAGCCGTCCCGGCGGGCGGCGGCGAAGATCTTGGCCTGCGTGGTGCCCGGCAGGATCCCGTGCGAGGGCTCCGGCGTCAGCAGGGTGCGGCGGCCGACGCGCACCCGGGCGCAGACCACGGAGGACGTCGCGCCCTCCAGGACCCTGCGCCCCTCCGTGGTGAAGACCGCCTCGTCCGCGCCGAGGGAGCGGGCGTGGCGCAGGGCGGCCATGTTGATCGCGTAGGAGAGCGTCTTGGCCCCCGGGAGCAGCCACGGGTACCCGGCGTCCTGGGCGGGGTCGTGGCCGCGCGGCAGCAGCACCGCGGTCACGCCGTCCCGGCGCTGCCGGAACGTCGTCTCCGGCACGGGGCTCACCACGATCCAGGACCACGGGCCGTCCGCCGGGGTGCCGCGGCTGATCACCACCTTGACGGCGTGCTCGGCCCCCAGACCGCCGTCCCCGCCGGGGGCGGCGTGGGCGAGCGCCAGCTCCACCGCCCCGCGCACGTCCCGCGCCGACGGCACGGGCAGCTGCGCCAGCCGCGCGGAGGCCGACAGCCGCTGGTGGTGGGCCTCGAACTTCTGCACGAGCCCGTCGACGGCGCGCATGGTCTCGAAGACGCCGTCCCCCCGGGTGAGCCCCTGGTCGTCGATCCGCACGAGCGGAACGGACGGATCGGCGAGGACGCCCTCCGGGTGGGCGGCGTCGAGGACGACGACGGTGCTGGTCACGGATCCTCCTGTCGGTGCGGCCGCGGGGCTCAGCAGACCGGGCCGGGGTGCAGGATGTCCACCTGTTCCCAGACGTGGTCCTCCGCCAGGTAGGCGTCCTCCTGGGCGGCCCAGCGGTCCCAGTGCTCGGCGTAGTAGGAGCCGTCACGGCTCAGCGCGCGGTCGTAGCGCAGGGCGGTGGGCAGCTCGACCCACACGGAGACGTCCAGCAGCTCCCGGGCCTCGGCGCTGCACGCGCCGACGCCCTCCAGGATCACGACCTCCGCCACACGGGTCAGCCGCGGGGTCCCCGGGGAGCCGGTGACCCAGTCCCAGGCGCTCCACTCGGCGTCCCGGCCCTGGTCGAGGGGTGTGAGGACCTCGTCCACGTAGGTGCGGCGGCCGGGGCCGAGCCCGTCCCAGCCCGGGTAGAGGTCCTCGAGGTGGAAGAGCGTCACGTCCCGCACCGGGCGCAGCACCGCGCCGAGCTGCTCGGCGAGGCTGGTCTTGCCGGCCCCCGAACGCCCGTCGATGCCGATGAGGTAGGGGCGGCGGGTGGGGGAGGGGAGCAGCCGCGCCAGGTTGGTGCCGGCGGGGTGGGCCGCGGCGAGCGCCGGATCCAGCTCGAGCTCGATGTCGATCACGCGCGCCCGGCGTCCTGCGCGGATCCCCGGTCGGCGCCGAGCTCCCGGGCGACGGCGCGGACCACGCCCGGCACGGCGGCGTCGATCATGCCCCAGGTGGACTCGAAGTCCTCGGGGCCCCCGTACCAGGGGTCGTAGATCCCCAGGTCGCCGTGCTCGAGGCCCTCGACGGCGGGGTCGAACTCCCGCAGCAGCCGCACCTTGGCGGCGGCGGACCGGTCCGGTGCGAGCGCCCGCAGGCGCTGCCAGTGCACCACGTCCAGGGCGAGCACGAGGTCCCGGTCGCCGAAGCGGACGGGGTCGAAGACCTGGGCCGCGTGCGCGGAGGCGTCGAGTCCCTCGCGGCGCAGGAGGTCGCCGGCGCGGGGGTCCACGGGGTTGCCGAGCTCCTCGTCGCTGACGCCGGCCGAGTCGATCCGCACGCGCCCGGCCAGTCCTGCGGCCTCGAAGGCGCGGCGCAGGGCTAACTCCGCCATGGGCGAGCGGCAGATGTTGCCGGTGCACACGGCCACGATCGAATACATAGCGCGCAGTCTAAGCCGTCCGGTCCCGGCACGAGAAGTGCGGCCGCCGCCCGAGGGGGCGACGGCCGCACGGCGCGGGTCCGGTCAGGACCGGCGGACGGTCGGGTCGAGCGGTCGCTGCTCGTCCGGGTCCAGTCGTTCCTGACCGGCGTCCGGGCGCTCCGGCTCCTGGTCGGCCTGCTGGCCGGAGCTCGAACCGGTCTCCGCGGCGAGGTCGATCTCCTCGCCGTTCTCGTCGACCCGCCGGTACCAGTCGGTGACGGCCGGGTCGTGGGAGTCGAAGGTCTCGCCGGCGGCACGGGCGCCGGGGGCGTGCTCCACCTGCAGGGCGAAGTCGTCGCCGTGCTCCTCGATGCCGTGGATCACGGCCTTGCGCACCGCCGTGAGGGCGAACGCGTGGCGGATCGTGGCGGGGTCGCTGCGCAGGTCCTTGTAGAAGGCGACCATGAGGAAGGCGACGATCACCGCGAACGGCAGGGCCGAGACGGTCACGAGGTTCTGCATCCCGGTCAGGGCGTCGTCGCCGCCCACGAGCATCATGACCGTTGCGATGCCGCCGAGGCACAGGCCCCAGAACACGACGATCGGCCGGTTCGGCTCGGGCTGGCCCCGCTGGGACAGCGTGCCCATGACGATGGACGCGGAGTCCGCGCTGGTCACGAAGAAGATGCCGATGACGACCATGGCGAGCACCGACGTGATCGCGCCGAAGGGCAGGGCGTCGAGCATGCCGAACAGCGCGGCCTCCTGGCCGCCCGCGGCGGCCAGGTCGGTCCCGGTGCGCTGCAGATACATGGACGTGCCGCCGATGACCACGAACCAGAGCACGCACATGGAGGAGGGGACCACGAGCACCACGGTCACGAACTGGCGCAGCGTGCGGCCGCGGGAGATCTTGGCGATGAACATCCCGACGAACGGGGACCAGGACAGCCACCAGGCCCAGTAGAAGACGGTCCAGCCGCCGGCGAAGGCGGTGGCGTCCTCGCCCCAGCCGCCGGTCTGCCCGGTCATCCAGAGGTACTCCTGCAGGTAGGTGCTGAACACGGCGGGGACCAGGTCCAGGATCAGGACGGTGGGCCCGGCCACGAACACGAACAGGGCGAGCAGGAACGCCAGCAGCAGGTTCGTATTGGAGAGGTAGCGGATGCCGCGGGCCACGCCGGAGACCGCGGAGACCACGAAGGCGGCGGTGAGGACGGCGATGATCGCGATGAGCCCGCCGTTGCCGAGCGGTCCCCAGCCCGCGACGATCTCGAGGCCCCGGGAGATCTGCAGCGCGCCGATCCCGAGCGAGGCAGCGGTGCCGAAGAGGGTCGCGAAGATGGCGAACACGTCGATGAGCCGGCCCAGGCCGCCCTCGGCGCGCCGCTGGCCGATCAGCGGCACGAAGATCCGGCTGATGAGCGGGGAGCGTCCGCGCCGGTAGGCGCCGTACGCGACGGCCGCGCCGACCACGGCGTACATGGCCCAGGGGTTGAGACCCCAGTGGAAGGCGGTCTGGACGAGGGCGTAGACGGTCATCTCCTCGGAGCCGGGCTCCGCCCCGAATCCGGGGACGCCCGCGCCGAAGTGGCTCAGCGGCTCGGAGGCGCCGTAGAACATCAGGCCGATGCCCATGCCGGCGGCGAAGAGCATGGCGAGCCACGAGAAGAAGGAGTACTCGGGCTTCTCGTCGTCCATGCCCAGGGGGATCCGCCCGGTCCGGGTGAAGCCGACCACGAGCATGAACAGCACGGCGGCCGTGGACAGGGCGGTGAAGAACCACCCGGTGTTGCCGGTCACCCAGCCCAGGGCCGCGGTGGAGGCGGCCGTCAGGGACTCGGTGGAGAGCACGCCCCAGGCGATGAACCCCACGATCAGCGCGGCGGTGACGGTGAAGACCACCTTGTCCGTGCCGTAGTGCAGCTTCTGGTCCTCGACGGCGATGCCGGGGACGAGGGCGGGGTGGATGCCGTGCGGGTAGTTGATCTCGCGCAGCACCTCCCGCGGCTTCGGCCGGCGGGAGCCGTCGGCCTCACTGGACGGATGCGGCGAATGGGGTGGCGTGGTGCTCACGGTGGCTCCTGAGGTGTCGGGGTGCGTGCGGTGTCGTGTCGGTGCGTGCGGTGACGTGCGGGGCGGACCCGGGGGTGTGGCGGTGGCCCGCGGGAACGGGCTCAAACACTCCACGGTATCCGACGTCCTGCCCCGCCGGGAGGGAGTGCGCGGCGTCTCACATCCCCGGCACCCCGGGTTGAGTCGATGTGGCTCAACTTAAGTTGACATCAGCGGCTCACGTGGCAGACTTGAGCCAGGAAAACTCAAGAACTGAGACCTCCGGGACCCCAACGGGGCCGGTACGGCCCGCCCGGTTCAGCTCGACCCGAAGGAGAACACGTCCATGTCTCGTGCAGTAGGAATCGACCTCGGCACCACCAACTCCGTGGTGTCCGTGCTGGAGGGCGGCGAGCCCACCGTCATCGCCAACGCCGAGGGCAACCGGACCACGCCGTCCGTCGTCGCCTTCTCCAAGGACGGCGAGACCCTGGTGGGCGACATCGCCAAGCGCCAGGCCGTCACCAACGTGGACCGCACGATCGCCTCGGTGAAGCGCCACATGGGCACCGGGTGGTCCACCGACATCGACGGCAAGAAGTACACGCCGCAGGAGATCTCGGCGCGCATCCTGATGAAGCTCAAGACCGACGCCGAGTCCTACCTCGGCGACAAGGTCACCGACGCCGTGATCACCGTCCCGGCGTACTTCAACGACGCCGAGCGCCAGGCCACCAAGGAGGCCGGTGAGATCGCGGGCATGAACGTGCTGCGCATCGTCAACGAGCCCACCGCCGCGGCGCTCGCCTACGGCCTGGAGAAGGGCAAGGAGGACGAGCTCATCCTGGTCTTCGACCTCGGTGGAGGCACCTTCGACGTCTCCCTGCTGGAGGTCGGCAAGGACGAGGACGACTTCTCCACCATCCAGGTCCGCTCGACCGCCGGCGACAACCGCCTCGGCGGCGACGACTGGGACCAGCGCGTGGTCGACTGGCTGCTGGCGCAGGTGAAGTCGAAGACCGGCGCGGACCTGTCCAAGGACAAGATCGCCCTGCAGCGCCTGAAGGAGACCGCGGAGCAGGCCAAGAAGGAACTGTCCTCCGCGACCAGCACCAGCATCTCCCTGCAGTACCTGTCCGTGACCCCCGAGGGCCCGGTGCACCTGGACGAGCGCCTCACCCGCGCCAAGTTCGAGGAGCTCACCCGGGACCTGCTCGAGCGCACCGAGAAGCCGTTCAAGGACGTCATCGCCGAGGCCGGCATCTCCGTGTCCGACATCGACCACGTGGTGCTGGTGGGCGGCTCGACCCGCATGCCCGCCGTCGCGGAGACCGTCCAGCGCCTGGCCGGCAAGGAGCCCAACAAGGGCGTGAACCCGGACGAGGTCGTCGCCGTCGGCGCCGCGATCCAGGCGGGCGTGCTCAAGGGCGACCGCAAGGACGTGCTGCTGATCGACGTGACCCCGCTGTCGCTGGGCATCGAGACCAAGGGCGGCGTGATGACCAAGCTCATCGAGCGCAACACGGCGATCCCCACCAAGCGGTCCGAGACCTTCACCACCGCCGAGGACAACCAGCCGTCCGTGTCCATCCAGGTCTTCCAGGGCGAGCGCCAGTTCACCCGGGACAACAAGAACCTGGGCACCTTCGAGCTGACCGGCATCGCCCCCGCCCCGCGCGGGATGCCGCAGATCGAGGTCACCTTCGACATCGACGCCAACGGCATCGTGCACGTCTCCGCGAAGGACAAGGGCACCGGCACCGAGCAGTCGATGACCATCACGGGCGGGTCCTCCCTCTCCAAGGAGGACATCGACCGGATGGTCAAGGACGCCGAGGCCAACGCCGAGGCGGACCGGGTGCGCCGCGAGGCGGCCGACCTGCGCAACAACGCGGAGCAGCAGGCGTACTCCGTCGACAAGCTCCTGAAGGACAACGACGAGAAGCTGCCCGCGGACGTCAAGTCCGAGGTGCAGGCGGACGTCGACGCCCTGAAGAAGGCGCTCGAGGGCGAGGACGAGGACGCCGTGAAGTCGGCCTACGACAAGCTGCAGCAGTCCCAGACCAAGCTCGGCGAGGCCCTCTACGCGCAGTCGCAGACCGAGGGCGCCGAGGGCGCCCCGGGTGCGGGCGCCACCGGTGCCACCGGTGACGAGGACATCGTCGACGCCGAGGTCGTCGACGACGAGGACGAGAAGAAGTGAGCATGCCCGACCCCACGCCAGGACCCGACGAGAACGCGGACGACCACGGCGCCGGGAGCGTTCCCGGCGACCCCGCCGCGCACCCCGGCGAGCAGTCCGCACAGGACTCCGGCGCCGGCCCCCGCGAGGAGGCCGGGCCGGAGGGCCTGACGGTGGACGACATCCTCTCGACGCCCCAGTCGACGGACGCGGAGTCCGGGGACGCCGCACCGGCGCCGGCCGCCGCGGAGGAGTCCCCGGCGGCCGCCCTCGCCGAGGAGCGGCTCGAGGAGCTGCGCCGGCTGCAGGCCGAGTTCGTGAACTTCAAGCACCGCACGGCGCGCGAGAAGGAGCAGCTGCGGACCTTCGTGACGGGCGACCTCCTGCAGACGCTGCTGCCGGTGTTCGACGACATCGACGCGGCCCGGCAGGCGGGCGACCTCACCGACGGCCCGTTCGCGGCGATCGCGAACAAGCTCGAGGAGACCCTCGTGCGGCACGGGCTGGTGCGCCTCGGGGAGGTCGGGGAGAAGTTCGACCCGAACGTCCACGAGGCGGTGCTGCAGCAGCCCACGAGCGAGGTCGAGCCGGACCAGGTCTCGATGGTGCTGCGCTCCGGCTTCCGGATCGGCGAGCGCGTGGTGCGGCCGGCCCAGGTCGCCGTCGCGGTCGCCGAGTGAGGCCGGACCCGGCCTGATCCCGGCGATGTCAGGGGAGGCCCGTCCCTCGGGCCTCCCCTGACCCGTCCACCCGTCCCCGCCGCCGCGGCGCCGGGGACGACCCCCGGACCACCACCGGGTCCTGCTCCGCAGGACCCCGACCGGCCCCACAGAAAGGAGGCGTCATGGCCAGCCAGGACTGGATCGACAAGGACTTCTACAGCATTCTCGGCGTCTCCAAGGACGCGTCCGCCGCCGACGTCAAGAAGGCCTACCGCAAGCTCGCCCGCCAGTACCACCCGGACCAGAACCCGGGGGACGCGGAGGCCGAGCAGCGGTTCAAGGACATCACCGAGGCGAACTCCGTGCTCTCCGACCCCGAGGAGCGCAAGCAGTACGACGCGATCCGCGCGATGGGCTCCGGGGCGCGCTTCACCGCCGGCGGCCCCGGCGGCGCCGGGGGCTCGGCCAACTTCGAGGACCTCTTCGGCGACATCTTCGGCGGAGGCGGCGGAGGACGCCGCCGCCGCACGACCTACTCCACCGGCGGCGCGGGCGGCCCCGGCGGCCCGGGCGGGTTCGAGGACCTGTTCGCCCAGTTCGGCGGTCAGACCGGGTACGGGGCGCCGGGCGGCTACGGCGGCTACCAGGCCCCGCCGGCGCGCGGGGAGGACATCCGGACGGAGACGACCATCCCGTTCCGCTCCTCGGTGCACGGCACCACGGTCAAGCTGCGCCGGGGCAACGGCCAGGAGACCACGGTGCGGATCCCGCGCGGCGTGCGCGACGGGCAGAAGCTCAAGCTCGCCGGCAAGGGCCACTCGGGTGCCGGCGGCGCCGGCGACCTCTACGTCACCGTCCACGTGACCCCGCACCCCTTCTTCCGGCGCGTCGAGGGCACGGACGACGTCGAGGTCACCGTGCCGATCACGTTCCCCGAGGCGGCCCTGGGCGCCACCATCGAGGTGCCCGTGCTGGACGGCGGCACCGTGCGCGTGAAGGTCCCGGCGGGCACGTCCTCGGGCCGGCGCTTCCGCGTCAAGGGGCGCGGGTTCGGCACGGCCAAGGGCACCGGCAACCTGATCGTGACGGTCGAGGTGCACGTGCCGGCCGAGCTGGACGAGCAGGCGCAGGCCGCCGTCCGGGCGTTCGCCGAGGCGACCGCGGACGAGGACCCCCGGGCCCGCCTGGCCGAAAAGGCACGGGTATGAGATGGCACTGGACGCCGACCAGCCGCTGTTCGTGATCTCCGTGGCCGCGGAGATCGCGGAGATGCACCCGCAGACGCTGCGCCAGTACGACCGGCTCGGCCTCGTCAGGCCGTCCCGGGCCCCCGGCCGCGCCCGCCGCTACTCGCAGCGCGACATCGAGAAGCTGCAGCAGATCCAGGTGCTGTCCCAGCAGGGCGTGTCCCTCGAGGGCATCCGGCGCATCCTCCAGCTGGAGAACCAGGTCGCGGCCCTGCGGTCGCGGGTGGCGGAGCTGTCCCGGGAACTCGAGGACGCCCGGGACCGGGCCGAGGAGTCCTCGCGGATCTTCGCCGCCGGCGTCGGCGGGGACGTGGTGCGCATGGCCCGCGGCGCCCGCCCCCGGGCCCGCAAGATCTCGCAGGCCGTGGTGCTGTACCGGCCCCCGCGCCAGCAGGAGCGCTGAGCCGCACCGGCGCCCGGGCCGGGCGGTCAGCGCAGGTGCTTCTCGAAGCCCACGTCGTACACGCCGCCCGGATAGACCCGGGCGGTCCCGGGCAGCAGGACGTACCCGCTGCTGCGGTACAGGGCGGCCGCCTCCGGCTGGCGGCTGCCCGTGGTGAGGTGGATGCGCCGGTAGCCCGCCGCGGCGGCGAGCCGCTCGAGCTCGGCCAGGACCCGCCGCGAGATCCCGCGCCGGCGGTGCGCCGGGGCGGTCCACACCCGTTTGAGCTCGGCCGTGGCGTCGTCGTGCCGACGGAACGCGCCACCCCCCACCGTCGTGCCGCCCTCGAGGAGGAGCAGGAGCGCTCCGGCGGGGGCGGTGAAGTCGTCGACGGGGTGCTCGGCCATCTCCTCCGCCCCGATCTCGGGACCGTAGCGCTCCACGTACTCGTGGTGCAGGCCCTCGAGCAGCGGCTGCGTGCGGGGATCGCCCGGGGGCACGACGACGAAGCCGTCCCGCTCCGGGCCGGGCAGTGCGGGCACGCCGTTTCGCTCCGCGCCGGGGACGGCGCTCACGCCGTCCGGCGGTAGACGAGGTCGCGGGGGACGCGGCCCGCCTCCTGCGCCTTGCGCTCGAAGCTCGTGAGGACCCGTCCCTCCCAGCGCGGGGCCCATCCGGTGTCCGGGTGCTCGTCGTCGGCGAGCGGGCCCGGGTGGACGTTCTCGAACTGCGGGGACGCGTCGAGGACCTCACGCATCACCAGGGCGTACTCCTGCCAGTCCGTGGCGAGCCGCCACAGCCCGCCCGGGACGAGCACCCGGGCGGCGAGCTCGGCGAACGCGGGGGAGACCAGGCGCCGCTTGTGGTGGCGGGTCTTGTGCCAGGGGTCCGGGAAGAACACCCACAGCTCGTCGACCGAGGCCGGGGCGAGCATGTGCTCCAGGACCTCGGGCGCGTTGGCCTGCGCCACGCGGACGTTGTCCACCCCGGCCTGGGCCGCCTTGAGCAGCAGGTCCGCGATCCCGGGCTTGTACACCTCGACGGCGAGGAAGTTCCGCGCCGGGTCCTGGGCGGCGGCGTGCACGACCGCCTCGCCGAGCCCGGAGCCGACCTCCACGACCAGCGGCGCCTCGCGCCCGAAGGCCGCGGCCGCGTCGAACTCGTGGTCGGGGTGCACGGAGGTGTCCGTGCGCACGCGCGGGACGTCGAGCACCCGGGTGGGCGCCCAGTCGTCCCAGGCCTTCTGGCGGCGGGCGGTGAGGCGGTCGCCGCGGCGCACGAAGGAGTACGGCCGGCGGTGGAACGCCTCGGGGACGGGGCCCTGTGCGGGGCCCTCGGCGGGGGAAGGGGTGTGCTCGCTCATCGCCCTACATCCTAGGGGCTGGGCGGGCGGCGGGCGCGTCGGCGCCGGGAACGGGTGGCTCGGACCAGCGCCGGCGGGGCGCCTCCCACGCCGCGAACCGGGCGAGCAGCTCGTCGGCGTCCTGGGCGACCACGGCGGCGTCCCGGTACTCGGGACGCACGAGGCCGGCCGCGGACATCGAGGCCACCGCGTCCAGCAGGGGCCTCCAATAGCCGGCCACGTCCAGGAAGCCGACCGGCTTGGCGTGCACCCCCACCTGCAGCCAGGTCCACGCCTCGAAGATCTCCTCGAGGGTGCCCAGGCCGCCCGGCAGGGCCACGAACCCGTCGGCGAGGGCGGCCATCTCCGCCTTGCGCTCGTGCATCGTCCGGACGATGCGCAGCTCGGTCAGCCCCGTGTGGGCCGTCTCGTCGTCGACGAGCGACTGCGGCATGACCCCGACCACCTCGCCCCCGGCGGCCAGGGCGGCGTCGGCGACGACGCCCATCAGCCCCACGTGGCCGCCGCCGTAGACGACGCCCACGCCGCGGCGGGCGAGGGTGGTGGCGAAGGCCCGGGCGGCCTCGGGGAACAGGGGGTCGGAGCCGAGGGATGCCCCGGTGTACACGGCGAGTCTCATGCGGACATTGTCGCTGTCGCTGTCGCTGTCGCTGTCGCTGTCGCAGTCCCTCATCCCCGCCCCTCGTCCTCGCCCTGTCCCTCGTCCTCGTCCTCGTCCTGTCCCGCGTCCTTCTCACGTCGCGGCGTCGATAGCATGAGGCGCGCCCCGCGCCCGCCCTGCCGACCCGTGCCGAAGGACCTCCCGTGAGCTCATCGCCGCCCGACGACCCCGTGCGCTCCCGCCTGCGCCTCTCCGGCGGCAAGGACCGGGTGGTGCTGGTGGCGGCGCTGGGGATCCTCAGCGCGGTGAGCCCGATGGCCACGGACATGTACCTGGCCTCGATGCCTGCCATGGCCGGGCACTTCGGGGCGTCGGCCTCCGCGGTGCAGCTGACGCTGACCACGTACATGGTCGGCATGGCCGTGGGGCAGTTCCTGCTCGGGCCCGTGTCCGACGTGCTGGGCCGGCACCGGCTCATGGTGGCCGGCAACGCGCTGTTCCTGCTCAGCTCCGTCGCCGTGGTCCTGGCCCCGACCATCGGGACGGTGCTGGTCCTGCGCGCGGTGCAGGGACTCGCCGGGGCGGCCGGCGTCGTGATCGCCCGCGCGGTGGTCTCGGACATCGCCTCCGGCCGCGGGGCCGCGAAGCTGTTCTCGGTCCTCGCGACCATCACCTCCCTCGCCCCGGTGGTGGCCCCGCTCCTGGGCGGGGTGATCGCCACGGTGGCCCCGTGGCAGACCGTGTTCTGGGTGCTCGCGGCGTTCGGGCTGTTGATGCTGGCGTGCTCCGTGCTCGTGGTCCCCGAGACCCTGCCCCCGCACCGGCGGCACCGCGGCGGGGTCGGCGCCGTCGTCACCGGGTCCTGGCGGATGCTGCGCACCCCGTCCTTCATGGCCTACGCCCTCGCCTTCGGACTCGCGTTCGGCGCCCTGTTCTCCTACATCTCCGCCTCCTCCTTCGTGCTGCAGAACGTGCTCGGCTACTCGGCGCTCGGCTACTCCGTGGTGTTCGCCGTCAACGCGGGCGGCTCCATCCTGGGCGCGGTCGTCAACACCCGCCTCGTCGACCGGGTCGAGCCCGGCACGATCCTCCGCACCGCGATCGTGGTCATGGCCGCCGTCAACGTGGTGGGCCTGGGCCTCGTGCTGGCCGGGATCACCGGGTGGACCACCCTGGCGCACCTCTTCGTGAGCCAGACCTGCATCGGCTTCGTCATGGGCAACGCCGTGGCCCTCGCCCAGGGCCGGGTCCCGGGCCGGGCCGGGGCCGGGTCGGCGGTGCTCGGACTGGTCCAGTTCCTCCTGGGCGGGCTCGTGAGCCCGCTGACCGGCCTGGCCGGTCAGCACACCGCCGTCCCGATGGCCGTGTCCATGGCGGTGTGCTCGCTGCTCGCCGCGGGAGCCGTGCTGCTCGCGCGCCGCCTCTCGCGGCGGGCGCCGGAGGGCCCCGCCGCCCTGGCCGGCCCGTAACCGGGCGGAAACGGGCAGGAGCCACACTGTGGCCGATCCATCGGTCCCTGACCGGGGGAGCAGCGGACCTGTGATTAGATGCCTTCTGCCGAGACCGAGGTCACAGTCCCGTTCCGGCCCGATTCCTGATCCACCCGACACCCACGGGAGAACACATGCTCCAAACCATCGAGACTGCCCTCGGCGAGCTGGGCGGCATCATCTGGGGGCCCTACGTCCTCATCCCCCTGCTGCTGCTCACCGGTCTGTACCTGACCGTCCGGCTGGGCGGGCTGCAGTTCCACAAGCTGGGCTCCGCGCTGCGACTGGCCCTGTTCGACCGCAAGGACGCGGACGCCCGCGGCGGCGACGTCTCCCAGTTCCAGGCGCTGACCACGGCGCTCGCGGCCACCGTGGGCACCGGCAACATCGTGGGCGTGGCCACCGCGATCTCGATCGGCGGGCCCGGCGCCCTGTTCTGGATGTGGGTCACCGGCCTGCTCGGCATGGCCTCCAAGTACTCCGAGGCGTTCCTGGCCGTGCGGTTCCGCACCACGGACGCCAAGGGTGAGATCTCCGGCGGCCCGCAGTACTACCTGGAGCGCGGCATCCGCAACAGGTTCGGGAAGTTCCTGGCGATCTTCTTCGCCGTCGCCGCCGCGCTGGCCGCGTTCGGCATCGGCAACATGACCCAGGGCAACTCCATCGCCTCCAACCTGGAGAGCTCGTTCAGCGTCCCCACCTGGATCACCGGTGTGGTGCTCGCCGTGCTGACGCTCGCCGTGCTCGTGGGCGGGATCAAGTCCATCGGGAAGGTCACGGCGGGCTTCGTCCCCGTCATGATCCTCTTCTACGTCCTGGGCGCCCTGTTCATCCTCGTCGTCAACGTCGCGGCCATCCCGCAGGCGGTCGTCCTGATCTTCACCGACGCCTTCTCCGGCACGGCGGCCGTCGGCGGGTTCGCCGGATCGGCGATCATGCTGGCCGTGCAGATGGGCGTGGCCCGCGGCATCTTCTCCAACGAGTCCGGCATGGGATCGGCCGCGATCGCAGCGGCCGCGGCCCAGACCACCCACCCGGTCCGCCAGGGGCTGGTCTCCATGACCCAGACCTTCATCGACACCATCATCGTGGTGACCTGCACGGGACTCGTGCTCATCACCACCGGGGTCTGGGAGCAGGGGGCGGACTTCGCCGCGACCATGACCGGCGACGCCTTCAGCCAGGGCCTGCCCGGGCAGTGGGGCCACTACGTGGTCACCATCGGGCTCGTGATGTTCGCCTACTCGACGATCCTCGGGTGGGCCTACTACGGCGAGCGGTGCATGGAGCGGCTCTTCGGCCGGCCGGCCGTGATGCCCTACCGGGTCGTGTTCTCCCTGGTCGTGTTCGTGGGCTGCACCGTGCCGCTGGCGGTGGTGTGGAACTTCGCCGACGTGATGAACGGCCTCATGGCCCTGCCCAACCTCCTCGGGCTGCTGCTCCTCTCCGGGCTGGTCGTCCGCGAGACCAGGCACTACCTGGACCACGACCCCAAGCTGCGGGCGGACCGCCGCCAGGTCGACGCGTTCATGGAGGGCCATCCCGGAGCGATCGACTCGTACGAGCGCACCGGCGTCTGACGGCTGTCGGCGCACGAAGGCCCGGCCTCCTGACGGGGACCGGGCCCTCGGTCTAGCCTGAGGGGCATGAGCGAACTCCCCGAGCCCCGCCTGTTCTCCTGCGCGGACGCCACCGGCGCCGTCCACGACCAGGGCGCGCACGTGATCGACTGGATCCCCACGGGCCACGCCCCGGTGCTGTGGCTGTCCCCGAGCACCGCGCTCGAGACGGGCAAGCCCGTGCGCGGGGGTGTCCCGATCTGCTTCCCCTGGTTCGCGGACGGGGCGGAGGGCGGGCGCGAGCCCAAGCACGGCTTCGCCCGCACGCTCCCGTGGCACGTCGAGTCGCGCGAGTCCTCGGACCACGAGGCGATGATCGTCTACCGGCTCTCGGACGCGGACGTCACCGATCCCGCGCACCAGGAGCAGTTCCCGTACCAGTTCGAGGCCTACTGCGTGGTGCGCTTCGGCACCGAGCTGTCCCTCGAGCTGAGCGTCACCAACACCGGTGAGCGCCCGTTCGACTTCGAGGAGGCCCTGCACGCCTACCTGGTGGTGGGGGACGTGCGGAAGATCCGGGTCGAGGGGCTGGACGGCGCGTCCTACCGCGACAAGGTCCTGGACCGGGAGGACTGCGTCCAGGAGGGGGACCTCCGGTTCGACGGCGAGACCGACCGGGTGTACCGCTCGACCGGCGACGTCGCCGTGGTGGACCCCGTGCTGGGGCGGGTGCTGCGGATCCGGAAGAAGAACTCCGGCACCACCGTGGTGTGGAACCCCGGGGCGGAGACGGCGGCGGCGATGCCCGACGTGGGGCCGGACGGATGGACGGACTTCGTGTGCGTGGAGGGCGCCAACACCCACGCCGACGCCGTGCACCTCGAGCCCGAGGAGACCCACAGCATGGGCTACCGCCTGTCGGTGGAGACCACGGCGGAGGACCCGGGCCGCCCACCCGCCTGATCCTCGGGACCGTCCGGCGCTCGGCACAGCGCTGTCGGAGGGCCGGTCCGCGCCCGTGTCCCGCGGCAGCACCGACCGGGAGGCCGCACGCCCAGCGCCACCCGCACCGTGCGTGCGCTCGGTCGGGCGGTCAGAAGGGGGGAGGGTCCGCGTCCTCGCGCACGGAGCTGCCCCGCTCCCCGACGTCCGGGACCGGTCCGCCCGATGTGGCACCGCCCGACGTGGCACCGACCGATGTGGCACCGACCGATGTGGCACCGACCGATGTGGCACCGGCCGAGGGGTCCGGCACGGTCCGGTAGGTCCGTCCGGCCGGTGAGGTCCACTCGAGCACTCCGCCGGCGGGCGCCGGCCCCGGCTGCCGCACCGACCAGCGGCCGAGGGCACCGCGGCGGTGCTTGACGAGGTGGTGGTGGCGGCACAGGTGGGCCAGGTTGTCCGCAGCCGTCCGGCCGCCGTCCTGCCACGCCACCGTGTGGTCGAGGTCGCAGCGCTCGGCCCGCCGCCGGCACCCCGGAAAACGACAGGTCCCGTCGCGCAGCCGCAGCCGGCGGCGCAGATCAGCGGGCACCGCGTAGGTGGTGCGGTCGTGGTCGAGGACGGCTCCGGTGACGGGGTGCGTCAGCACGCGATGCCACGAGGAGGCACCGGCGGCCAGCTCCCGGGCGACGTCCGCGCTGATCGGGCCGTGGCCTTCGAGCACCGGGGCGTCCGCGGGCACGCCGGCGGTCGGGCCGCCGGGGCGGCACCCCAGCAGCGTGAGCACGGGGACCGTCACGCAGACCCGGCCGCGCACACCGCGCGGGAACCCGGGGTCATCGGGGAGCTCCCCCTCCAGCAGGAGATCGGTGAGGACGTCCGCCCGCAGCTGCGCGTCCGTCCGGGCAGTCCTGGCACCCGGCGCGAACCCGTCCGGGCCATCCTCCTCCGGACCGAACTGCACTGGACC
Organism: Kocuria sp. CPCC 205231; assembly: GCF_040980965.1. Lineage (NCBI taxonomy): Bacteria > Bacillati > Actinomycetota > Actinomycetes > Micrococcales > Micrococcaceae > Kocuria > Kocuria sp. CPCC 205231. The sequence goes on along the minus strand of NZ_JAVKPP010000006.1, from coordinate 37,304 downwards.
GCACTGCACCGGACCGAACTGCACTGGACCGAACTGCGCCGTGCCGCACCGGTCCGGCTCTCGCCCCGTCCCCGCGCGGGCGGTCTCCTCCACGGGCTCCAGTAGCGACGCGAGCGTGTCGAGCCGGTCCTGGACCGCGAGCGCCGTGGGTGCGTCCAGCAGGGCGTGCAGCCACGCCATGCCGTCCTCACCGTGCTCGACCCACACGCGGCGTCCGGCCCGGGCCGCCCGGTGCCTCGCCTCCTGCGTCCCGGTCAGCAGCGCCGCGCGCCGGCGCCGGGCCCACGCGCGCAGCTGCGCCACCGTGCAGTGCGGAGCCCGCTCCACCAGTTCGGCGGCGAGCCGCTGCACGACGGCGGACGGTGCCTCCTGGCCCGCCGGGACGTCCTCGACCAGCTCGCGCCACTGGTCGGCGATCACCGAGGCGTGCCGGGCGCTGAAGAGGCCCGCCTCCAGCGCCTCGAGGACCTCGGGCAGGTGCAGCCCGAGCACGAGGGCCTCGCGGACGCGCCCGAGGGCCGTGCCCGCGGGCAGGCGCAGCGCCGGGCCGATCTCGTCGGCGAGATCACGCACCATCTGGTCCTCGGTCTCGAGGAGGGAGCAGACGAGCTCATCGGCCTCGTAGGGCATCAGCCCTGCCGTGGAGACCCAGTCGATCTCGTGGTCCTCCCAGGCCAGCAGCCACAGCCGGACGATGCAGCGCAGCTGGCGCCCCGCCTCCCGCGCCTGTGCGGCCGCCGAGTCCACGAGCTCCCCGACGACCGCCCGCACCTCGGCCCGGACGCCGGCGTCCAGCACCCGCTCCCCGGCGGGAGCGGCTCGGTGCGGACCCGGAGCAGGACGGGCCCGGCGGTGCGCCGTCGTCGTCATGGGCCCGTTCTCCCGGGCGCCTCGGACGTTCTAGGACTTCGGAGTAGGACTCCGGAAAGGCCACCGGGAATGCAGAACGGGTGCCGCCCGTCCGTGCGGACGGGCTGCACCCGTGGGGTCCTGCGGGGCCGTGCCTACTTGGAGACGACCAGGGCCGCGGCGATCGCGGCCAGGAAGGCGTCCTTCGAGAGGCCCGTGCCGGCCTCGGACGGGCGGACGCCGTCCTCCTGGGTCATCTCGGGGTTGCGGAAGTACATCGCGAGCAGCCCGGCGGAGAACGCGCCGAGGGCCAGACCCGCGAGGCGCTTGTTGACGAACGGGGTCAGCAGGGCGGCGCCGATGCCGATCTCCGAGTACGCCACGAACTTGCCGAAGGTGTCGGCGTCCCACTCCTCGAACTGGGGGACGCCGGTGGCGGCGAACTGCTGGAGACCCGCGGCGGCCTCCGTGGGGAGGTCCTTCTTGCCGTAGCCGGACTGCAGCAGGTAGGCGCCGGAGACGCCGCGCAGGATCGCGTTGGAGAGGCTCATGGTCGGTCCTTTCAGGAGGGCGAACAGGGTCATTGAGTCGTCAACGACCCTATCAGGGGAGGGATCGCGCCCTCCGTACAGGAGGGGCCGGGAGCGAACACCGGCCCCGGGGGCGGCCCCCGCCGCCTAGGCTGGCCACCCGCTCGCAGGACGCCCTCCGCGTCCCGCCACCCGACGGAAGGACAGACATGGACATCGAGACCATGAAGAAGGTTCTGCTCGTTCTCACCAGCCACGACTCCCTCGGCGACACCGGGGAGCCCACCGGCTACTTCGTGGGGGAGGCCGCCCACCCGTGGAAGGTGTTCCGGGACGCCGGCTACTTCGTCGACTTCGCCTCGATCGCCGGCGGGCAGCCCCCGCAGGACGGCAAGGACGAGAAGGACGAGGTGCAGCGGCAGTACCTTGAGGACGAGACCGTGCGGGCCTCCCTCTACAACACCCCGCGGATCAGCGTGGTCGACCCGGCCCAGTACGACGCGGTCTACCTCGTGGGCGGGCACGGCACCATGTGGGACTTCGCGGGCAACGCGGACCTGCAGGCGCTCGTGGCCGCCGTGCACGACGCCGGGGGAGTCGTCGGCGCCGTCTGCCACGGACCCGCCGGGCTCGTGGACGTCGAGCTCGCCAACGGTCTGCGCATCGTCGAGGGACGCCGGGTGGCCGCGTTCACCAACGCCGAGGAGGACGAGGTCGGCAAGTCGGACGTCGTCCCGTTCCTGCTCGAGGACAAGCTCGTCGAGCAGGGCGCGGACGTGCGGACCGCGCCGAACTGGGCCGAGAACGTCGTCGTGGACGACCGCCTCGTCACCGGGCAGAACCCGCAGTCCGCGGCCGGCGTGGCCAAGGAGATGACCAAGCTCCTGACCGAGGTGGTGCGCGAGCAGAAGGCCGCCCAGGAGGCGGACTCCGCCGCGCTGCGCCAGGCGCACGACGCCGAGAAGTCCGAGGACGCCGAGGGCTGAGCCTCCGTCCGGTGCGAGGGGCGGCACGGCAGGCGGCGCCCGTGCCACCCCTCGCGGGCCCCGGCGTTTCCGGACAGACTGGGAGCGTCGGGCCGTCCGGCCCGGCCCAGCGGACACACGGCAGGAGAACCACATGGCTGACCTCAAGGACAAGGTCGCGCTCGTCACCGGCGCCGCCTCCGGCATCGGCGAGGCCTGCGCGAAGGACCTCGCGGCGCAGGGCGCCAAGGTCGTCGTCACGGACATCGACACCCGGCGGATCGACGACGTCGTCCAGGCGATCATGGCCGCCGGCGGCGACGCCGCCGGCTTCCGGCAGGACGTGGCGAAGCCCGAGGACTGCGAGGCCGCGGTCGAGTTCGCCCAGCAGACCTACGGCGCCCTGCACCTGGCGGTGAACAACGCCGGGGTCGCCGGCGCGGCGGACGCGGTGGGGGAATCGGACCTCGACGCGTGGGTGCGCACCGTGCAGATCGACCTGCACTCCGTCATGTTCGGCATGCGCTACCAGCTGCCCGCCATCGAGCAGGCCGGCGGCGGGGCGATCGTCAACATGGCCTCCGTGCACGGCACCGTGGCCGTGGCCGCGGGCAACAGCGCCTACACCGCCGCCAAGCACGGTGTGGTCGGGCTCACCAAGCAGGCCGGCGTGGAGTACGGCCGGCGCGGGGTGCGGATCAACGCCGTCGGCCCCGGCTACATCGACACCCCGCTGCTCAGGACCGCGCCGGCGTCCGTCCTCGAGGGGCTCACCGCCAAGCACCCGCTCGGCCGGCTGGGCCGCGCCGAGGAGGTCGCCGCCCTGACCACGTTCCTCCTCTCGGAGAAGGCCTCCTTCATGACGGGCGGGTACTACCTGGTCGACGGCGGCTACACCGCGCTGTAGCCCCCGCACCGCGGACCCACCGCACCGGCGCCGGATGCGTGCACGCGTCACCGCGTCCCGCACCGGCGCGGTGGGCCCGGCGCCGTCATGGCGCGGCCGTGCCCTCCGCCACATCCGGGTGGTGGCGTGCCGCCGGTGCTGTAGGGTGAGGCGTATTGCATATGGCACTGCTCCCCGTTCCCGGGTGAGCAGGCAGGCGTCGAGCACCCCGTTCTTCTTCCAGCGTGGCACCGTTCCAGACGGTCTCAGCCCGCTCGCAGGGGCTCCAGGAGTCATTCGGCGCAACCCGGCGCGCTACCCCCTTGCCGGGACATCCGATCGAAAGACGTATCCCAGTTTTGGCTACTTTCACCGACCTTGGCGTGCCCGAGGCCCTTTCCGCCGTCCTCGCCCAGCAGGGCATCGAGCAGGCGTTCCCCATCCAGGAGAAGACCCTCCCCGACTCGCTGGCCGGCCGTGACGTGCTCGGCCGCGGCAAGACCGGCTCGGGCAAGACCGTGGCGTTCGCGCTGCCGCTCGTGTCCCGTCTCGCCGGACTGACCGGCAACGGCGCCCGCGCCGCCCGGCGGGCCAACCGGCCCACCGGCCTGGTCCTGGCCCCCACCCGCGAGCTGGCCACCCAGATCGACCGCGCGATCGCCCCGCTGGCCGAGGCCGCCGGGCAGACGACCACCGTCATCTTCGGCGGGGTCTCCCAGCGCAACCAGGAGAAGGCGCTCGCCAAGGGCGCCGACATCGTCATCGCCTGCCCCGGCCGGCTCGAGGACCTGCTGAAGCAGAACGTCCTCACGCTCGACGACGTCCGCGTGACGGTCATCGACGAGGCCGACCACATGGCCGACATGGGCTTCCTGCCCGTGGTGACCCGCATCCTCAAGCGCACCCCCCAGGGCGGCCAGCGGCTGCTGTTCTCCGCGACGCTCGACGGCGGCGTGGACAAGCTCGTCAAGCAGTTCCTGTCCAACCCGGTCAAGCACTCCGTGGACGCCCCGCAGGCGTCCGTGTCCACCATGGACCACCACGTGCTCGTCGTGGACGCGGACGAGAAGCAGGAGCTCATCGAGGCCCTGGCCTCCGGCACCGGCCGCCGCGTGATGTTCACGCGCACCAAGCACCGCGCCAAGAAGATGGCCCGCAAGCTCAGCCAGATGGGCATCCCCGCCGTGGACCTGCACGGCAACCTGTCCCAGAACGCCCGCGACCGCAACCTGGCCCAGTTCTCCGCCGGTGACGTGCGCGTGCTCGTCGCCACCGACGTCGCCGCCCGCGGCGTGCACGTGGACGAGGTCGAGCTGGTCGTGCACATCGACCCGCCCACCGAGCACAAGTCCTACCTGCACCGCTCCGGGCGCACCGCCCGCGCCGGGGCCTCCGGCTCCGTGGTCACGGTGGCCACCAAGGAGGAGCGCCGCGAGGTCACGCAGCTCATGAAGGCCGCGGGCGTCACCGCGAACTTCGACACCGTGACCGTCGGCTCCCCGGCCGTCACGGCGCTCGTGGGCGAGCTCGCCGACAAGGTCGCCTACGTGGCGCCGCCCGTCCAGGCGCAGGGCCGCCCGGCGAGCGGTCAGCGCTCCGGCGCCGGCCGTTCCGGTGGCCGTGCCGGCTCCGGCGGCAACCGCGGCCGCGGCGGACAGAACCGTTCCGAGCAGCCGCGCAGCGCCTCCCGCGACCAGCGCGGCGAGACCGGCAGCCGCGGCGGCTCCCGCCCCGGCAACGGCTCGGCCTCCCGCTCGGCGGCACCGGCCCGCTCGGCCGCGCCCAGCCGTTCCGCGGCGCCTGCGTACTCGACCGAGTCCGCGCCGGACCGCTCCACCCAGGCCGCGGCCCGTCGCCGCGCCCGGAGCCCGCGCCGCGCGTCCTCCCCCCAGGGCACCGCGACCCGCTGAGCCTAGGCACCTCGCACGAGGGCCCGTTTCCTGCCGTCCCGCATCGCGCGGACGGCAGGGAACGGGCCCTCGTCGTCGTGGTGGACTTCGTCAGACGGCCGGACCCAGCCCGCGCAGGAACTCCAGGGTGACGTCCGTGTGGGCGTCCACGAGCACCAGGCCGGGAGCGGGCTCCACGGGCAGCTCCCCGGGCACCACCACCACGGGCATCCCGGCGGCCGCCGCGCTCGCCGCCCCCGTCTGCGAGTCCTCGACCGCCACGCACCGTGCCGGGTCCACGCCCAGCCGCCGCGCCGCGAGCAGGTAGGGCTCCGGGTGCGGCTTGGCGTGCTCCACGTCCTCCTGCGAGACGACCACCCGCAGCACCTCGGGCGCCCCGGACGCGGTGCCCTCCGCGACCACGGTCAGGGCGTTCGTCACCACGGCGCCGGGGATGCCGGCCCGCTCGAGCTCGGCCAGCAGGTCGCGCATGCCGGGCAGGAACGGGACCTCGCCCGTGAGCGAGGCCGCGACCTCCCGCCCGAGCTCGGCCGTGATGGCCTCGACGGTCCCCTCGGCGCCGCGCTCGACCATCAGCCGCGCCGACGCGGGCACCGTCCGGCCCAGCGTGGCGAGGTCGTCCTCGGTGCTCCAGCCGACGCCGTACCGGCCGGCCACCGCCCGCTTGGCCACGGCCCACTGCGGTTCGGAGTTCACGAGGGTGCCGTCGTGGTCGAACAGGACGGCGGCGGGGAAGTCGGGGGCGCTCACGGGCGGGTCTCCTGCACGGGGTGGAAGGGCGACGACGGGGACTGCGGGTCCAGCGAGCGCAGCAGCTCCAGGGTCAGCTCCCGGTGGGATCCCAGGTGCAGCAGCCCGGGGCCGCGCTCGACCTCCAGCTCGCCGGGGACGACCACCGTGGGGATGCCCGCCGCGACGCCCGCGGCGGCCCCGGCGGGGGAGTCCTCGACCACGACGCACCGGTGGGGGTCGACCCCGAGGCGGCGCGCCGCCGTGAGGTATGCGTCCGGGTCCGGCTTGGGGCGGACCCCCTGCGCGTACTCGTCCGTGCCGATGACGACCTGGAACAGGTCCTCCGGGGCGGTGGCCGCGGTGTGGTGGCCCATCGCCGAGCTCGCGTTGGTGACGATCGCCGCGGGGATCCCCGCGGCCGAGAGCTCCTCGAGGAGCTCCGCGATCCCGTCGATGAAGGTCAATTCGGTGTCCTCCAGGACGCGGACGCTGTGCTCGAAGACCGCCCGGAACAGCTCGTCCGGACCGAGCGGCACGCCGACCCGCTGCAGCCGGTCGATCGTCGCGGCGACCGGCCGGCCCAGGGTCGCGAGCGAGTCCTCGGGGGTCCAGAGCCGTCCGTGCTCGGCGGCGAGGTTCTGCTTGGCGCGGTCCCAGAGCGGCTCGGTGTCGACGAGGGTCCCGTCGTGGTCGAAGAGGACGGCGTGCGGGAATCCGGGGGAGGGCATGCGCTCCAGCCTACCGGGGCGCCCGCGGGCGGGTCTCCGGCGGGAGGCCCGTCGATAGACTGGCGGGCGTGGAAACAGCCCTCGACCGCGTGCCGCACCGTCCCGCCGTCCTGCAGCGCGCCGTGCCCGTCCTCGGGGTCCCCGCGGCCCTGCTGCTCGGGGTGTGGGTGGCCGTGGGCCGCGGCCTGGCCGGAGCCGCCGGTGACCTGGTGCTGCTCTACACGCTGACGCTGGCCCTGCCGCTGACCGCGCTGCTCGTGGTGGCCGGGGTGCTGCTGCGCCGGGACGCCCGCGCCCACGTCCCTGCCGGGGCGTCCCTGCGGTCCTCGCTGACGGTGCTCGCCGCATGGGCCGTGCTCCTCGGCTTCGGCGCCGTCCTCCCGGACCGCGTGGACGGCGCCGGCGCGTCCGTGCTGACCCGGGCCGCCGACCCCGTCCACCTGGGCCTGTCCGCGGGGTTCGCCAACACCCTCGGCATCCTCTCGTTCGTCCTGGCGACCGCCGCCGTGGTGCTCGCCGCGACCGACCTGCGCCGGACCCGCCGGGTCCAGCGCGGGGAGCCGCTCGACGAGGACGAGATCCTGGACCGGCAGGGGCTGTGACCCGCCCGGCCCGCCCCGTCCGCCGCGGGACCTCGCCGCACCCGGTGGGCCCGGGTACATTGGCCGCATGACCACCGAGCGCCCCGGAACCCCCGACACCTCCCCGGTCCCTCCGGAGACCAAGGACTGGACCGTGGTGCTCGACCGGGGCTGTCCCGACTGCGGGTTCGACCCGGACTACGACGTCACGAGCACGGGGGAGCGGGCGCGGGCCACGGTCGAGCGCTGGGCGGCGGTCCTCGACCGCCTGGGCATGACGGACCGGCCCAGCCCGGGGACGTGGTCCCCGCTGGAGTACGCCTGCCACGTCCGGGACCTCTGCCGGGTCTTCCGCGAGCGGCTGCGGCTCATGCTCGACGAGCAGGACCCGGTCTTCGCGGACTGGGACCAGGACGCCGCGGCGGTCGAGGGGCAGTACAACCTGCAGGACCCCTACGAGGTCTCCGGGGAGCTCGCGCAGGAGGTCCGCGCCACCGCGGACGCCTTCGACGCCGTGACCGGGGAGCAGTGGGCCCGGACCGGCAGGCGCGGGGACGGCAAGGACTTCACCGTGGCGAGCTTCGCGGCGTACTTCCTGCACGACGTCGAGCACCACCTGCGCGTCGACGTCCGCGGCTGAGCCGGCCCCGGCCGCACCTCCCGGCGCGGACGGGCCGGGCGGGCACGTTCAGCCGAGGTGCACGGTCCCGTCGTCGTCGATCCGCCACCCAGGGTTGTGCGCGATCTCCCACACCACGCCGTTGGGATCGGCGACGTGCGCGTGGAAGACGCCCCCGAAGGCGCCCGGCCGCGGGCTCGTGAGCACGGTCCCGCCCGCGGCGCTCATCGCGTCGACGCTCGCGCGCACCGCGGCCTCGCCGTCCACGTTGTGCGCGAGCGTCACGCCCTGCGCCGGGGTGGCCGATGGGAGGCTCAGGTCCTCGGCGAACTTCCCGGCGTCGAAGAGACCCAGGACCGTCCCCGGGGCGATCTGGAAGAAGAGGATCTCGCCCGGGACGTCGAGCAGCGGCTCCCAGCCGAGACCCCGCGCGTAGAACTCGCGGGCGGCGTCGAGGTCCGGGGTGGACAGGGTGAGGAAGTGCACGCGAGGATCCACAGCGGTCCTTCGGTCGGGCCCGGCCCCGGTGAGCGGGACGGACGGGGTGGCGCGCCCGGTGTCGGGCCGAGGACGCGCACCGGGTCGGAGCTCACCGGGCGAGGGTGCACAGGGTGCGCCGGCGGAGCCGTTGCGGGCGCACCGACGACCGGCGACGAGGCTCCCGCCCCATTCTGCCCGGGCGGCCCGTGTGCGGCCAGGGACCGTGCCGGCCCTCGCGCCGGGCGGCGTCATCTCCCGGGCCGCCCGGCGCCGACCAGATAGTCTCGAGGGCAGCACCGACGGGCGCGGACCGTTCGCCCGGGAGCGCCGGAGGACGGGACGAGGCACATGGCACAGCAGCACCAGAACGCGGTCGAGCCGGCGGAGTCGCCGTACTACGACCGGGTGCTCACGGTGCCCAACGTGGTCTCGGTGGTGCGGTTCGCGCTCATCGTCCCGGCCGTTCTGGCCGTCCTCGACATCGACGAGCGGCCGGTGCGCGCGCTGGTCCTCGTCGCCCTCTTCTCCCTGACGGACTGGGTCGACGGCGCCCTGGCCCGGGCGCTCCGGCAGCGCAGCCGGGTCGGGGAGGTCATGGACCCCATCGCCGACCGGCTGGGGACCGTGGCGATCGCCGTGGCCGCGAGCATCGTCGGGCTGTTCCCCTGGTGGGTGCTGATCGTCATCGCGGTCGTCGACGTCGTGGTGGGGATCGCCACCCTGGTCCGGCGGTCCCTCGGCACCCTGCGGGTCACGACGGTCGGCAAGGCGAAGACCGCCCTGCTCATGGTGGGGACCGTGCTCGTCCTGGCGGGGCCCGCCTGGTCCACCCCCGAGGTGACGGACGTCGGCCGGGTCATGGTCCAGGTGGCCGCCGTCCTGCACGTCCTGGCGGGCGTGCAGTACTTCCGCCAGGCCCTCCGAGGTCAGGCCGACGCCGGCGGCACGGCGAGGTAGGCGTGCCGGGCGGCGCCGATGATGCCCGCCGCGTTGCGCAGCTCGGCCGGGACGACGCGCGTGTCCAGGCGCAGACGGGGCAGGAAGTCCTCGTGCCGGGCGGAGATCCCGCCGCCGACCACGATCAGGTCCGGTGAGAAGAGGAACTCCAGGTGCGCGAAGTACTGCTGGAGACGCTCGGCGTAGTCCGGCCAGTCCAGTCCCTCCCGCTCCCGGGCCACCGCCGAGGCCCGCACCTCGGCGTCGACCCCGCCGAGCTCCAGGTGGCCCAGTTCGACGTTGGGCACCAGCTTCCCGTCCACGAACAGCGCCGAGCCGATGCCGGTGCCCAGGGTGATGACCAGGACGGTGCCGCTGGCCCCGCGCCCGGCGCCGTAGCGGAGCTCGGCCAGGCCCGCGGCGTCGGCGTCGTTGAGGACGTGGACGGTGCGTCCCAGCCGCTCCGTGAGGAACCGGTGGACGTCCAGGCCGATCCACGCGTCGTCGATGTTCGCGGCGGAGCGGGCCACGCCGTGGCGGATGATCGCGGGGAGCGCCACTCCCACGCTGGCCTCCGGGTGCGGGGCCTGGGGACCGGCGGCGAGCTCCTGCACGATGAGCACGAGCTGCTCCGCCAGGGCATCCGGCGTGGCGGGGACGGGGGTGGGGCGCTGGAGGACCGGAGTGGTCAGCTCGCCGTCGGCCATGTCCACGGCCGCGTACTTGATCAGGGTGCCGCCGACGTCCACCCCGATGTGGTGCCGGTGCAGGGTCGACCAGCCGGTCGGCGCGGGGGCTGGGACGGGGCGGGGCGAGAGATGGGCCATCCGACATCCTAGGGTCGAGGTGGGGGCACGGGGACGACGACGGGCGCGCTGCGTCCGGCTCGCTGCGCCCGACCGGGTGCGGGCCGTCGTCGGGGCCGGCACCCCGGACCATTCTGCCACCGCGGCCGCCGGGGCCGTGGAGGTGGCGCCGCGCGCGAGGCACGGCTCGGGGGCTCCGAGGAGGATCCGCCGCGGTGGAGGTGCCGGCTCAGGCGCGCGGCCAGAGGCCCGAAGCGCTGCCGCGGTCCTGCGGGCCGGCGTCGTCCCGGGAGCCCGCGCCGATCTCCCACGAGAACGGGACCCGGGCGACGGGCGCGTCCCGGACGAGTCCGTTGACCGCGCGGGCGAGCAGGTCGCGGTGGGCGGCCGGCAGCCTCAGGCACCCGTGCAGGTACGCGTCGACCTCCAGCATCCCGGCCTCGCCGCCGAGCTGGAAGCAGTGCCACCAGACCCGGGCCGCGTCGAGACCGGCGCGCTCGACGGCGTGCCGGGCGAGGCGTGCCTGCACGGCTCCGATCCTGTCGTCGTCCACGGTCCCCCCTCACTGCGGTGCGTCGCTCCGAGGACGGTCCCGGACCGGGCGCGACGCTGCGCAGCGGTCCGGGACCGTCCGTGGCGGCGCGGTGGCGCCGCCGCCCCCATCATGGTTCCGGGTGGGCCCTCGGGGCACCACACGGAGCCCGGGTGCGTGCGTTTTCCGGACCGTCGGTGCTTCCTCCGGACGCCCGGGGCCGGACGGCACCACCGACGGGGCCGGGCGGAGCGGGGTGCGGGGGTGCCGGCGGACGGGGCCGGCACACAGAAGGGGAGCGGGGCGGCCCCCAGCCGGCCCCGCTCCCTGCTGCTCCCGCGCCCGGACCCGATGCGGGTGACGCCCCCCGGAGTCCGGAGGCGGCGCGCTGTCGGTCGACGGTGCGGGAGCCGGGGGATGATCCTTGGCGGACCACAGAATCCCCTGGTGAGAAGCAACGATGCTCCATCCCGCGGCGTACGGCAAGACCCGTCGTGTGACCCAGTTCACATGCAGACACAAAGGGTTGTGATCGCAAATGCACAGCCCGGCAGAGTGTGCTCGGGCGCCGTGCCGCGGCGCCGGGCGGGTGTGCCGGGTCAGTGCTCGGAGTTGAGCATTCCGCCCAGGCGCACCCGCATCCGGCGGCTGGCCTGGTTGAGCCCGACGATCGCCACGTCCTTGCCGTAGTGGGCGTACTTGTCCGTCACGGAGTCCAGGGCGGCGACGGTGGAGGCGTCCCAGAGATGGGAGTCGGAGAAGTCGATGACGATCCGCTGGGGATCCCCGGCGTAGTCGAACATCGTGTAGAGATCGTTGGAGGAGGCGAAGAACAGCTCCCCGTGCACGGTGTAGACCGCCGTCTCCCGGCCGTCGCGCCGCTCGAGCGCACGGTCGACGGTGACGAAGTGGGCCACCCGGCGGGCGAAGGCGACCATCGCCACGAGCACCCCCACGATCACGCCGAGGGCGAGGTTGTGCGTCCACACGGTCACGGCCACGGTGGAGAGCATCACCAGGGTCTCCGGGAGGGGCATCCGCGCCAGGGTCGAGGGGCGGACCGAGTGCCAGTCGAACGTCGCCCAGGACACGAAGATCATGATGGCCACCAGGGCCGCCATCGGGATGACCGCCACGACCTCGCCGAGGGTCACGACGAGGAGCAGCAGGAAGATCCCGGCCAGGAAGGTGGAGATGCGGGTGCGGGCCCCCGAGGCGCGCACGTTGATCATCGTCTGGCCGATCATCGCGCACCCGCCCATCCCGCCGAAGAAGCCGGTCACGATGTTGGCCGCGCCCTGCGCCCAGGACTCTCGGGTCTTGTTCGAGCGCGTGTCGGTGATGTCGTCGACGAGCTTGGCCGTCATCAGCGACTCGAGCAGGCCCACCAGCGCCATGGTCAGGGCGAACGGGGCGATGATCCGGAAGGTCTCCAGGTCCAGCGGGACGTCGGGGAAGAACAGCGACGGCAGGGACTCGGGCAGCTCGCCCTTGTCGCCGACGCTCGGCACGTCCATGCCCATCGGCACCACGATCGCGGTGATCACCACGATGGCCACCAGCGGGGCGGGGACCGCGCCGGTCAGCCGGGGGAACAGGAACACGATGGCCAGGCCCAGGGCCGTCAGTGGGTAGACGGCCCAGGGCACCCCGATCAGCTCGGGGATCTGGGAGCTGAAGATCAGGATGGCCAGGGCGTTGACGAAGCCCACCATGACCGAGCGCGGGATGAAGCGCATCAGCCGCGCCGCGCCGATCAGGGCCAGGACCACCTGGAAGACCCCGGCCAGGATCACCGCGGCGATGAAGTGGTCGATGCCGTGGGAGGCCACCAGCGGGGCGATCACCAGCGCCACCGCGCCGGTGGCAGCGGAGATCATCGCGGGCCGGCCGCCCAGCACGGCGGTGGTCACGGCCATGGTGAAGGACGCGAACAGGCCCAGGCGGGGGTCCACCCCGGCGATGATCGAGAAGGCGATCGCCTCCGGGATGAGCGCCAGGGCCACCACGAGCCCGGCCAGGACCTCGGTCTTGAGGTGACGGGGGGACCGGAGGGTCAGGCGCACCGACTGGCGCTGCTCGGGCGTGAGGTCGGCCGCGGGGCCGGCTGTCGTGGTGGCCAAGGAGGCTCCGTTCGCAGGGGAGGAGGGCGGGGGAGGCTGGGCGGAAGGGCTGGGGTCGTCCCGGGTGCTGCGCATGCGGGTGGACACGGCGTTGCGCGGGCGGTGCGGCGTCCGGGTGCGGAGGCGCTCCGGCGGGGACCGCGTCGTCACCCTATCCTAACGTGAGGGTAGGGTCCTCGGCCGCGGGGCGGGGGAGAGGTGGCTCACGTCCGGTCGAGGGCGGCCAGCAGGCGCTCCTCGACGTCGGGCACCAGCGTCTCGCCGTAGCTGGAGGTGACGTGGTCGAGGTCGCGGTAGACCATGATGTTGCCGACCACCCCGGGGCAGGTGGTCCCGGTGCACAGCCGGTCGGTGAGGTCGATGCTGTGCAGGTCCTCGTGCCGGGCGGCCAGCTCCTCCAGCGGGTTGACGGGGAGCAGCGACTCGGAGCGGGGGACGTTGCAGCGGTCGCGGTCGGGCCCGTAGGTCTCCACGCACTCGAACATGTCGTAGGGGAAGCGCGGTTTGTCGCGGAAGGCCAGCACCGGGATGCCGGCGTCCAGGAACGGTTGCACACCGGCCTCGTAGCCCTCGACGAGCTTCTCGTGCGGGGCCTCGGGCAGGCTGAGGGTGCCGATGGTCAGCACCGCGTCGGGCTCGGTCTCCAGGACCGCCTCCCGGGCCGCGGTGTTGAAGTCGTTGCACTCGGCCTGGTAGTTCTCCGACTCGCTCGTGTAGCGGCAGGCGTTGCGCAGATAGGAGACCACCGTCCAGCCCTGGGCGTCGGCGACCCGGTGGATCGGCGTGAGCAGCTACCGGGCGTGGGAGTCCCCGAGGACCACCAGGGTCAGACCGGGGTCGGTGCCGCGGGGATCGGTGTCACCGGCGGGGTCGGGGGTGATGATCCTGCACTCGCCCAGCTCGGCGATGCCCGCCGGGGTCCGCTCGGGGGGACAGAGGTCTCCGGTGTCGCCCCACTCCTGGTCGCGCTCGTCCTCGGTGGGGATGATCGGCACGTCCGGGACCTCGCCGATGTCCTCGCGCAGCACCGCGGCGCCGGGGTAGTTCTGCGCGGTGCGTTCCACCCCGGCGGTGGGGTCGCGCAGCACCGTGTACTGGTGGGCGCCGGTGAGCGGTACCGCCACGAGCAGGGCGGTGGCGATCAGCCGGATCCCGCTGCGAGCACGGATCCCGGGCAGGGCGCGCCAGCCGGTCAGCAGCAGCGCGGTGACCCGGGTGAGGACCACCGAGGCGGCCAGGATCCCGAGTCCGGCCGGCACCGGCACGGTGTCCCGGGCCGTGAGCAGCAGATAGGTGATCAGCAACGGCCAGTGCCACAGGTAGATCCCGTAGGCGCGGTCCCCGAACCACTGCAGCGGACGCGCCGACAGGAGCCGGGCAGCGCCGGTCCGGGCGTCGGGTGCCAGGGCACCGCCGAGCAGGATCGCCGCGGCCCCCAGGGTGGGGGCCAGGGCGACGGTGCCGGGGAAGCGGGTGTCGGGGCCGATGAGGAAGGGGGTGGCCAGGATCGCGGCCAGCCCGGCCCAGCCCAGGACCACCCCGGTCACCCGGGCCGGGGCTCTCCGGCGCCGGGAGGCCGTCCGCGCGGTGCCGGAGCCGGCCAGGGCCAGGGCTGCCATGGAGCCCAGGGCGAACTCCCACAGCCGGGTCAGGGTGCTGAAGTAGGCCGCCTCGGGCCCGGCCGCGGTGGCCACCACCGACCAGGCCAGCGAGCCGGCGAACACGGCGGCGAACACGACCCAGGCCACCGGGCGGAACCCGGTCCCGGTCCGCCGGGCCGTCACGGCGGCCCCGGCCAGCAGCAGCGGCCACACCAGGAACACCTGGCCCTGCACCGACAGCGACCACATGTGCTGCAGCGGGGTCGTGGCCGCGGAGTTGCCGGCGTAGTAGTCCACGGCCTGGTCCGCCAGCACCCAGTTCACGACGTAGAACAGCGACCCCCAGGCCTGGGCCAGCAGCTCGGCCCACCGGCTGGGCGGGAACCAGAGGAACACCGCGGCGAGCACGGCCAGCAGCAGCACCGCCACCGGGCCCAGCAGCCGGGCGAAGGTCCGGGCCCAGTAGGCCGGCAGTGCCAGGGGCCGGCCGTGCTCGATCCGGCGGGCGAGGGAGCCGGTGAGCAGGAACGCGGAGAGCACGAAGAACACGTCCACCCCGCCGGAGACCTTCTCGGTCCACACGTGGAAGACCACCACCAGCAGCACGGCCACCCCGCGCAGACCCTGCAGGTCCGGGCGGTGGGCGGTCCGCGGGGACGGGCTGCGGAGGACCGCCACGGGCACGGCGGCGCAGCTCGTCGAGCGCTCGGTCATCGCCGGAGCCGCTGCTCCAGCATCGCGATGAACTCGTCCGCCTGGGCCAGCTTCCTGGCCAGCCGGTCCCGTTCGGGGTGGGCCCGCTCGAGGTAGTCGGCGAGCCGGGCCTCTGCGGGCTCGTCGGCGCCGAGCAGCTCGAGCAGCTCGGCCATCTCCTCCAGGGAGAAGCCGAGCGGCTTCATCCGCTTGATGTGGGTGAGCCGTTCCACGTCCCGCTCCGTGTACACGCGGAACCCGCCCTCGGTGCGCGAGGCCGGCAGCAGGCCCACCTCGTCGTAGTGGCGGATGGTGCGCAGGGACAGCTCGGTCCGATCGGCGAGCTCGCCGATCTGCATGGTGCCTCCGCGGACGCGCTGCGGCATCGAACGACCTCCAGGAATCAGGGGACCCCGAGTCTACCAACCGCCCGGTCCCGGCCCCGGGGCCGGGGCCGGGACCGGGCGGTCGTGCGGCTCAGGCGTCGACGACGACGACCGTCACCAGCGGGGCCCGCCGGTAGGCGCGCTCCAGGTGGCGGGAGACGGTCTCGGCGATGATCGACTCGAGCTTCTCGAGATCGGCGACCTTGGACGTGGCCGGGCGCGCCAGGGCGTTCTTCACCTTGTCGGCGGCCCCGTCGAAGACGTGCTCGTCGTGGACGAAGCCCTTCGCGAGGAACTCCAGCGGTTCGGCGAGCGCGTTGGTGTCGGCGTCGACGATGGCCACGACCGTGACCACTCCGCCCTCCTGCAGCAGCCGGCGCTCCACCAGGGTCTCCTCGGTGACCTTGCCCACGGTGTGGCCGTCGACGTAGACCAGACCGGCCTCCACCTGCCCGGAGATCCGTGCCCGGCCGTCGACGAGGTCGATGACGGTGCCGTCCCGGCCGATCAGCACGTTCTCCGGGTCGACACCGGTGCGGACCGCCAGCTCGGCGTTGGCGTGCAGGTGCTTGGACTCCCCGTGCACGGGCAGCACGTGGGTGGGCTTGACGATGTTGTAGCAGTAGACCAGCTCCCCGGCCGAGGCGTGGCCGGAGACGTGGACCTTGGCGTTGCCCTTGTGCACGACCTTCACGCCGAGGTCGGTGAGCTTGTTGATGATGCCGTAGATCGCGTTCTCGTTGCCCGGGATCAGCGAGCTCGCCATGAGCACCGTGTCCCCGGCGTTGAGCTGGATCTGGTGCGTCTCGTTGGCCATGCGCGAGAGCGCGGCCAGGGGCTCGCCCTGGGAGCCGGTGCACACCAGGGTGACCTTGGCGTCCGGCATGGACTGGAGCTTCTTGAAGTCGACCACCAGCCCGCGGGGGATCTTCAGGTAGCCCAGGTCGCGGGCGATGCCCATGTTCTTGACCATGGACCGGCCCACGAAGGCCACCTTGCGCCCGTGGGCGTGGGCGGCGTCGAGGACCTGCTGGATGCGGTGGACGTGGCTGGCGAAGCTGGAGACGATGATCCGCTTCGGGGCGGTGGCGAAGACCTGGTTGATCGCCGGCGTCAGCTCCTGCTCCGAGGTGGTGAAACCGGGGACCTCGGCGTTGGTGGAGTCGGTGAGGAACAGGTCCACGCCCTCGTCGCCCAGGCGGGCGAAGTGGCGCAGGTCGGTGATCCGGTCGTCCAGCGGGAACTGGTCCATCCGGAAGTCCCCGGTGTGCAGCACCAGCCCGGCGTCCGTGCGGATCGCCACGGCCAGGCTGTCCGGGATCGAGTGGTTGACCGCGACGAACTCGCACTCGAACGGGCCCGCCCTGTGGGTGTCCCCGGCCTCGACGTGGACCGCCTTCGGGGTGATCCGGTGCTCCTTGAGCTTGGACGTGATGAACGCCAGGGTCAGCTCGGAGCCGATGACCGGGATGTCCGGGCGCTCCTTGAGCAGGTACGGCACGCCCCCGATGTGGTCCTCGTGGCCGTGGGTGAGCACGATGCCGACGATGTCGCCCAACCGGTGCCGGATGGAGGTGAAGTCGGGCAGGATCACGTCGATGCCCGGCTGGTGCTCCTCGGGGAACAGCACCCCGCAGTCGACGACGAGCAGCTTGCCGGCGTGCTCGAAGACGGTCATGTTGCGTCCGATCTCGCCCAGACCGCCCAGCGGGGTGATCCGCAGGCCCCCGGAGGGCAGCGGGGGCGGGGACTTGAGCTTGCGGGAGGAAATGGTCAAAGGATTCCGCTTTCATCGTGGGTTCAACGTGGGGTGGAGCAAGGTCGTGCGGGCGGCTCGCGTCGAGCCGGGGCCGCGTCCGGGACCTGACGGCCCCGAGAAGTCTGGGACAACTCTAACGTCGGGTCAGGGTCGCGGCGGACCGCCGGGCGGCGCGGACGGGGAACGGACCGCCCCGGCGGGGGCCCGCAGGAGGCGGTGACCGGTCACCGGCCGGGCGGGAAGGGGCTCGGCGCGGGTCTTCCGCGCGCTCGCGGCGGGACAGCGGGAGGGCCTCAGTCCAGCGGGACGTCGAGGCACTGCTCGTCGTCGCGCCACGTGCACCGCGTGCCGAGCGCGGCGCTGAGCCGCTCCATCCGCCGTGCGATGCCCCGGGCCTCGGCGGTGGCCGTCCTCGCCCGGAGGGCCTCGATCACCGTGGGGTGCAGGCGCAGGCGGCGGGGCAGGCCGTCCCGGACGTCGAGCAGGAAGACGAAGGACTGGTCGTTGCGCTCGTCGGGACGGACGGCGTAGTCGTCGACGAAGTCCCCGGCGCCGTAGACCACCGGCCGGCCGCGGTGCACCTCGACGCCGCGGAAGACGTGCGGGGAGTGGCCGAAGACCACGTCCGCCCCGGCCTCCACCAGCGCGTGGGCGAACGCGCGGTGCTCCGGCGGCACCTGCGCGCCCCAGTTGGGCCCCCAGTGGGCGGAGACGACGAGGAGGCCGGTGCGCTCCCGGGTCCGCCGGACGAGCTGCAGGAGGTCCCGAGCGCGGTCGTCGGCGAGGTCGACGGGCACGTGGTGGACGCCGGGGGACGCGGGGCCCGCAGCCCAGCCCGGCTCGTTGTCCGTGAAGGCGAGGAAGCCCACCGCGGTCCCGGCCCGGGTGCAGACCGCGGGGCGTCGTGCCGCCTCCGCGTCCGGGCCCGCCCCGGTGTGCAGGATGCCGTGCTCGTCCAGCAGGGGGAGCATCTCCCGCATGGCCTCCACGCCGTGGTCGAGCACGTGGTCGTTCGCCAGCGAGACGACGTCGACGCCGGCGGCCTCCAGGCTCGCGACGTTCTTGCGGTCCGAGCGGAAGTGGAACCGCTTGCCGGGCCAGGGCGGGCCGTCGTCGGCGAGCACGCACTCGAGGTTCGCGAACCGCAGGTCCGCCTGCGCGAGCAGGGGGAGGGCGTCCCCCCACGGATGGGCCGGGCCCTCGTGGCGCAGCCGCTCGTCGACCAGCCGGCCGAGCATGACATCGCCGACCAGTGCGA
This sequence comes from Kocuria sp. CPCC 205231, assembly GCF_040980965.1. Lineage (NCBI taxonomy): Bacteria > Bacillati > Actinomycetota > Actinomycetes > Micrococcales > Micrococcaceae > Kocuria > Kocuria sp. CPCC 205231. The sequence continues at coordinate 18,930 of NZ_JAVKPP010000006.1, read as the reverse complement.
TCCGCATGAGCCGCCTCCTGTCCGGACGCTCCCATCGTGACCCCTGGCCCGCGGGCGGACAAGAGCGGCCGGTGGTGGCCGTCCCGGTCACGGGGACCACGCGGCTCCGCCGGCGCCGCCCGCCCGGGAGGCAGGAGGCGCCGGCGGCCACCGGTCACCGGCCCAGATCGGCCCAGTCGGTCATCCGGGCGCTGTTCGCCGCGGCCGGGCGCAGCTGCGCCGGCTCCGGCAGGAGCACGGACAGGTCGGAGACGGCCTGGTAGGCCCAGGAGGGCCCGGTGCGCACGGGCGAGGAGGCGGGGACGCCCCCCGTGCGGTGCAGGCGGGTCGCGTAGCCCAGGATGAGCAGGCCGGCCACGGCCAGGCCGACGCCCACCCAGGCGGGGGAGCGGTAGCCCCAGCCGGCGGTGATGACGGCGCCGCCGAGGAAGGCGCCCATCGCGTTGGCCAGGTTGAACGCCGCGTGGTTCATGGCGGCGGTCAGGGACGGGGCGTCCTTGGCCTCGCGCAGCAGGCGCATCTGCAGCGCGGTGCTGAAGAGGGCGCCCATGGCGCCGATCCACAGCACGCCGAGCACGGCCGCGACCGCGGAGTGGGCGAACAGGCCGAAGAAGGCCAGGGCCACCCCGGAGACGGCCCCCGCGCCCAGGGCGGTCTTCTCGATGGACCGGTCCAGCAGCGGGCCCGCCAGCAGGGAGCCCGCGGTCATGCCCACGCCGTACACGGCCAGCACCCACGGCACCATCGAGATGTCGAGGCCGCTGAGCTCGGTCAGGATCGGGGAGACGAACGTGTAGACCGCGAACATGCCGCCGAAGCCGACCGCCCCGGCCAGCAGGGTCAGGGCCACCTGGGGCCGCCCCAGGGCACGGACCTCCTGGGCCACGGAGACGCCGCCGCCCTTGCGGGTGCGGGGGATCCAGAGGGCGAGGGCCGCGACGGTGAGCAGGCCGATGACCACCACGAGCCCGTACCCGGCCCGCCAGCCCAGGCTCCCGCCGAGCACGGCGGCCAGGGGGACGCCCACGATGTTGGCGACCGTCAGGCCGAGCGCCACGCGGGCCACGGCGGTGCCGCGCCGCTCGCGCGGCACCAGGGAGGAGGCCACCACCGCGGCGACCCCGAAGTAGGCGCCGTGGGGCAGGCCGGAGAGGAAGCGCGCCACGTACAGCCACTCGAGGGACGGCGCGGCCGCGGACAGGACGTTGCCGGCGGTGAAGGCGACCATCAGCCCGAGCAGGAGCCTCTTGCGCTCCACCCGGGCGGTCAGGGACGTGATGAGGGGTGCGCCGACGACCACGCCCAGGGCGTAGAGGGAGATGGCGTGCCCGAGGGAGGGGATCGAGGCGTCGAGGTCCTCGGCGATGAAGGGGAGCAGGCCCATCGAGGCGAACTCGGTGGTGCCCACGCCGAAGCCGCCGAGGGCGAGGGCGAAGAGGGCGAAGCGGGTGCCGGTGCGGTCCGGGGCGTTGATCACCTGGAGCACGGCAGTGCGAGGTGCGGACATGGCGGATCCTTCCGTGCGGAACATGGGGGTGCGGGTGGAAGGCGCGTCGTCGGGCCGAACGGGTGGAAACCTCGATGCTACGGAGGATGTCGAGGGCATCCAACGGTTCGGGCCTGTGATCTTGGACAATTCGGGCATCCGTGTGATATGTGTCGCGCTCGGGTTCCAGGGCCTCGTCATGCCGCCCACGGAACCGGGAACCACGACGTCAAGGAGGCGCGTCCCATGACCGACACCCACGCTGCGGGTCCGGACACCGATGTCATCGACATCCTCACCACCGACCACCGGGAGATGCTCGAACTGCTCGGCCAGATCGAGGGCGCCCCGGACGCCGCCCGGCGCAGGGACCTGGCCGACACCGTGATCGCGGAGGTCATGCGCCACGCCGTCGCGGAGGAGATGCACGTCTACCCGGTGATGGAGAAGCACCTGCCCGGCGGCGCCGAGGAGGTCGAGCACGACAAGAAGGAGCACGACGATCTCGTCCGGGTCATGAAGCAGGTGGAGGGCGTCGACGCCTCCGAGCCGGCGTTCATGGAGCTGATCCGCGAGATGCAGTCGCAGCTGCGCCACCACATCGAGGACGAGGAGTCCGACCAGTTCCCGAAGCTGCGGGCGCACATCCCGGCCGAGGACCTCGTGGAACTGGGCCGGAAGGTGCAGAACGCCAAGAAGGTGGCGCCGACCCGGCCGCACCCCTCCGCGCCGCACTCGGAGCTGTTCCACAAGACCGTCGGGCCCGGCGTCGGCATGGTCGACCGGCTCCGGGACCGGCTGACGGGCCGGAGCACCGGCTAACCGGGCGACGGTCCCCCGCGGACAGCACGGCACGGACCCCTGCTGGACGAGCGCCTCGCGAGGCTCGCCCGGCGGGGGTCCGTGCTGTTCCACGGGACCACGGCGGGTCGCCGGCACCGAGCGGGCACAGACCCCTGTTGCCCGGGAGTTGAGTGCGCTAAACTCAAGTTAGCTGAACTGCCCGGCCGCATCCACTGGTGATCGGCGCCGGGCCGGTTCGTCCCCGATCCGTTCCAGAACGTCCCTCGCCAAGGAGCCGCAGTGGAGACCAAGTTCACCACCAAGTCCCAGGAGGCGCTCTCCGCCGCCTCCACCAACGCCTCGACCGCGGGCAATCCGCAGGTCGAGCCCGCCCACCTCCTCAAGGCCCTCATGGACCAGCGGGAGGGTGTGGCCGTCGCCGTCCTGAAGGCCACCGGGGCCGACGTCGACGCCGTCTCCGCGCAGGCCAGCGCCGCCATCAAGGCCCTGCCCTCCGCGTCCGGCTCCTCCACGGCTCAGGCCCAGTTCAACCGGGGCGCGCTGCAGGTCATCCAGGCCGCGGAGCAGTTCGCCCAGTCCCTCGGCGACGAGTACATCTCCACCGAGCACCTCCTGTACGGCCTCGCCCAGCAGGAGGGGAAGGTCGGGGAGATCCTGCGGGGCGCGGGCGCCGGACCCGACCAGCTGAGGACCGCCGTCCCGTCCGTGAGAGGAGACCGCCGCGTGACCACACCCAACCCCGAGGGCACCTTCCAGGCGCTCGAGAAGTTCGGCGCCGACCTGACCGCCATGGCCCGCGAGGGCAAGCTGGACCCCGTCATCGGGCGGGACTCCGAGATCCGGCGCGTGGTGCAGGTGCTGTCCCGCCGCACCAAGAACAACCCCGTTCTGATCGGCGAGCCCGGCGTCGGCAAGACCGCCGTCGTCGAGGGCCTCGCCCAGCGCATGGTCGCCGGGGACGTCCCCGAGTCGCTGCGCGGCAAGACGCTGATCTCCCTGGACCTCGGGTCCATGGTGGCCGGCGCCAAGTACCGCGGCGAGTTCGAGGAGCGGCTCAAGGCCGTGCTCGAGGAGATCAAGGACTCGGAGGGGCAGATCGTCACCTTCATCGACGAGATCCACACCGTGGTCGGCGCCGGCGCCGCCGAGGGCTCGATGGACGCCGGGAACATGCTCAAGCCCATGCTGGCCCGCGGCGAGCTGCGCCTGATCGGCGCGACCACCCTGGACGAGTACCGCGAGAACATCGAGAAGGACGCCGCCCTGGAGCGCCGCTTCCAGCAGGTCTACGTCGGCGAGCCCTCCGTGGAGGACACCGTGGCGATCCTGCGCGGGCTCAAGGAGCGCTACGAGGCCCACCACAAGGTGCAGATCGCGGACGCCGCGCTCGTCGCGGCGGCCACCCTGTCCAACCGGTACATCCCGGGCCGGCAGCTGCCGGACAAGGCCATCGACCTGGTCGACGAGGCAGCCTCGCGGCTGCGCATGGAGATCGACTCCGCGCCGGAGGAGATCGACCAGCTGCGCCGCGCCGTCGACCGCCTGACCATGGAGGAGCTGGCGCTGGAGCGCGAGACCGACCCCGCGTCCGTCGAGCGCCTCGCCGCGCTGCGCCAGGAGCTGGCCGACAAGAAGGCGGACCTGGACGCCCTCAACGCCCGGTGGGAGGCCGAGAAGGCCGGCCTGAACCGCGTCGGAGACCTCAAGGAGCGGATCGACAACCTGCGCTCGCAGGCGGAGATGGCCCAGCGCCAGGGCGACCTCGCCGAGGCCTCCCGGCTGCTCTACGGCGAGATCCCGGCGCTGCAGAAGGAGCTCGACGCCGCCCAGGAGCAGGAGGACACCTCCGCCCCGCACGACACCATGGTCTCCGAGGAGGTCACGGCCGACGACGTCGCCGAGGTGATCTCGGCCTGGACCGGCATCCCCGCCGGGCGCATGCTCCAGGGCGAGACCGAGAAGCTGCTGCACATGGAAGAGGTGCTCGGGAAGCGGCTCATCGGCCAGCACCGGGCCGTGCAGGCCGTCGCCGACGCCGTGCGCCGCTCGCGCGCCGGCATCTCCGACCCGAACCGGCCGATCGGCTCCTTCCTGTTCCTGGGTCCCACCGGCGTGGGCAAGACCGAGCTCGCGAAGTCCCTCGCGGAGTTCCAGTTCGACGACGAGCGCGCGCTGGTGCGGATCGACATGTCCGAGTACGGGGAGAAGCACACGGTCTCCCGGCTGGTCGGCGCCCCTCCGGGCTACGTCGGCTACGAGGAGGGCGGCCAGCTCACCGAGTCCGTGCGGCGCCGCCCGTACTCGGTGGTCCTGCTGGACGAGATCGAGAAGGCCCACCCGGACGTCTTCGACATCCTGCTGCAGGTGCTCGACGACGGCCGGCTCACCGACGGGCAGGGACGCACGGTGGACTTCCGCAACGTGATCCTGATCCTCACCTCCAACCTGGGTAGCCAGTTCCTGGTGGACCAGACCATCGAGCCGGAGGCGAAGAAGCAGGCGGTGATGAACGTGGTCAACGCCTCGTTCAAGCCCGAGTTCCTGAACCGGCTCGACGACGTGATCCTGTTCGACCCGCTGTCCACGTCCGACCTGTCGAAGATCGTGGACATCCAGGTCGCCCAGCTCGCCGAGCGCCTGGGCCAGCGCCGCCTGCGCCTGGAGGTCACGCCCGCGGCCACCGAGTGGCTGGGCCTCACCGGCTACGACCCGGCCTACGGTGCCCGGCCGCTGCGCCGGCTGGTGCAGCGGGAGATCGGGGACAAGCTCGCCAGGGCGATCCTCTCCGGGGCGGTCGTGGACGGGGACGCGGTCCGGGTGGACGTCGACGCCGACGTCGTGGCGGACGGGCTCACCGTCACCGCCGTGTCCGAGCGGGCGCACGCCGCGGACTGAGCTGCGGGGCGCGCCGCCGGCCGGCGGGCCGCCGTCGGGGAGTCCCGGCGACGGCCCGCCGCCGGGGCTCCCCGACCGCGTTCCGCCCGCCTCCCGTGAGGTTGCCGACAGTCCACCGCGCCGGTCCCGGGCCGGGCGCAACGGGCTGACAAACCATGTACCCTGGTCTCACGAACCATTCATACGACATTTCCGGGGCCGTACTCTGTGCCAGAGTGCCGCCGTCCGGACCAAGAGACAGAGGGGGTCACGCCATGGGGCGCGGCCGTCAAAAGGCGAAGGCGACACGGCAGGCGCGGGAGATGAAGTACTTCAGCCCGCAGACCGACCTCACGGCACTCCAGCGGGAACTGCGCGGCAGCGAGCAGATGCCCCCGTTGCGGGAGCCGGTCCAGGAGACCGTCGAGGAGGACGAGGACGACTACTCGGCCTACGTCGACAAGTACGCCGACGACTACGACGAGGACTTCCGCCGGTAGCCACCGGGAACTCCGCTCGTCTCCACCGCACGACGCAACAAGGTGCCCGTCCAGGACGAGCACCTTCTTCGCGTCCCCGCGAACAGCGAACGCCCCGCCGGCCGGCGGGGCGTTCGCTGTTCCTCCGGGGCTCTGCAGGCCGGATCAGCCCGTGTAGGCGTTGACCATGCGCACCGCGCCGCCGTCCACGCCCTTGGCGCCCTGCACCCAGTCGGGCCCGCCGTGGTCCGCGTCCGGGTCGATCCCGTCCACGGTGCCCATGACCCACGAGGGCAGGCCCCGGGCCGTGAGGTGGGCCACGGCGGCGTCGGCCGCCGACGGGTCGACGATCGCGACCATGCCCACGCCGAGGTTGAGGGTCCGCTCGAGGTCGGGGAGGGGGACGTTGCCGAGCTGGCTGATCAGCTGGAAGATCGCGGGCAGCTCCCAGGTGCTGCGGTCCACCGTGGCTTCGAGCCCGGCGGGGAGCACCCGGGCGAGGTTCGCGGCGAGGCCGCCGCCGGTCACGTGGCTGAAGCCGCGGACACCGCGGCCCGTGGTCCGGTCCGCGCCGTTGACGGGGAAGGCGGCGGCGAGGTCGAGGACGTCGGCGGCGTAGACGCGGGTGGGCTCCAGCAGCTCCTCGCCCAGGGTGCGGCCGAGCTCCGAGACCTGCCGGTCCAGCGACCACCCGGCCACGTTGATGACCTTGCGGACCAGGGAGTACCCGTTGGAGTGCAGGCCGGAGGAGGCCATGCCGATGACCACGTCGCCGGCGCGCACGCGGTCCGGGCCCAGCAGCTCGTCGGCCTCGACCGCACCGGTGGCGGCCCCCGCCACGTCGTACTCGTCCGGGGCCAGCAGACCCGGGTGCTCGGCGGTCTCGCCGCCGACCAGGGCGGTCCCGGCCTGCTCGCAGGCCGCGGCGATGCCGCGCACGATGTCCGCGATCCGCTCGGGCACCACGCGGCCCGTGGCGATGTAGTCGGTCATGAACAGGGGCTTGGCGCCGACCACCACGATGTCGTCGACGACCATGCCCACGAGGTCGAAGCCGATCGTGTCGTGCACGTCGAGGGTCTGGGCGATCGCGACCTTGGTGCCCACGCCGTCGGTCGAGGTGGCGAGGTAGGGCTTGCGGTAGGAGAGCAGCTCCGAGACGTCGAACAGTCCCGCGAACCCGCCGACCCCGCCGATCACGTTGGGGGTGTGCGTGGCCTTGACCGCGCTCTTCATGAGCTCGACGGCGCGGTCTCCCGCCTCGACGTCCACGCCCGCGCTGGCGTAGGTGACGGTGCGGTTCGTGGAGGGGGGCTGGGCCATGTCAGGCGTCCTTCGCGGTCTCGGGCTGGGCGGCGTGCTGGGATCCGGGACCGGCGGGCCCCGTGGTCGTGCGGGCGGCGGGGACCCGGTCCTCGGGCAGGATCAGGTCCTCGAGGTCGGCGTCGGGGCCGGGGTCGCACCCGGTGGAGGTCTCCTGGACGCCGGGGTCCTCGTCGGAGATGCTGGTGCGCTCGGCGGGCCGGCGGGAGACGCCGTCCGTGGCCGAGGGGCGGGTGTCGATGGACACGGCGGAGGCGTGCTCCGGCCGCTGCGCCACGGCCGGTCCGCCCGCGGCCCGGCGGGGCGAGGAGTCCACGGGCGTGCGGGTCTCGAAGACGTTCTTGCCCAGCTTGTCGGCGTCCGGCAGCCGGGTGGGGTACGTCCCGGAGAAGCACGCGGTGCACAGCTCGCCGCGCTCCTGCAGGGTGGCCGCGATCATCCCGTCCTCGGAGATGTAGCCGAGGGAGTCGGCGCCCAGGGACGCCCTGATCTCCTCGACCCCGAGCCCGTTGGCGATCAGCTCCGCGCGGGAGGCGAAGTCGATGCCGTAGAAGCAGGGCCACTTGATGGGCGGGGAGGAGATCCGCACGTGGATCTCGGCGGCTCCGGCCTCCCGCAGCATCCGGATGAGGGCCCGCTGGGTGTTCCCGCGCACGATCGAGTCGTCGATGACCACGAGCCGCTTGCCCGCCACCACGGACTTCAGGGGGTTGAGCTTGAGCCGGATGCCCAGCTGGCGGATGGTGTCCGAGGGCTGGATGAACGTTCGTCCTACATAGGCGTTCTTGACCAGGCCGTTGCCGAACGGGATGCCGGACTCCTCCGCGTAGCCGATGGCGGCGGGGGTCCCGGACTCCGGGGTGGGCATGACGAGGTCCGCGTCGATGCCGTGCTCCCGGGCGAGCCGGCGGCCCATCTCCACCCGGGACTCGTACACGGAGCGGCCGTTGATGGTGGTGTCCGGGCGGGCCAGGTAGACGTACTCGAACACGCACGCGGCGCGGCGGGTCTCGGCGAAGCGCTGGGAGCGCAGGCCGTGCTCGTCGATCACCACGAACTCGCCGGGCTCGATCTCCCGGACCAGGGACGCGCCCACGATGTCCAGCGCCGCGGTCTCGGAGGCCACCACCCAGCCGCGCTCGAGCCGGCCGAGGACCAGCGGCCGGATGCCCTGCGGGTCGCGGGCGGCGTAGAGGGCGTTCTCGTCCATGAACGCCAGGCAGAAGGAGCCCACGAGCTGGGGGAGCAGGTGCATGGCCGCGTCCTCGAGGGAGCCGTGCGGGTGCTCGGCCAGCAGCGCGGTGACCAGCGCGGTGTCCGTGGTGTTGCCCTGCGCCATCTCTCCCTGGGAGGGGAACCCGGACTTGTCGATCAGCTTCTCGTAGAGCTCCGCCGAGTTGGTCAGGTTGCCGTTGTGCGCGAGCGCCACGGTCCCGTGCGGGGTGGCGCCCAGCGTGGGCTGGGCGTTGGCCCAGTGGGACCCGCCCGTGGTGGAGTACCGGCAGTGGCCCACGGCCAGGTGCCCGGTCAGGGTCGTGAGGGTCGCCTCGTCGAAGACCTGCGAGACGAGGCCCATGTCCTTGTACACCGCGATGCGGTTGCCGTCGCTCGCGGCGATGCCGGCCGACTCCTGGCCGCGGTGCTGCAGGGCGTAGAGGCCGTAGTAGGCCAGTTTTGCGACCTCCTCGCCGGGGGCCCACACGCCGAACACGCCGCACGCGTCCTGGGGGCCCTTCTCTCCGGGGAGCAGGTCGTGGCTGAGTTGTCCATCAGGGCGAACCACGTCGATCAGCCTTCTCTCGAGCTTCGGGGGTCGGTGGGCCGGGGAGCGTCGGCCGGCGCCCCGGACGGGGCGTCGTCGTCCCCGTCCACGACCTCGGTGGTGACGGCCCGCGCCCGGGCCACGGAGACCCGGTCCAGCACGAGGGCCAGGACGGCGCCGGCCGCCAGGCCCAGGACCGTGCAGACGGAGACCATGAACAGGGTCACGGCCCCCTGGGTGAACTCGGCGCTCCCTCCGCCGGACAGCCCCACGAGCACGCCCACCACGGCGCCGAGGACGCCGCCGAGCAGGACGAACGCCCAGATGTTCGGGGCGCGGCGCAGGGTCATCTGCTGGCTGCCGGAGGCGGCCAGCGGCACGGCCGTCCGCACCCGGCGGCGCCGGCGCGGGAGCTTCCGCGGGGACGGGCGCGCCGAGGGGGAGGAGGGAGTGGAACTCATGCCCTCAAGGCTACCGGGGAAACAGGGGGAGGGCGTCCGCGAGATCGGTCCTTGTGCCCGAGGCCACAGCGGCGCCCGAGGCGACGGCCTCCGGCCAGGTCACGGCACCCGTCACCAGGCCGAGCCACGTGCGGGCGTCGGTCTCGACGACGTTGGGCGGGGTCCCGCGGGTGTGCCGGGGCCCGGCCACGCACTGGGTGACGCCGAAGGGCGGGACGCGCACCTCCACGCTGTTGCCGGGCACCCGCTCGGCGAGCTCCTCGAGGGTGTAGCGCACGGCGGTGGCCACGGTCCGGCGCGGGGTGCCGTCCGGGTCCGCGCGCCAGGTGCTCAGGGCCAGGGTCCCGTCCGCGGGGTCGACGCGGCGGCGGGCCACGGCCTAGTCCTGCCCGAGCGCCCGGACCAGCTCCGGGCCGAGCAGCTCCAGGAGGGGGTCCGCCAGGCGCAGCCGGCCGACGGGGCGGGACCCGCCCATGACCGGGCGCACCACCTGCCCGATCACCGCGGCGGCCGCCGCGGCGGGCACGGCCCCGGCGTGGGCGAGCAGGGCGAGGCCGATGAGCGCGTTGGCGCGGGACCCGCCGTCGAGGACCTTGAGCGCCACGGACCACCCGGTGCGGGTGCCGAGCGCGAGCACGCCCTCCGCGCCGAGCTTCGCCACGACGTCCAGCTCCTCCATGACCACGGTGTTGTACCTGCCCCGCCCGTGCACGAGCTCCGGGTAGTCGAGCATGCACTGGGAGACCGTGGCGGCGCGGGCGTCGGCGTCGAGGTTGCCCGCGGCCCGGCCCAGCGTCGAGTACGCCCGGGCGAGGCCGGTCAGGGAGATCGCCGCGAGGGGGGCGCCGCACCCGTCCACGCCCACGTGGGCCACGCGCTCGCCGGAGAACTCCTCGACGGTCTCCAGCACCGTCCGCTGCAGGGGGTGCTCGGGGTCCAGGTAGCTGTCCGTGGGCCAGTCGTTCTCGGTGCAGGCCCACAGGAACGCGGCGTGCTTGCCGGAGCAGTTCATGCAGATCCGGTTCTTGCCGCGGCCGGCCCGCACGAGCTCCGTGCGGACCTCCTCGTCCTCGGGCCAGTCCGGCGGGCACTGCAGCGCGTCCTCGGTCAGACCGGCGGCCGTCAGGATCGAGCTCACGGCGTCGAGCTGCTCGAAGGAGCCGATGTGGGACGCGGAGGCGATGGCCACCTGGGCCCCGCGCAGCGGGACGCCGGCCTTCATGGCGGCGATGGTCTGGAACGGCTTGAGCGTGGAGCGGGGGAAGATCGGGGTGCCGATGTCGCCCAGTTCGACGGCCACGGCCCCGTCCGGGTCCAGGACCACGGCGGAGCCGCGGTGGCGGGACTCGACGAAGCCGCTGCGCTCGAGCACGGCGAGGTCCACGGCACGGTCCGAGGTGAAGGTCTGCATCGCCCCAGTATGTCAGCGGGGACGGGAATTCCCGGCGGGGCCGGGGCCGTGCCCGCATGCCGGGAACGATGTGCCACTTCCCGGTGCCGCCAACTAGCCTGAGGGCGTGAAGGTTCTGGTACTGGGCCCCGGAGGCCGCGAACACGCAATCATCCGCGCACTGCTGGCAGATCCCGAGGTCGAGCAGGTGCACTGCGCGCCGGGCAACGCCGGGATCGCGCAGCTCGTCCCGGTGCACGCCGTGGACGCCGACGACCCCGCCGCGGCCACCGCGCTGGCGCGCGAGCTCGCGGTGGACCTCGTCGTCGTCGGCCCCGAGGCCCCGCTGGTGGCCGGGGTGGCCGACGCCCTGCGCGAGGCCGGCTTCCTCGTCTTCGGTCCCTCGCGGGCCGCGGCGCGGCTCGAGGGCTCCAAGGCGTTCGCCAAGGAGGTCATGGCCTCCGCGGGGGTGCCCACCGCGATGGCGCGGGTCGCGACCACGGAGGAGGAGGCCGCCGACGCCCTCGACACCTTCGGCGCCCCCTACGTGGTCAAGGACGACGGGCTCGCCGCCGGCAAGGGCGTGGTCGTCACCGCCGACCGCGCGGAGGCGCTCGAGCACGCGGCCGCCTGCTTCGCCGCGGGTGGGAGCGTGGTGATCGAGGAGTTCCTGGACGGGCCCGAGGTGTCCCTGTTCGTGCTGACCGACGGCTCCCGCGTGATCCCCCTGAGCCCCGCGCAGGACTTCAAGCGGATCCACGACGACGACGAGGGCCCCAACACCGGCGGGATGGGCGCCTACACGCCGCTGCCGTGGCTGCCGCAGGGCTTCGTGGAGGAGGTCGTGGAGCGGGTGGCCCGCCCCACGGTCGACGAGATGCGCCGCCGCGGCACCCCGTTCGTGGGCGTGCTGTACTGCGGGCTGGCCGTGACGACCCGCGGTCTGCGGGTCATCGAGTTCAACGCCCGGTTCGGGGACCCCGAGACCCAGGCCGTGCTGGCCCGGCTCACCACCCCGCTCGGGCGGCTGCTGCACGACGCCGCCGCCGGGCGCCTCGACGAGGCCGAGCGGCTGCGCTGGCGGCCCGAGACGGCCGTCGCGGTGGTCGTCGCCGCGCAGGACTACCCGGACAGCCCCCGGAAGGGCGACCCGATCGGCGGGCTGGAGGACGCCGAGGCGCTCGAGGGCGTGCACGTGGTCCACGCCGGCACCGCGGTGGCCCCGGAGGGCGAGCACGCCGGGCGGATCGTCTCCGCCGGCGGGCGGGTGCTCGCCGTCGTGGCCCTCGGCGCGGACCTCGACGACGCCCGCGAGCGCGCCTACCGGGGCGTGGGGCTCGTGGCGCTCGAGGGCTCGCAGCACCGCACCGACATCGCGCTGAAGGCCGCCCGGGGGCTGGTCACCGTTCCCGGCGCGTCCGCCCCCCGTCCCCGTCAGGAGCAGGCATGAGCGAGCAGGGCACCGTCACCACCCCACCCGAGATCCCCGGGTGGAGGCACATCTACTCGGGCAAGGTCCGGGAGCTCTACGTCCCCGACGAGTCGCGGCTGCGGGCGACGGGCGTGGCCATCTACGACGACGCCGAGTACCGGGCCGGCTCGGTCCTGGTGCTGGCCACCGACCGGATCAGCGCCTTCGACGAGATCCTCCCCACGGAGATCCCGGACAAGGGCAAGATCCTGACGCAGCTGTCCCTGTGGTGGTTCGAGCAGCTCGCGGCCGTGCCCAACCACGTCCTGTCGACCGACGTGCACGAGTCCGTCCGGGGGCGGGCCGTCGTCTGCAAGAACCTGTCGATGTTCCCCGTCGAGTGCATCGCGCGCGGCTATCTGACCGGTTCCGGCCTCAAGGACTACCGGGAGACCGGTGAGGTCTGCGGGATCGAGCTGCCCCCGGGGCTCGTGGACGGCTCCCGGCTCGCCGAGCCGATCTTCACCCCGACCGGCAAGGCGGAGGTGGGCGAGCACGACCTCCCCATCACCTTCCAGGAGATGGCCGACGGCGTGGGCCACGCGGTGGCGGACCGGCTGCGCGAGCTGACCCTGGAGATCTACACCGCCGCCGAGCGGATCGCCCGCGAGCGGGGGATCATCGTGGCGGACACCAAGGTGGAGTTCGGCCTGGACTCCTACCGCGGGGCGATCACCCTCGGGGACGAGGTCCTCACCCCGGACTCCTCCCGCTTCTGGGACGCCGAGACCTACGAGCCCGGCAAGGCCCAGCCCTCGTTCGACAAGCAGTACGTGCGGGACTGGCTGCGCTCGGACGAGTCCGGCTGGAACGGGACCGGCCCCGTGCCCCCGCTGCCGGAGCAGGTGGTGGAGCGGACCCGCGCGCGCTACGTCGAGGCGTTCGAGCGGCTCACCGGCCGCACCTTCGACCCGGACGGCAACTTCTTCGAGGTGGCCGGCCCGCTCGAGTACTGACGGCGGGGGCGGCGTCAGGCGCCGGGGGAGTCGGGCGTCCACAGGGCGCGGCCCATGTCCACGCGCACGAGGTGCCGGTCGTCCTCCCGCAGGGGAGTGCCCTCCTCGCGGTACCGGTCCCGGGCCTCGGCCTGCAGGTGGTCCGCGAGGGTGCCCTGCACGGTGACCACCCGCCACCACGGGAGGTCCTCGCCGGTGGGGTTGCGGGCCATGAGCGTGCCCACGAGGCGTGCGGAGCGGCACTCCGCGAGCTCCGCGACGTCCCGGTAGGACAGCACCCGGCCCGGCGGGATGGCGGCCACGACGTCCGCCACGCGCCGGGCCAGGCCGGGGTCCGGCTCGGCCCGGCGGCTCACAGGGCGTCCCGGCCGTCCACCGGCAGGCACACGTCGAGGACCCACTGTCCGTCCGCGGAACCGCTCTCGGCGTGGCCGCCCAGCAGGGAGACGCGCTCCGCGATGCCGCGCAGGCCGAGTCCCGAGGACATCTCCGAGGAGTGGGCGCCCGTGCGCTGGGTGCTGCGCGGCAGGGGATTCGCCACGCGCAGGCACAGCTCGTGCTCGTCCGCCGTCACCTCGATCCGGCAGCGGGACCCGGCCGGGGCGTATTTGATGATGTTCGTGACCGCCTCCTGCAGGATGCGGGCGGCCGTGCCGCGCACGGTGGTGGGCATGGCTTCGAGATCGCCCGTGATGACCACCTCCGGCTCGAAGCGCAGGTCCCGCAGGCTGGCCGCGAGGGACGTGACCACGTGCTCCAGGCTGCCGATGGCCAGGCCGGCGCCCGTGACGTCCCGGGGGTGCTCCCCGTCGTTCTCGTCGCGCAGCAATCGGAGCATCACGCGCAGCTCGTGCAGTGCCGAGCGGGCGGCGTCCTCCACGGTCTCGAGGACTCGGTGCAGCTCGCCGACGTTCCCGGAGCGGCGCCGGCTCATGGTCTGCATGGTGATGAGGGTGAGCTCGTGGGCGACGACGTCGTGCAGGTCGCGCGCCAGCGCCCTCCGCTCGGCCTCCCGGAGCCGCTCGTTGAGAATCTCTAGGTCCCGGACCTGCTGCTCGTTGCGCCGCCGCTGCTGGCTGAAGTAGCGGAGGGCCGCGCCGACGAGGAAGGAGACGAGCAGGACGGCAACCAGCCCCCAGAAGACCGAGGGCTGATCCGGACGTCGCCACCAGGCCATCAGGACCCACACCGCGTAGATGATCAGGTGAGCCTTCACGAAGGCTGTCGTAGCGGTGGCCAGGACGGCGATGGTCACCACGACCACCGCTGTGTTGACCGAGCCGTAGTCGCCCAGGATCAAGGACAGCAGGAGACAGCTTCCGGAGAAGATCGACGCCCAGGTGCTCCGCCAGGCGACCATCGCGAGCGCGCCGTACGTCAGGATCGCGTTCACCGCGTACCAGACGTCGACCAGTTCGCCCTCTCGGAACTGTTCGGCCAGGGCCCTGATGTCCGCGGCGAACCAGACCACCGCGCAAAGAATGATCACCACGCACAACCAGCGAGCGACAGGCTCGGCGTCGAAGAACGACGTGGGTCCGGTGGTGCGTGGTGGTCGGCGCATGGGTGCAATTACATCAGTCACACCCATAGGTCTAGCTCACCGGCAGAAGGAGGACCACCAGTTGCACCACACGTAACGGCTGAACTGGGGGGTCTGGACCATCGCGCCGGCGTTCGCGGGGGCCACGGGGCCGACGATGAAGGACGCGGCGAGGGCGGCAGAGGCAACAGCGGTGGCAAGCTTCTTCTTGGACATGGGGGGCTCCTTGGATCACGAGGACAGCACCGGATCGGGGGGTTGCGGCCGGGGTGGGGGGAGAGATCTCCCAGTCGCGAGGGGGGTGTGCTGCCCTGGTAGTTTCCATTTTGCCAACGTTAACCGGACGAGCCTATCGACCTTTGTCCAGACCATTTGTGACTTTTGTCGAATATGACGTGTTGCACTTTGGGGGACATCGAAAAATAGACTGTGCGAGTGACTGATTGCAGAGTGCTTGTCGTGGACGACCAGCCGTTGATGCTGGAGGCCCTGAAGTCCTTCTTCTCGGCCGAGCCCGGTTTCGAGGTGATCGGCACCGCCTCCAACGGACGCGAGGCCGTGGACCGATGTCTGGCCATCGACCCGGATGTGGTGCTGATGGACATGAAGATGCCCGTGATGGACGGGATCGAGGCCACCCGGGAGATCACCTCGCGCAGTCCCCGCTCCAAGGTGCTGGCCCTCACCACGTTCTCCACGCTGGAGTTCGTGGTGCCCGCCCTCCGGGCCGGCGCGGCCGGCTATCTCGTCAAGGACGCCCGTCCGGACGAGATCATCGACGCCGTGAACCAGGTGCTCAACGACGAGATCGCTCTCTCCCCGGCGATCGCCCGCGCGCTCGCGGACAACGTCATCTCCGTGCCGGACCAGCAGCAGCCGGCGCGGTCGGCGGACAGCGGCCTGCGCTCCCTGCTGACCGACCGGGAGATGGAGACCGTGACGCTCCTGGCGCAAGGGCTGAGCAACCGGGAGATCGCCGAGCAGATGCACGTCTCCGAGGGCAGCGTGAAGGCCTACCTCGGGCGGGTCTGTGAGAAGTTCGGCGTCCGCGACCGGGTGCAGGCGCTGATCAAGGCGTACCAGAGCGGGCTCGTCGATCCGCAGCTGCGCGATCTCTGAGTCTGGGGCCCCGTCCGCAGTCCCGGTCCGGACGGAAGTCCAGGAAAGTTGTAGACGAAAGTGCATTCATCTGCATTAGCAAACCCGGCATAGTGATCAGTGCGAGCAGAGAAGAAAAGTCGGTGGATGAGTGAGAGACATCCCTACGGCGCACGGCCCAACCCCCCATGAGGCCGAGCCCCGGACCGGATGGTCCACCGACCTGCTCACGGTAGGGGGCCGCCCCGGGACAGTCCCCCCTGGACCCGGGATGTGGCCGCGCAAGGCCTGGATCACCTTGCACCCCCCCTCGGCCGATGGCCCCCTACCGTGCAACATCTGCTCCGCAGACCTGGCAGACGAGAACGGCCCCACCGGAACCGGTGGGGCCGTTCTCGTGCGTCCGGGGCCTCTGCCGGGTCGTTCCGCCGGGCCCGGGGGTCGGAGCCCTCAGGGTCGTCCGGTCACGCCCGCCGGCCCTACCCCTCCTGAGCGGCGACGCTGTGGCCGAAGAACCAGGTGATGTGCTCCCGCAGTGCGGCGGCGGCGTCCTCGCCCCGGCGCTCCTGGAAGGCGCGCAGGATTTCTCGGTGCTGCTCCTGCAGGGTGCGGCGCACCTGCGGCCAGTCGTCCAGACCGGCGACGGTCTCCTGCACGTACCCGATGGTGGCCTGGCGCAGTGAGGTCATGATCGTCTCGACCACCACGTTGCCGGCCAGGGAGGCGAGCAGGATGTGGAACTGCGCGTCGTGGGCGTGGAAGTGCTCGTCCGGCAGGTCCGGGTCCTCCATGGCGGCCACGAGCTCCGCGGCGCGCCCGAGCACCGCCGCCCGCCACGGGGTCTCCGCCGCGGCGGCCGCCTCGCGGGCGGACTGGGTCTCGAGCAGCAGCCGGGTCTGCACGAGGTCCCGCACCGGCAGCGACCGGTTGGCCACGTGCATCCGCAGCGCCCACCCGAGCGCGGCCGAGGGCTCCGCGATGACGATCGCCCCCGCGTTCGGCCCGGACCCGGTCGACGAGCGGACCAGTCCCATGGCGTCGAGGATCCGGATCGCCTCCCGCACCGAGGCGCGGGAGATGCCGAACTCCTCGGCCAGGTGGCGCTCCCCGGGCAGCTTGTCGCCCACCGAGATCTCGCCCGTGCGCAGGCGCTCCTCGAGCCAGTCGAGGACGACGGTGTACATGCGTGCGGCTGCGGGCACGGGGGGCTCCTCAGAGGGTGGGCGGGACGCGGACCAGTCTAGGGAGGCGGCGGGGCCCCGCCGGACCGATCGGTCCAGCGGGGCCCCGGGGCGTTGTGCTCAGGAGGTCGGGAGCATCCAGGCCAGCACGTTGGACTGCAGGAACACCAGGGTGCACAGCAGCAGGAGCAGGCCGAGGGACCACCAGATGACCGAGCGGAAGATGGCGGACTCCTTGCCCTCCATGCCCACCGCGGTCGCGGCGATGGCCAGGGACTGCGGCGAGATCATCTTGCCCACCACGCCGCCGGAGGTGTTCGCCGCCGTCATGAGGTGCGGATCGAGGCCGGTGCCCTCGGCGGCGGTCTTCTGGAGGTTGGAGAACAGCGCGTTGGCGGAGGTGTCGGAGCCGGTGACCGCGGTGCCCAGCCAGCCGAGCACGGGGGAGAGGAACGCGAAGGCCGCGCCCAGACCGGCCACCCAGGTGCCGATCGAGATGGTCTGGCCGGACGTGTTCATGACGTAGGCCAGGGAGAGCACGCTCATGATGGTCAGGGCGGAGAAGCGCATCTTCCAGAACGAGCGCCCGATCTCCGCCACGGCGTTGCCCACCGAGAGCCGGAAGCGGCCGTTGCCGTGGAACACCGAGTAGATGACGGCGACGAGCAGGCCTGTGATCAGCAGCAGCGTGCCCGGGCTGGAGAGCCACTGGAACTTGTAGATGGTGCTCGTGACCGGCTCGCCGGCTGCGTTGAGGAGGTGCCCGTGCAGGCCCGGCCAGGGGATGGAGATGTCGGTGGCGGCCAGGGCCCCCGGGATGCTCACGCCGAGGGTCCACAGCTTGGCCAGGCCGAAGACCGCAACCACCAGGACGTAGGGCAGCACGGCCATCCACACGCGTGCCGGGGTCAGCCCCTCGGGCGCGGGAGGCTTCTCCACGCCGAGGCGGGTGCGGACGGCGTCGGCGCCCTTGGGGCGCCAGAAGCGCAGGAGGATCACCGCGGCGGCCAGGCCGGTGAGGGAGGCAACCACGTCGGTGAGCTCGTAGGAGAAGTACGTGGCGCACCACCACTGGGCGACCGCGAAGGAGACGCCGATGACCAGCGCGGCCAGCCACGCCTCCTTGAGCCCGCGCACGCCGTCGATGATGAACAGCAGGATGAACGGCACCATGACCGCGAAGAACGGCGCCTGGTGGCCGACGACCGCGCCGATCCGCGCGGGATCCAGGCCGGTCAGCACGCCGGCGGTGGTGATCGGGATGGCGATCGCGCCGAACGCCACGGGCGCGGTGTTGGCGATGAGCACCACGGTGGCCGTCTTCAGGGGCTTGAGCCCCAGCGCCAGGATCATGGTCGCGGTGATCGCGACGGGCGCGCCGAAGCCGGCGAGGGCCTCGAGCAGGCCGCCGAAGCAGAACGCGATGAGCACGGCCTGGATGCGCAGGTCCCCGCCGCCGATGGTGTCGAAGATGGTTCGCAGGTCCTCGAAGCGGCCGCTGAGGACGGTCACCTGGTAGAACCACAGCGCCATGACCACGATCCACACGATGGGGAACAGGCCGTAGACCGCGCCCTGGGTGGCGGAGAGCAGTGTGAGGGAGAGCGGCATGCCGAAGGCCAGGACGGCGACGACGATCGCCGCCAGCAGCGCGGTGGCGCCCGAGACGTGGGCGCGGGCCTTGACGCCCAGCAGCATGACGAAGAACGTGAGCAGAGGGATGGTGCCGACGAGGGCGGAGAGCGCGACGCTCCCGCCGACGGCATCGGTCATCGCGGTAAAGGTGGTCACTCGGACTCCCAGGGACGGGGACGGACGGAACGGTGCGTGGCCGACGGGGAACGCGTCACGGCTATGGTCGGACCACAATGGTCTGACCACGAAGAGTACATGAGCCACGTCACACGGCCAACCGCTCTCCCGAGGTAGCGCGATCGTTGCGCCGGTCGATTGTGTGACGGGGTTCACCGGTCTAGCATGGTCAGACCACAGGCGGCCCGGCGTCGTCGTCCCGTCTTCCCGCTCCCGACTCCGGAGGTCGCATGAGAATCGCCCTGTTCGCCACGTGCATCGTGGACGCGATGTATCCGCGGGTCGCGCTG